>NZ_CAJMZJ010000006.1:0-388501 GCF_905220295.1 Paraburkholderia sp. J76
AGCGGCCTCCGTTAGCGCGTGCAAGCGTGCGCACGAGCGCGCCGGCGCAGGCGCGCGCTGCGCGGCGGGTCGTTCGCAATGTGTGGTTGAACTGGTTCATGTCGAAGCACCGGCGTTGGGTTTATTGCGCGAATCCCTCGCGCGGCGCGTACGACCAGTCGGGTCGGCTGGAACATACGCGCGGGGATCCGTTTTACATCTCGTCTGGTTCAGACCCGAAACACGCGCGCTCGCAGGTCTCGCCAGCGCGCGGCGAGCCGCGATTTCCGGCAGGGCGGCGGAGCGCTCGCGCGCTCACGCGCGCCGAGTACATCGGGATGGAGGGAGTGCTGCGTTTGCTGCAGTCTGGACAGGTGCGGCAAAAGAAGGCCGAAATTCATACTGGTTCTCCTGGCGTCGCGGCGGACGCGTTAGGGAGGAAAGCCAGCAGACCCGGCAGAGCGCAATCTTTCAGCGCGCGGCGGCTCGCGTCTGCCCGCTTTCCTCAGTGCAATTCGAAAGGAAGCGGCATAACGGATAACTGTCACTGTCAGACATCGGAACTCCTTATCGTCACGGCGGCCGGTGCTGGAGGCTTCGACCGGGCGTTGGCCCGAACGCGAAGCGGCCCCAAAGGCGCGCAAGTGTCGATCCGCGCGTCGCGCTGGAGGGCGCAACGAACGAACCGTGCCGCAAGCGCGCATCGATCAGGGCGGGCTTAGGGCGCGATGTCGGCCATCCGCGGCGCGCGATACGGTCAAAGTGACGGTCACGGCGCTGCGGCGTCGGTCGACGCTAATCAAGAGTGCACGAGGATTTACTGCTGGACGCGCACCATCTGCCTGGCTGGCAAGACGGCGGCTGATAGAAAGGGAGCGCGGACGTCCTGCCGGTCAGGCAGCGAAACTGTTCGAAGATCGACAACTGCTACTGTCCAAGGCGTCAGCCCCTTTTGTTAAGACGGGCGAATTTTAGGCGCGCCACCTGTCCCAAGTCAACACGATTCGCGTCCCGCGTCAAATCTCGTGCCAATGTCGCCACAGGCCCGGCTGGCGGGCCGTATCGGTTCGATCCGCCACAACGGTTAGGTAACCTTCGTGCAAGGCGCATGCCCGGTGCGTGTGGGCACGCTTTCGGCACGCGTCAGGCGCTCTTGCGCAATGCCTGCTGGCTGGTTTCGCCGGCGCCCATGCGTTCGAGCCGCTCGCTTGCCTCGGTCAGCGCCCACAGCGGCGCGCTTTGTAGCTGTCGGTCGTATACGTTCACGAGCTGGGCGATGGCATCGAAGTCCGGTTCTTCCAGTCGCCAGCCGCCGCCCGTGTTGCCGCGCTCGAAGCAGGCGATCAGCACGGCATCGGCTGCGCGCACCTTTTCCGCTTCAAGCACGCCGTATCCGGCCTCCGCAATCGATTGCGCGAGCACGTGAGCGTGAAGCAAAGCGCGTGCGTCGTCGCCGGTGCCGCCACGGCGCAGCGCCGCGAGCGCGAGATGGACTTGCAGCGCAAGCTCGTTGGCGACCGCGTGCGGGATCGGCAGCAACATCGACTTGCTGCGTCGGGGACGACCGGCTTGCGAGCGTTGCGGAAAAGGGATGGTCCTGACCATGGGAAGGGCAAGTAAGAGTCTGTTCCGTGCAATAACGGCACGCCGCGCCGAAGGTTAAGCGTCGATCCGCAAATCGAATGTAACCATCAGTGACAGCCATGCGCCGGGCATCGCGCCGCCGGGCAGGCGATCTCGCGGTTAGTTGCATCAACGACGCGGGGCAACCTCAGCGCCGCTCGTCGTCTCCAGGCCGCGCGGCCATGAACGCCTCGATGTGGGCGATGGCCTGCTCGCACTGTTCGAGCGTGAGGAGGTGAATCGACGGATTCGGCAGGTCGAAGCCCAGTTCCTCGCCGAGCCAGCGGATGGCCTTGCCGCGCGCTTCGAAGGCGTTGACCTTGTCGCGCCGCATTTTCGCGGCCACCAGCGGTTCGAGCGCGTCATGCAGGCGGCTCTTGGCGTCGCGCAGGGCGGCGTTGGCAAGCCGGCCGAGCGGCACGTTGCGCGTGCTGCGCGCGGGCACCCCGATCCAGGCCTCGCAGGGCATGCAGACCCAAAGCGGACCGTGATCGTCGCGATACGGGTAGGCCTCGTCGGCAAAACGCGCGAGCACTGCTTTCGCGCCGCAGTAATCGCACAGCGGCTGCGGCAGCGCCTTGACGGGGCGGCCTACGCGCATCGGGCACTCCTCAGGGCGATGGTCAATGAATGCATGACTTGAAGGGTGGATGAGCCAAACGGCAGCCCGCCGCGAGCGGGCCGTAGAGAAAGGATAACGGCAAACCCCGGCGTGCGGCATCGGCGGGACGGGGCGCCGCAGGCCGCGGCGCGTGCGCGACTAGTTTGCGCTCGCGGTGGCGCGCGTTTCTTCGCGCTCGAGCGAGCGCGTGTCGCGCAGGGCCGGGAACAACCGCATCCACAGCAAGGCAACGCAGATCGTCGCCACGCCGCCCACGAGCACGGCGCGCTGCGCGCCCCACCAGCCAGCCGTCAGCCCCGATTCGAACTCGCCCAACTGGTTCGACGTGCCAATGAAAAGCGAATTGACCGCGCTTACGCGGCCGAGCGTTTCGTCGGGCGTGCGCAACTGCACGAGCGACGTGCGCACGACCACGCTCACCACGTCCGAGGCGCCCAGCACCGCCAGCGCCATGAGCGACACGACGATGTTGTGCGATAGCCCGAACGCGATCGTCGCGCAGCCGAACACGATCACGCCGCCGAACATCGCGAGGCCCGGGCGGCGCCGCAGCGGAAAGTGCGCGAGCCAGATCGAGCCCGCCAGCGCGCCCGCGGCCGTTGCCGAGCGCAAAAGTCCGAGCGCGATGGGTCCGGCATGCAGGATGTCGCGGGCGAACACTGGCAGGAGCGCCGTCGCGCCGCCAAACAGCACCGCGAACAGGTCGAGTGACAACGCGCCGAGAATCACAGGCTGCGAGCGGATGAACGCGATGCCCGAAAACACCGATTCGAGCGTGACAGGAGCACGCGCGGGCGGTTTGGCGCGCATCGGGATCGTGCCCGAGAGCGTGGCCGCCGCCGCGAACGCGAGCGAGCAGGCCGCGTAGGCCGGCGTCGCGCCGATGCCGTACAGCAGGCCGCCCAGCGCCGGGCCGACGATGTTAGCGGTCTGATTCGCCGAAGTGGACCAGGCGGTGGCGTTGGGCAGTTGCGAGCGCGGCACCACGCCCGGCAACAAGGACGAAATGGCGGGCGACTCGAATGCGCGCGCCGCGCCCACGCACGCGGCGAGCCCATAAATGAGCGGCGCGCTCAGCCAGCCGCCGAGCGTGCCGGCCGCGAAGGTCAGTGCGGCGCCGCATTCGATGAGCTGGCAAACGGAGGCGATGCGTCTGCGGTCGTACCGGTCCGCCACGTGGCCGACGACGAGCGTGAGGCAGAACATCGGCAGAAACTGCGCGAGGCCCACGAGACCGAGCGCGAACGCGCTGTGAGTGAGGGCGTAGATGTGCCAGCCCATGGCGACGGCAAGCATCTGGAACGCGAACGACGACAGCACACGCGCGCCATAGAAACGCTGGAAGCCGCGATTGCGCGAAAGACTGGGCGGGTCGTCGGAGACCGCGTCCGGAGAGGGTGTGATCATTGAACTGCGGAAAAAAGCGAAAAGTCAGGCGCGCAAGCGCGGCGCAAAACGGCAATTTTAGTTCATGCGGCGTGGCGCCACAGGAACACCGGACCGCGCGATTCATGCGCTGCATCTCTGAATCGTTATATCCTATAGAATACATCGGACGAACATCAGCAGACGGAGGCATCAAGTGGCGAGTAGTCGGCGCTTCGTAAGCGCTAGCTCGATATCGCAGGCGCGAGGCGCGCCCATGCCCGCCGGCGCGGACGGCTTCGCTGCCACGATCACTACGCTGCGGCCCGCGTCGGGGCACGAACGCGCGGAATTGATCCGCGATGTGATCGACGCGTTCAGGCGGCTGCGCAACAGCATCGAGCGCTTCGAGCGCATGCTGGCGCGCGGCTACGACAGCGGCGAAAGCGGCGCGCGCGGCGGCGCACAGGCGGCGCAAGCCGGCGCGTCGTTGCAGCCGCTCCTTCTCGCGCTCTCGCGACGCATCGATCTGGCCCGTTTCGCCCGTCAGCGCGAACTCAAGCGCGTCATTCGCGACGCGCGACGCCTCGACAAGACGCGCGATGCGCTTTTCAGCGACGCGTTTTGCCTCGACACCGAAGCGCTGCGCCGAACCGCCGCCGAACTGGAGCGGCTCGACGCGGCCTTCGTCGGGCTCGGCGTGGAACATGTGCTGGCGCAGCATGCAAACGCAGCCGAAACACGTTCGGACGCGGATCGCTCTGTGGCCAAGGCAAAAGCCAAAGCCGTCGCCGTCACCGCTGTCGCAACAGCGCTCGTGCGCCAACCCGCAGCCTGAACCGCGCTGCCAACCGCCAGCCGGTTTTCGTTATATTCCATGATATATTGCGCTGTCGGCGCGGCTAGTTGCGGGCGGCGAGCCGTATTGAGGCACGCCCCCACGCACAGCCCCGCGTTGCGCACCGGACAGAGGTCACCATGCACGCACCGCCGTTCCGCCTCGCCCGCACGCCGGGCGGCACATCTGCCGAAGAAAACACGCTGCGCGTTCTGGCGAACGCAGACTGCTGCGGCCCCTCGCCAGCCGAACTCGCCCGCGCGCGGCAGCGCACGCGCCTCGTCGAACTCGACTCCCATCTGCACTGCTCCATCATCGGCACCTGCCTGAGCACGCACGAGCTGCGCAAGCTGGTGCCGAAATTCGCCAGGCTCGATGCCCAGCGCGCGAGCGATCTGGAGATCCACCACGCGGCGGTCGAACTGGCGATAGAAGGCGGCGCGGGCAGCAAAGCGCTGCAAAAGGCCCTCGATACGCGTTACGCGGGCGCGGTGCGCCGTTTCGCCGCCGCGCGCGACGCGCAAGCCGTGCTCGCGCTCTGGAACGAATCGCTGGCGAACGGCGACATCCCGCCCGCGTACTGGGCGCTGATGACGCATCCGGCGACGACGATGGAAGTGCGCCAGGCCGCGTTCGGCGAACTGCACATGCTTTCGCATCTGGTGGGCGCCGCCAATCGCGCCGACTTGCGCCGCCTCGTGGCACTGGAGGCGGAAAACGCCCAACTCCAGGCCAGGATCGAGCGCCAGCAGGCGCGCCTGCACGAGATGAGCCGTGAGCGCGACGCGGCGCGCCATGCCCTCGATGCGCAAACCGCGCAACTGGCTGCGCTGCGCGAAACGACGCCGCAGCAGGCGCAACTCGAAGCGTTGGAGGAAGCGCTCGCGGCACGCGACGCGCGGCTCGCGCTGCACACGAGCCGCCGCGAAATCGCCGAACAGCGCGCGAACGCCGACGCCGCCGCGCTCCATACGCTGCGCGCACAACTCGACGAAGCCCATGCGCTGATCGACGCCTTGCGCGCCGAAGTGCACGCCATGGAACAAACGGCGCAGCCGAACGAAGACCCGCAGGCGCACCGCGCGCTTCCCGTGGACGCGCTCAAGGGCCGCCACATCGTCTACGTGGGTGGCAGGCCGGGTTCGAATCACGCGCTCAGGCGCTGGGTGGAGGCAGCGGGAGGCGAGCTGACCATCCACGACGGCGGCGTGGAGGATCGCAAGGGCCTGCTTGCGGCGGCGCTCGCGAACGCCGATCTCGCGGTGTTTCCCGTGGACTGCATCGACCACGATTCGATGAGCATGCTCAAGCGCGTGTGCGAACGGCATCAGGTCACGTGGCACCCATTGCGCACCGCAAGTCTTGCGAGCTTCGTCGAATTGATGATGCGCCTGCATGCGAGCCCGACGCCCACGCTCGCCGCGGTGCCCGTCTCGCGTTTCTGCCTGCGCCACGGCTAAGCGGCTAACGTCGGCGGCAGCGCGCCGCCGCGTCGGATCACGTCATGTCAGCGCTTTACGAGTTTGACGAGCGCCTCGATCTCGGCCTCGCAAACCGAAGCGGCGCGCGCCTCGATGCTGCGATACAGGCGCACGATCTCCTCGCCCACCGGCGTGAGCATGCTGCCGCCGCCGCTCTGCCCGCCATGCTCGGAAACCGTGGCTGGCGACTCCAGCGCGCGGTTGAGTTCGTCCATCAACAGCCACGCGCGCCGGTACGACATGTTCATGCTGCGCGCCGCAGCCGAGATCGAGCCATGCTCGCGAACGGCTTCGAGCAGCGACACCTTGCCCGGCCCGAGCGCAATCGTGCCTTCATGAACGATACGCATACGAAAACGCACTTCGGGTTGGGCCGGTTTCTGCGCCTGCTCAGGCGCGAGAGCTTCTGCCTGTGGCTGATCGTTGGGGGACTTGGTCATGCGCGCAAGCATACACGATGCGTGCCGCGCGCCGCTGCGCTACCAATGGCTATCGCCGGGCAGGAAAGCAGAAGCCGAAGTCCTCGCAGCCGGGACAACCGGGCGCCGGGCCGGGCGTCGCGCCCGACGCCAGCGCAAGCTCGCGCGCCAGTAGTTTCTTCCAGCGCAAGCCTTCCACGTTGCGCGCCACGACCTCGGGAAAGAAGCGCTCCAGCATGCGCGTGACGTCATCGCGGCCGCGCAGGCCCAGATCGCGCCACAGATGATCGGGGCGCAGGCACGCATGGGCAATGATCGCGGCGAGGCAACGCACGTCGTGGGGATCGGCTTGCGGCGCGGCGAGCGACACGAGAAAGGCGTGCATGGCCGCGGCGAATGCCGCATGCGACGCATCCGTGACGACGCGCGCGTGCGGCGCTTCAGCCGTCACCGCACACACGAAGTGCCGCGCGCCGAGTGCGTCGATCTGTGCGAGCGACAGCCCCAGCAACGGCAATTCGCCGCGAACCTCGCGCGCCGCGACGAGCCGCGCGAAAAGCCACGCATCGCGCGTGCGCGGCGGCGCTGGCGCTCCCGTCAGGGCATCGCAACGCGCGGCCGCCAGCGCATCGAAATCGTTCGATGGCGGCGCAGCGGGTTTGTCGCTTATCGCATTCATCGCATTTATCGCATTCACCTGCGATCGCGCTAGCGCATCAACCGTCTACGCCGACGATCACGCTCGATGCCTTGAAGAGCGCCGCAGCCTGCTTACCTGCCGCGAGGCCGAGACGATCGACGCTCTCGTTCGTCACGATGGCCGCGATTTGCGCGCCGCCCGGCGCCGCGAGCACGACTTCCGCATTCACCGCGCCCTTCGTGACCGACGAAACGGTGCCCTCGACGACATTACGCGTGGACACCTTGCTCGCGTCGCCATCGACCATAAGGATCACCGACGATGCCTTCACGAGCGCGAACGCCGGCTTGCCCGCGGCGAGACCCAGCGAAGCGGCGCTGCCATGCGTGATGATCGCGACGATTTCAAGCCCGCCATCGGCGCGCAACGTGACTTCGTCGTTGACGGCGCCGGCCTTGACCGCGCTGATCTGGCCAGAGAAATGATTACGGGCGCTGGTACGCATAAGGGCCTCCACAATTGAACAGGACAATGGAACGGGAAAAAGCGCGAAAGGACTGAACCCCAGTTTAGCCGTGACAGCGCGAAGCGCACAGGCATGGATCGCCAAAATAGCCATTTGGATAAGCACATGAATCCAGCAGTCCATCGTAATATATGGGCCTTTATAACGGACGGGGTGTCGAACATGTTTATCCGCAAGCTGGTGGCTACAGTCGTCATGATGAGCGGTGTAATGGGGGCGATGGGGGCGATGGGTGCAGCCACCAACGCATTCGCCGACGAAACCGACGTCAACGTCCTTTATGCGGGCTCGCTCGTGAACCTCATGGAAAAGAGCGTGGGCCCCGCGTTCGAAAAGGAAACGGGCCTGCATTTCAAGGGCTATGCGGCTGGCTCGAACAAGATCGCCAATGAAGTGAAGGGCAAGCTGCGCCGCGGCGACGTGTTCATCAGCGCGAGCCCGAAGGTCAACACGAGCCTCATGGGCGAGGCCAACGGCAATCATGTTTCGTGGTACGTGAATTTCGCCGAGTCGCCGCTCCTGATCGGCTATAACCCGAAGAGCCGTTTCGCCAACGACTTCAAGACGAAGAAGTGGGACCAGGTGCTCCAGGAACCGGGCATCCGCATTGGCCGCACCGACCCGAAGCTCGACCCGAAGGGCGCCTTCACCGTGGAACTCATGACGAAGGCCGCGCAGGCGTACAACCAGCCCGACCTCGTCGAGAAAACGCTCGGCGCGCCGGAAAATCCCGAACAGGTGCTGCCGGAGGAAACGCTCGTTGGCCGTTTGCAGTCGGGTCAGCTCGACGCGGGCTTCTTCTACTCGACCGAAACTTCGGACCTGAAGATTCCGTCGATCCATCCCGCGCCCGAACTGAACATCAAGGCGAACTACACTCTCACGATCCTCGGCGACGCACCCAATAGCGCCGGCGCCGCGCGCTTCGTGGACTTCCTGCTTTCGGCGGAAGGACGCAAGCTGCTCGCCGAGCACGGCGTGGACGTGACGAAGCCCACGGTCGCCGGTCAAGCGCAGGCGATCCCGCCGTCGGTCCAGGCCGTGATCGACGCCGCGCAGCAATGACACGAACACGAGCCGCGCAGATCACCGCGCAGGCAGCGGTGAAGCGCTCTCAGCCGCTCTGGTGGCTCGGCGCCCTGCTCGCGGTCTATTTGTGCGCGCCGTTCGTCGCAAGCATTCCGCAGATCGGCCAGGCCGACTGGGCCGGCGTCGACTGGCGCGCCACCTGGTCGGCGGTTGGCGTTTCGGTGGCGAGCGCGAGCGTGGCCGCGCTCGTCATCCTGCTGGGCGGCGTGCCGCTCGGCTACTGGCTCGCGCGTTCGCGCGCGCGCGGCATCGCGCTCCTCGGCTTCGTCGTGCAGTTGCCGCTCGCGCTGCCGCCGCTCACGAGCGGCGTGCTGCTGCTTTTTCTCATCGGGCCATATAGCGGCATCGGCCAGCTCTTCGGCGGCTCGCTCACCGACTCGTTCACGGGCATCGTGCTCGCCGAGACCTTCGTGGCCGCGCCGTTTCTGATCGTCGCGGCGCGCTCGGCATTCAGCGCCGTCGATCCCGTTTACGACGACGTCGCCGCCACGCTCGGCCATCGCGCCGCCAGCCGCTTCTTTCGCATCACGCTGCCGATTGCGTGGCCCGCCATCCGCGCGGGCCTGGCGCTCGCCTGGCTGCGCGCGTTCGGCGAGTTCGGCGCGACCGTCATGGTCGCCTATCACCCGTATTCGCTGCCTGTTTATACCTACGTCGTGTTCGGCGGCCAGGGCCTGCCCGCGATGATGCCGCTCCTGCTGCCCACGCTCGGCATCGCGATCATCTGCGCGGTGCTCTCCGTCTATAGCCGGGGCGCGCGCTCGACGCTGGCGGTGAACCTCGACAACGGCGACGAACTCACCGGCATCACGCCGGCCGCCGCCGCGGCGGAGAACACCGACCTGCGTCTCGCCTTCGCGGCGCGGCGGCATCTCGGCGCGTTCACGCTCGACGTTGCATGGCAGCCGCAAACGCGCCGGCTCGCGATCATCGGGCCTTCGGGTTCGGGCAAATCGCTCGCGTTGCGCATCATCGCCGGGCTCGAACGCAACGACGCGGGCCACGTCACGCTCGGCGCAACCAACCTCGGCGCGTTGCCGCCCGAGCGTCGCCAGATCGGCTATATGCCGCAGGATTACGGGCTCTTTCCGCACATGACGGTGGCGCAGCAACTCGCGTTTCCTGTCGACGCCGACGCCGCCAGCGCGCGTTACTGGCTGGCGCACCTCGGACTCGACACGCTCACGCAGCGCCTGCCGCGCCAGCTTTCGTTCGGCCAGCGCCAGCGTGTGGCGCTGGCGCGCGCGCTCACGCGGCACACGCCGCTCCTGCTGTTCGACGAGCCGTTCGCCGCGCTCGACACACCGCGCCGCCGCCGTCTGCAGCAGTCCCTGCGCGCGCTGCAACGCGAGGTGGGCGCGGTGACGGTGATCGTCACGCACGACCCCGACGAAGCCGCGCTCCTCGCCGATGAAGTGCTCGTGATCGAACAGGGACGCGTGCTCCAGGCGGGCGCCGTGGCCGACGTGTTCCAGCAGCCCGCCACGCTGCGCGTGGCCGAACTGCTCGGCCTGCACAACGTCGGCGAAGGCATCGTGCGCGCGGGCGGCGCGATCGAAACGTCGATGGGATTGCGTCTGCCGTGCGCCGATACCTCGCTTGCGGTGGGCTCGCGCGTGATGTGGCGCGTCTCGCCGCGCGCGCTCGTCGCGACGCAGGAGGGCGCGTGGCGCGGGCGCATTGCGGGCACGTCGCTGCGTCACGGCGACTGCTACGTTGCCGTCGAGATAGCGGGAGAAACGTTCGATATCGCCGCCGAAGATGCACCGGCATCGCAATCCAGCGAGTTGCGCTTCACGATCGACGCGAACGGCGTGCTTGCGTGGCCCGCACCCGGCGCCTGATCCACGGCCCCTGAAAACGCTCACCTTTCGCGACGAAGTGCGAGCCGCGATGTCTCGACCGACGAAAAAAGGCCCCTTTTCAAGGGGCTTTTTGCCGGCTTTCGCATAAGCGGTTAGCAATTCGAAGCACCATTTCGCACCGTTTCGCACCCTTTCGTACCGATCCCGAAAACGCTCACCTTTCGGCATTTCGCGCCCGCGCACGCAAGGTTTTGGTTGCCAATACCTGGCACTGAGCAATATTCGCATCCCTTAACCTGGGACTCCCAGGAAAATCTTGCGCGCCGAAACCAGGTTCTCCTTTCCATCGGGATCACGAAACTTCCGATGCAAACGCGGCTCCCGGATCTTCTCACCTATGACCCGCGCGGCGACGTTCAGATCATGAAGCGGCTGTCTTCCACGAGCACTCGCGGCAACGGTTGAAGGTCGGCGCGCGCGAAGCGCACCAGCGAGAAGGCGCGCAAGCCTTGCGGGCTCGAGGGCAGGCGTGCGAGCGGGAACGTGATCGAGGCGCTGTTGCCTGGGCCGCCGTTCGGAAGCAGGACGTTCATCGGACTCAGGCAGATTTCGCGCATTTCGACGTTCGTGTACTGCGCGGGGTTCGCGAGCACCCTGCAGATCACCGTAAGCTGATGTTCGAGCGCTTCGCTCTTGAGGCCGAGCGCGGCGATCTCGCTCTCGTTCTGTGCGATCTGCGCCTCGACCTTGGCCACTTCGGCCACGTTTTGCGCAGCATGCTCGCCCAGCATGCGTTGCGTGCCAGCACCGTGACGCGTGAGCAGTTGCAGACGCGTTCTGAGAAGCGCTCGCTCCTGTTCAAGCACATCACGTCGCGATTCGTCGGCGCCGATCTGCTCCAGCCCTTCGAGTGCGATCTGCTCGACCACGCGCTCCACGATCTGCTCGCGAAGCTCGCTTTCGGTTTCGCCGCATACGCGCACCTGGTGGTCGTCGAAGCTCAGCGTCGTCTGCATGACATCGGTGTGCACCTCGTCGCCATGCAGTTCGACGCCGAAGGCGCGCCGCTCGTTCAGGGCCATGCCGAGCACCGCGTAAGTTTCGCGCGCAAGCGGGTGATTCCCGAACCACGCATGCAGTTCGGGCGAACGGCTCAACACATGGCCGACCTCGTCGGGCGCCGCGAAAAACGCGTGGATATAGGGATCGCTGGACCAGGTGGCGGCGCTCGCTTCGCGCGCGAGCGGCATGCGATCCACCACGTTGCGGACGTACGCAACCGATTGCGCGAGCGCGGGAACAAGCCGTTCGCGCCAGCCGGGCGCGAGCTTCAGTGTGGGGCTGAGTACGAGCAGACGCGCGATGAGCGTCTGGATTTGCGGCGATTCCGGCGCCGGCTTCCTGCGGGCGCGCGGCCAAAGCCTGTCCAGGATACCCATGGAAAACTCCGTTGCAGACAGCTTGCGTGCGGCAGCGGCGAAGCGTGGAGCGCACAACGAATTCTCTTGTCGCGAACGACTATACCGCGAATCACGGGCCGGCCGCCGCGGCGCAGAACGGCTTTCGCTACGTGCGTACTCCCGGAAACACTCACCTTTACGCCAAGCTTCGCCGCCTCTGAGCGAAGCGAAGAATTCCATGGAAGTGGGCGCGCGATATCCGTCGCCAGGAAAGGTGAGGCTTTTCGGGAGGAGCGCAACAAGCTCAACGCCTGGAACGCCTCACCTATCGTTGTATCGGTGAACTCACCATGTGGCGGCTCGCTCACCACCGCGCGCGCTCAACGATACTTCTGCAATTCGGCATCGGTGACCGGTTGCGCCGGCAGATTCAGCATGCCCGGCAAGTCGTTCAGCTTAGGCAAGCCGCTGACGTCGGCCCAGCGGCCGCCCGAACCTTGATAGACAAGCGTAGGCGTCCCGTCAAATCCGAGGTCTTGGAAGAGCTTGATGTTGTTGTCGAGTTTGTTCCTGTCAACGACGGGAACCTGCGCGAGCGGCGCGATACCGCCGGATTCGTCTTTCTCCGAGTAGTGCGTTTCGAGTTCCTTGAGCAGCGCGGCGCCGTCTTTCGCTTCCAGCAGCGCAGCCGCCTTGCCGGCCGAATCGGGCTTCAGAAAACCCATAGGAATCCAATGCACCTGCAAACCCACTGCTTCATACGGTTGCAGCGCTTTCCACACCAGGTGACAGTAAATACAGTTTGGGTCCATGAAGACATAAAGCGTCGACTTCACGTTCGACCCATTCGCACCTTCGACGATCGCACTCGCATTCTGCAAACTGGCGGCGGCCGTTGCGGGCAACCAGGCGGGCTCGGGGGCGTCTGCGGCCATGGCGGCAGCGCTCAAGGCTAGTGCGCCCGCGGCGATCAGCAAGCGTGGGAACTTCTTCATTGCTTTCCTTTGAGCTGGATAGCGCGCGACGTCTCGCGCCCTGTAAACGAAGGCTCGTATCTTAGGGCGAGGCCGTGACGCACGCCTGACGCCAATATGGCAAAGGCGTCAGGTTATCAGCAAAGGTGAGAGTTTGCGGGAGGCGGTAGAAGACTAAAACTTGAACCGCAACTGAAACCCGATCGTAAAGGGAAGATCGTCGGAAGGTATCGGCGGGATGACGATGAAGTTCACGCCCACGCGCTTGTACGCGACCATCACGACAGGCGCCACCACGGGCCCGATCGTATGGTTGTGGCCAAGACCCCAGTTGCCATAGTTGTAGCCGGAGATGATGCCGCCCATCGCCGCGAGCCGCACGAAGCCCCAGTGCAGGAACTCAGGCGCCCACAACGCGCCGCCATAATAAGAGGGCCTGCGCAGCGAATTGCGAAAGCCGCCTGCCGTGAGCGCCCACGTGTCGCCAGGCCAGCATTCGATGCCGAGACCCGGGTTGAATTGTTCGAAGTCCTTGTCGGGATGGATGTGGTACGAGCCCACCATCGCGTCTACCCAAAGGCCCGAACTACACCAGTTTGCCGCGCGCGCCGGTTGCGACGTACCGAACAGCAGCAGCGGCAAGAGCACCAGGGCAGCCGCCGCGCCGCGTTTCGTTTTCTTCGCTTTCGTTAGCGCGCTCTGTGCCGTTCTCGTTGCCGCGTCACGTTGCTTTTGCCAAAACCGCATGGGCTCTCCGTGCTTTATTGCGCCGATCCGCTATGGGGCCGTCTGTTTTCTGATTGCTGGTTCGCGGTGAATGACGAACTGTACCGCAACCCGATGCGCGCGCAATGGAGTCCAGGCTCGGATCGGGCAACCCGCTTACCGCTGACATGGTGCCAGCGCCGCGAGTCGTCCCGATGAAAGCGAAGCGTCAGAGCCCGAGGTCGGAAAGGCCTGGATGGTCGTCGGGGCGGCGCCCGAGCGGCCAGCGATAAAGACGATCCGCTTCGCGGATCGGCAGGTCGTTGATCGATGCGTGGCGGTGCGCCATCAGTCCGTTCGCGTCGAATTCCCAATTTTCGTTGCCGTACGAGCGGAACCAGCTACCCGAATCGTCGTGCCACTCATAGGCGAAACGCACCGCGATGCGATTGTCCGTGTACGCCCACAGCTCCTTGATCAGGCGATAGTCGAGTTCGCGCGCCCACTTGCGCGTGAGAAATTGGACGATCGCTTCGCGGCCCGTGACGAACTCGGCGCGATTGCGCCACACGCTTTGCGGCGTGTACGCGAGCGAAACGCGCTGCGGGTCGCGCGTATTCCAGCCGTCCTCGGCGGCGCGCACTTTCTGCATCGCGCTCTCGCGCGTGAACGGCGGCAGCGGCGGACGCACTTCGGGCGTATCACTCATGGTCTTGCTCCTTGCGTTGGGCAGCGCGCCGGGACGGTGCGCGTGAAGAGGATGGGCGTGGGGACCGGCCTCGGGACTGCGGGGCGCTTTTCGGCGTGAGGGCTTCGAGCAACGATCGGCCTGCCGCGCGAGCGTCGAGCGCTGCGTCGGCGTCGCCGCTGACGAGCGCGACGCCGATTGCGCCGTCGATCAGGATGAGCCACTGGCGCGCGAGGCGTGCGGCGACCCGGCGATCTGCGCCGACGCTCGCGGCCCACGCATCGCTCTGTTCGCGCACGAAGTCGAGCAGGCGCGCCTTGTGTTCGCGCGCGACCACGCGCACGGGGTCGTCGGGCGACGCGATTTCGCCCGCCGCGTTCAGAAACGCGCAACCGTGAAAGCCCGCTGACCTGAACCACTCGCGCAAAACGTCGAACATGCCGATGAGGCGTGCCTGCGGCGTGCGTCCGCGCGCGAGCGTGCCGGCGATGAACCAGCGCATCCAGCGCTCGTCGCGCCGCGATAGCGCAGCCGCGACGAGCGCGTCCTTCGATTCGAAGTACGTGTAGAAGCTCTTGCGCGCCGCGCCCGCTGCGCGAACAATTGCATCGACGCCCGTGGCGTGAATGCCGCCCGCGTAGATCAGCGCCTCGGCGGCGTCGAGCAGACGCGCGCGCGCGTCTGCCTGCGCTTGCGCGTTCGCTTCAGGGTTCGTTGCAGCGGGCAGGCTCATGGATAATCTCGTTCAGCGGGAGAATGATCGTTCTCCCTCGCCCGTAATGTAGAACGATCATTCTCCCGCGTCAAGACACCTTGCGGCCGCAGCGCATTGATGCGATCCCAAAGCGCGCGTCCCGAAACCGCGAATACGGCAGCCACGACCAGCGTAAGTCCGAGCACGCGCGTGAGCGTCAGCGGCTCACCGAGCAGGATCGTGGCAAGCGCCACGCTCGACACGGGCGCCACCGCCGTAAAAACGGCGGCCTCGCCGCCCGGCACGCGCGCCGCCCCCGCGTACCAGAGCCAGAATCCGCCCACGGTCGGCACGAGCGCGTAATACGCCACGCCGAGCACGGCGTTCAGCGGCACGGCGTGGGCGGAGCCAAGCCAGCCCGGTAGCGCGCACAAGCCCGATACGACGAAACCGATTCCTGTCATCGCGCCCGCCTGCGCAAGCGGCGGCCACGGCCGCGAAAGCCGTTTGTTTAGCAGGACGAACAAGCTCTCGCACACGACCGCGCCGAGTATCATCGCATCGCCGGTGAGCGAGCGAGCGCCATCGCGATGTTCGCCCGGCGCGAGTGTGACCATGGCCACGCCGAGGCTCGCGATCGTCACCGAAACGAGCGTGCTCGCGCGCAGCCGCTCGCCCAGCACCAGCGCCGCCGTCAACGCGCAGACGGCGGGAAGCGTGCCAAGGATGATGCCGGCGTCGCTCGCGGAGGTCCGCTGCGTGCCCGCGATCAGCAAAACCGTATAGCCGACGCTGCCGATGGCGGCCTGCGCGACGAGCAACGACGCGTCGCGCAGCCCGGGGCGCGGAAACGCCGTGCCGGTTAAGCGCATGAGCAGCAGAAAGAGCGGCAACGCAATGCCGAAGCGCAGCGCGGTCGCAGGCAGCGGATCGAGCCCCGCGCCGATAGCCTTGCTCGCAATGACCGTGCTGCCCACGGTCAGCATGGCGCCCGTCAATTGCCAATGCGCGCGGGATCGGGAAGAAAAGGTTGGGCGACGCGCGCTTTCGCGCGACGGCAGTCGTATCGACATGGAGCGCTCCTCGTGGTGATACGCCTGTATAGGCTCACCACGGCGCGCCGTCTTGGATCGATGTGCGTCGGTGTCAGCGCGTAAGACGTTTGCGGCGTGCGAGGCTCAGGCCGCGCGCGCGAGCCGGTAACGGCCCGGCGATACGCCGAACTGCCGCGCGAAGGCGCGATTCAGGTGGCTCTGATCGCAGAAACCAGCGGCCAGCGCGGTCTGCGCCGGCGCGTTTCCCGCCTTGAGCAGACGCCGCGCGAGCGCCACGCGGCGATGCAGGATGTAGCCATGCGGCGCAACGCCGAACGCGCGCAGGAAGCCGCGATGGAGCTGGAAGCGGCTCAGCCCCGCCGCCCGCGCGAGTTCGGCGAGTGAAAAGGGCTGGGCGGGATCGGTGTCGATCATGTCGCGCACGCGCGCAAGCGACGCCGGCGAACACTGCGCAAGCGCACGCCGGTGGCCGAGCGCCCCGACGAGCCGCGCCATGACTTCGAGCGCGGCGGCGTCGAAGGCCTGGCGGGAGAGATCGCTGCCTTGTCGGGTTACGTGTGCGAAGGCCGCGTCGAACAGCGCACGCAATCGCGGCTCGCTGATCACCGGCGCGTGAAGCGCGAACGCGGCGTCGTCGCCTTGCGTGATGTCGGCTTGCAACGCGTCAACCCAGCGCGGCTCGAAATACAGCATGCGCCACGTGCGCCCACCCGCGTCGAGCGGACGGCCGTCGTGCACTTCGCCCGGATTGACGAGGATGAGGTCGCCCGGCAAGGCCTCGACCTGACCAGCGTCGCTCAGCGAGATATGGCCGCCGCGATCGATCACGCCTATGCCGTACTGATCGTGCGTATGGCGCCCGAACGAGCGCGCGGTGGCGGCCGTCATCGCGTCGACGTCGCGCACGAGCGTGGCGTGAAAACGCACGGTGTGGTTCGTGGCTGGCATGGGTCGGCTCTCCGCTCGTTCGAACTCCAATGGGCGTATGAAACCCGAGTTTCGCGCGGCGCGCAATGTGCGCGTGGTCCGGGCGGCCATTACGATCCGGCCCCGTCGCGTTATGCTTCGCGAACCGAATGGAAGAAACGCAGGCCGTTAATCGTACTTACGGATATCGGCGAACTAAAGGGAGATGAGATGAAAGACCGGCAGCCTGTGTCGATTGCGCCGCTCGTTCGCGGCTCGCGCCGCGCTTTTTGCATGGCGCTGTGCGCGGCGAGCCTTGCCGCGTGCACGCCGCTGCGCGTGGTCACGCACAGCGTGAGCCGCACGGAAGCCGACGTGCCGCCCGGCCACTACGTGCTCGACGCGCATCACTGGAGCGTCGTATTCGACGTCGATCATTTCCACTATTCGCGCTTCGTCATGCGTTTCGACCGCGCGCAGGCGGCGCTCGACTGGCAGGCGGGCGGCCTCGAAGCGGCCACGGTCGACGTGACGATCGACGCCACGAGCCTCGACACCAACGTCAGCGCGCTCGACGCCATGGTGAAAGGCCCGCAAATGCTCGATGCGCAACGTTACCCGGCGGTCCGTTTCACGAGCACGCACTTTACGCGCACGGGCGAGGGGCGCGGCACGCTCACGGGCAATCTCACCCTACGCGGCGTCACGCAGCCGGTCACGCTCGACGTTACATTGAACGGTTACGCGCCGAATCCGCTCACGAAGCAGCCCACGCTCGGCTTCACCGCCACGGGCCATTTCAACCGTTCGGCGTTCGGTTTGACTAGCTGGTATCCCGCCGTGGGCGACGAGATCGACGTGCGTATCGAGGCCGAATTCGAGCAGCCCGCGGCAGCCGTTGCGCAGTAAAACCGCCGCGCGTTCAGGCGGCGCTCCAGTCGAGAATCACCTTGCCGCTCTCGCCCGACAGCATGGCCGCAAAGCCCTTTTCGTAGTCGTCCACGTTGAAGCGGTGCGTGATGATGGGCGAAAGATCGAGCCCGCTTTGCAGCATCGCGACCATCTTGTACCAGGTCTCGAACATCTCGCGGCCGTAAATGCCCTTGATTTCCAGCCCCTTGAAGATCACCTGGTTCCAGTCGATGGCGGTCTGCGCGGGCGGAATGCCGAGCAGCGCCACCTTGCCGCCGTGATTCATCGACTCCAGCAGCGCCGTGAACGCGCTCGGCACGCCCGACATTTCGAGCCCCACGTCGAAGCCTTCGGTCATGTGCAGTTCGTTCATCACGTCGCGCAGCGACTCGCGCGAAACGTTCACGGCACGCGTCGCGCCCATCTTGCGCGCGAGTTCGAGGCGATAATCGTTGACGTCCGTGATCACGACGTTGCGCGCGCCCACGTGCTTCGCAATCGCCACGGCCATGACGCCGATCGGCCCCGCGCCCGTAATCAGCACGTCCTCGCCGACAAGATTGAACGAGAGCGCCGTGTGCGTGGCGTTGCCGAACGGATCGAAAATCGCGGCGAGATCGTCGGAAATCCCGGGCGGAATCTTGAATGCGTTGAACGCCGGAATCACGAGATATTCGGCGAACGCACCTTCACGATTCACGCCCACGCCCGTCGTATTGCGGCACAGATGGCGCCGCCCCGCGCGGCAATTGCGGCAGAAGCCGCAGGTGATATGCCCTTCGCCCGACACGCGATCGCCAATCTGAAAGCCGCGCACCTCCTGGCCCATTTCGACGATTTCGCCCACGTATTCGTGGCCGACGTGCATCGGCACCGGAATGGTCTTTTGCGCCCAGTCGTCCCATTTCCAGATGTGGATGTCCGTGCCGCAGATCGCCGTCTTACGGATCCTGATCATCACGTCGTTATGGCCGACCTCGGGCTTTTTCACGCGCGTGAGCGTGAGTCCGGGCGCGCGTTCGAGTTTGGCGAGTGCTTTCATTTGATTCGTAATCCTTGTTAAATCACGCCAAGCTGCTTGCCGACGCGCGCAAATGCCTCGACGGCGCGTCCGATCTGCTCAGGCGTGTGCGCGGCGCTCATCTGCGTGCGAATGCGCGCGCGGCCCTTGGGCACGACGGGATACGAAAAACCGATGACGTAGACGCCCTCGTGCAGGAGTGCGTCGGCCATTTTCGAGGCGAGCTGCGCGTCGCCGAGCATCACGGGAATGATCGGGTGCTCGCCTGGCACGAGCGTAAAGCCGAGCGCGCTCATTTCGCGGCGAAACTGCGCGCCGTTTTCGTGCACGCGGCGGCGCAGTTGCGCACCTTCGTCGCTCGCAATCAGTTCGAGCACGGCAAGCGACGCGGCCGCGATGCTGGGCGTGAGCGTGTTCGAGAAAAGATAGGGACGCGAGCGCTGGCGCAGCAGGTCGATGACTTCCTGCTTCGCCGCGATATAGCCGCCCGAAGCGCCGCCCAACGCCTTGCCTAGCGTACCCGTAATGATGTCCACGCGTTGCAGGACGCCGCAGTGCTCGGGTGTGCCGCGCCCGTGTTCGCCGATGAAACCCACCGCGTGCGAGTCGTCGACCATCACGAGCGCGCCGTAGCGGTCGGCGAGATCGCAAATGCCCTTGAGGTCGGCGATGATGCCGTCCATCGAGAACACGCCGTCCGTGGCGATGAGCTTGTAGCGCGCGCCGGCTTCGTCGGCTTCTTTCAGTTTTGCTTCGAGGTCCGAAAGATCGTTGTTCCGGTAGCGGTAGCGGCGCGCTTTCGAAAGGCGCACGCCGTCGATGATGCTCGCGTGATTGAGTTCATCGCTGATGATGGCGTCTTCTTCGCCGAGCAGCGTTTCGAAGAGGCCGCCGTTTGCGTCGAAACAGCTCGAATAGAGAATGCAGTCTTCGGTTTTCAAAAACGTGGCGAGCGCGCTTTCGAGTTGCTTGTGCACGGTTTGCGTGCCGCAAATGAAGCGCACCGACGCCATGCCGAATCCGTCGCGCTCGAGGCCGTCTTTGGCGGCGGCGATGAGGCGCGCGTCGTTGGCGAGGCCGAGGTAGTTGTTCGCGCAGAAATTGAGCACGTCGCTGCCGTCCGCAAGCCGGATGTCGGCCGATTGTGGCGTGGCGATCACGCGCTCGTTCTTGTAGAAGCCAGCGGCGCGAATCTGGTCGAGCGTCGCGCGCAAGTGGTCGAGATACGGTGTACGCATGAATCGTGCTCCTCACATAGAGGCAAGGCTTGCCGCGTTTTGCCCGGCCTGCCCCGGTTTGCTTGGGTTTTGCTATAGTCGCCGTCAGCCGCAGGCGAATATTTCCGTTATTTCGAACGCCGGTTCGATATGTCGAACGCACTCTAATCGATGAGGCCGTGAATGGCAAGCACCCGCAAACCGCGCGCCGCACCGGCGAACGCCCTTCCTGACGCGAGCGCATCGCCTGCAAGTGGCGTACTGCCGCCGTCGGCCGCGCCCGCCACCGCACCGCCGCGCGTGGGCGAACAAATCCAGCGTCTGCGCGCCGAACGCAAGATGACGCTCGACGACCTCTCGCGCGCCGCGGGCGTCTCAAAATCCATGCTATCGGAAATCGAGCGCGACAAGGCGAACCCGACCATTGCCGTCGCGTGGCGGCTCACGAACGCGCTGGGCGTCAAGCTCGATTCGCTGTTCGCGGCGCCGAAGGCGCCCGAGGCGATCGCCGTGGCCGGGCCGCACGACATCCCGACGCTGCACGGTCACGACGCGGGCTATCAGTTGCGCGTGTGGGGGCCGATCGAGCTGGCCGGCAATTTCGAGTGGTATGAACTGACGCTCAAGCCCGGCGGCGCGCTGGTCTCGGCGGCGCACGAACCGGGCACGCGCGAGCATCTGACGGTTTTGCAGGGCAGCATCGAGGTCGAGGCGGCGGGCACGGCGCAGCGTCTGAAGGCCGCCGACACGGCGCGCTACATCGCCGATCAGCCGCACGCGATCCGCAACGCCGGTAAGGGGGAAGCGCGTGCGCTGCTGGTGGTGATTCATGGCTGAGCGCCCTCCTCACCGCTAACCCTGGCCGAACGGACGAGGCTGCGCGATGGGCCTGACTACTGTATATTTATACAGTGGAAGTCCGACTGGAGCCGTCGATGTCCCTCACAACCGAACTGCCGCGCGAGTCCGCCCTGGCGGCCTTGCGCTTCCAGGCCGCCGCGCGCGACCTCGAACTAATCGTCCGCAACATCGCGCAGCGCTATATCGCGCGTGAGGTGCCGCTCACCTGGCGGCTGCTGCACGCCATCGAGGCAGAAGCGCTTGCGGATCTCGGCTTCGCGAGCCGTCACGACGCCCTCATGCTCGGCCTCTTTCAACGGCCGGGCGATCTCGCGTGGCCCGAAACGGACGAAACCGTCGACTTCGGGCAATCAAACGCGCTGCCGGCCGTCTTCGCCTTCGCGGTCTCGGCCTATGAACGCGCAGCGCAATGCACGGAAGAATTCCGCCGACAGGCAGGCCCCGGCTATGCCGTTCGACGTGTCAGGGCGTGGGGCGGTTGATCGCACGCCGGCGGCGCGTCGTGCAGAACGATTGCCGCAGCGAGGATCTGCTATCGCTATAATAGTCGTGTAACGCAACTAACGGAATGATAGAGATGGCGTCCTCCACTTCCTCACGCGACCTCTTCGACCAGCAACGCCAGGATTGGCAACGCGACCCCGTCGCCGCGTTCGACGCCTGGCTCGCGTCGCAGGACTTGCGCCAGTCGTCAGCCGAGGTTTATCGCGTGCAGTGGGGACGCTTTCTCGAATGGCTCGCGCTCAAGCGCAAGTCGATCATGACTGTCGATACCGGCACGATCGCCGAATTCGTCGCGAGCCTCGAAGTGAAGAAGCCGCAGCGGCTTCGCTACCTGCGACTCATCGAACGCGTGCTCGACCACGTGCGTGAAATCGAACTCGCCTCGACCAACCCCGCACGCTTCATCGCCCAGGACGGCGAGGCCGCATGGCGCAACGCGCGCGAAAACGAACCGACCGGCTTCCTTGCGCCCGCTGAGCGCGCTGCGATCATCGGCCAGTTGTTCTCGCCGGTCGTCGAGCCCTCTGCCGCAAAACGATGGCGCGAGCGCCGCGACCGGGCGCTCGTCGCCATTTTCCTCGGCGGCGGATTGAAAACGGGAGACGCCATCGCGCTCACGCTCGACTGCGTGGCGATCGGCTCGGAGTGGGTCACGATCGAAGCCGCCAACCCGGCATTTACGCGCGTCACGCGACTGACGCCATTCGCTGTCGACGTGCTCGGCGCCTGGCTCGAAGCGCGCCGTCTCGCCGGACTCCCGGGGCAACTGGTGTTTCCGGGCTCGCCGTCGGGGCGCCCCATGCACAAGGCCACGGTGCTGCGCGCCATCGACGCATTGATGGAAGCCGCGGGCGTGGCCGAAACGCGTGCAGAGCGCGCGAGTCCGCAAACCTTGCGCAACACGTTCGCGGCAGAGTTGTTCGAGCGCGGCGTGGATACCGACCAGGTAGGGCAGTGGCTTGGTTTCCTGCAGCCGATCTCCGCGGGGCGGTTGCATCGCGCGTGGAAAACGTGGGCGGAACGCGAAGCGATGCCACACGCTTCGGGGGAAAGCGACAAGGCGTGAAACGGCAAGGCGGCGGGAGATCAGGCTTTCGAAGAAAGCAGACACGTCTCCCGTAAAAGCTCACGTGTGCGGCCCGGCCGACCTATCACGTATTTCCGTGAGCGCTCACGAAGCCTGTTCGTGCGAATGCTTGCCGGCCATGAAACGCGCGTAGGCCGCAAGCTTCGACACTCCTGTGCCCGACGTGTGCTCGCACTCTGGGCAACTGAATTCGAAACCCTCGTCCACTTCGGACAACTCCGGTTCTCCCTCGCGGCAATTAGGACAGCGCACGGGCAACGCGACGTGCCCATCGACCGAGGTGCCGAGGCTCGCCAACTCGGTTTCGCCCAACTGGCCGCCGGCGGCGAGTGAGCAAAGCACGGCCGCGACCGACGCGTCGAGTCCTTGCTGGGCGCGCAACGTCGTGACCTGCCGGGTCAGTTCATCCACTTCGTCGGACCGTTCGCGCAGCACGGCGTCGAGCCGGTCGGCACGGGCCTTCGCCGTCGCCAGTTGCTGGATGAAATCGAACTCCTTCTTGCTTGCGTCGCGCTGCGCCGCCTGCCAGGTCGACGACATCGAGCGCAACGCGTCGAGTTCGACCAGCATCGGCTTGACGCGCCGTTCGGCCTCGGCAAGCGCATCCTTGATCTGTTGCGCGTAGTGTTCCGTGCTCTTGCGCATGTCCTCGTGCAAGCCGTCGATGCGATCGCGCAAACCCGCGTTGGTCGTCTGTTCCGCCTCGATCCGTTTGCGCAGCGCTTCGTTTTCCGTCTCCAGGCGCTGGACCAGCACTTCGCGGTTGTCGCTCGCCGCGGCGCCCTGCGCGGACGTCGCGGCAAGCTGGCTTTCGAGTTCGCGTACCCGTTCGTAGGCCGCTTCCACGCGCGCTTCGCTGCGTCGGAGCATTTCGTCGGCGGCAGCACGGCGCGCTTCGGCTTCCCGGGTGGCCTGTTCGGCATCGCGACGCCCCGCTTCGAATTCCGCGCGCTCGGTCAGCAGCGCATCGCCTGCGTGCGCAAGCGCTTCCTCAAAAAGCGCGCCGAGCAGTTCGCCGGCGCGTTCTTCCAGTGCGGGTGGAATAGCGCCAGCGCCGACACGCACTTTTGATGTTGCGCGAATGCGCTGCCAGAACAGTTCGATATCTTTTGGGATGTCGCTTGCACTGCCTGTCTGGGTCAATTCACGGACGGCAGCCATGGAAGGCTTGATCTCGAAATCGAAGAACAACCGCTTGCAGGCATGTAAGGAAAGCTCCTGTCTGCGTGCTCCGTTTTTACGTAATTCCTCGATTTCTTCGCGGATTGCCTGGCGGTCCTGGTCTCGCATATTCGTCTTCTCGGCAGGGGAGTGGACGAATAATAACAAATTACGTTTTATTTGCTACGTTTTTGGGTGTCGGGGTTGATTGGTGCCGGGGAAGCGCTATCAGCGGGTAGTTTCCCGAGCTAAAAGGTGAGACTGACGACGTTGCTTCGTGAAACAAATCGAAGTTTGTTTCATAACCCCTTGTAAACGTTTGCGTTTTTGATCGAATTTTACTTCCATCCGTTGTTTCACGCGAGCGGTTGCAGCCTTGCGCCCGGCTTGGGACGTTTGTGTGTGGATATCTCCGGTAGCTCGCGGGGGATTCTTGCTTGAGAGATATAAAAGTAAACACCCTTGATACCGGTTAAAAACGTTAACGCCATGGCAAAGCCTTACCTGGCGTGGCTTTTCGGCCGGTCAGGTGAAGCTTTACGGGAACCTGGGTGAGTGCCTGCGGGAAGGTTGGGTGCGGGCCTTCGGGAACGCCGGTGAGCCACTGCGGGAAAGGACGTGAGCGGGTTCGGGAACGGGGCGATTCTTGACTTTACGGCAAGGGTGAGGGAATACAGGAGGCGGTAAGCCGGCAGGTCGCGCGCGGCGGTGCGCGTCCCGGATGTTACGGGAAATGCAACGGTGAGCTGATTCGGGGGCCTCTATTCGCTGGATTTTTCTCCAAAATTGAGGGGCTGCGGCACCTACGGTGAGAAGTATCGGGAAAAAATGCGGATCGAAGGTGAAGCTATTCGGGAGACAACGCCGGAAATCAGGTGAAACGGGGCTTCATGGGGCTTACAGGTGAGCTTTTTCGGGAATTGGCGCCCGGACCGGCCCGGACTTCGAGACGCCCACCATTCATTGTCGGGGAACTCTTCCATCGCAAGGTGAGGTTTTTCGGGAGGTTTGCGCAATGCCGCGAAACCGGCACCATTCCGGAGCGTCTCTACGGCAAAGGTGAGATTTTTCGGGGCCCATTTTTGGCGGATTTTGGACTCAAAGTGAGCCAATTCGGGAGAAAGTTGGCGATCACTGCGCTGCAGGCACCGAGATTACGTGGGTGCCGGGGAAGTTTCTCCCGCCAGGAATCCGTCTCAGGTGAGAGTATTCAGGAGCGCTTTTTTGATGATTGCATCCGTGACCGAATCTTCGGACGCCTTCTGCGGTGAGGGAATACGGGAACCGAGGGCCTATGAGCCGCCTCGCGCGCATGTGGATAAGTCACGGAATCCATTGGCCTTTTTGGTTGGACTGCAGGAATGGTGAGAACTTTCGGGAGATCCCCAGACGGCGGAGCGCGGCAGCCTCCGAACATAGAAGGTGAGGATTTTCGGGACTCGATGAGGCCCGGAGGGCGTAGTGACGGACTTTTGACGCGGACAGATCTGACCGGCCCATTGAGCCATAGGTGAGAATTTTCGGGATGCGCCGGGCTCGTATTGGCTATTCTCGACAATCCGGGCTTTCGATGGCCTCACTAGTTCGACCGCTTGGTCACGCGGATCAACCGACTCGCGCCGTTTTGCTGCATTGCGGTGGTATCCAGGCGCCCTTTTTGACAAGACCCGTTGGGTAAGAGGGAATTTCCCTGCTCAACGTATTTTTCCCGCCGACCACACAAAAATATTTAAGGTGAGCCGATACGGGAACAAATGCCGACCATTGGCGCACCGACGGAAATACACGAACGGGCCGGACCGCGCATGACGCAAAGCGCCCCGCTGGATGGGCGTCCCGCGAAAGGTGAGGGAATTCGGGAAGTTGCCGCGGTGAGTGGGACGCGTGAGGCGCGCATCACCGGCAATGGTGAGAGAGGCCCTATAGACGCCTATCACCACAGACGGTATCCTTTCGCGAAATTCTCTCCTCGACCCGACGCATGGCCACGAAGCGCGTGAAAAAGACCGATGTGGTGAGCCCCAGCTCGGCGGAATTGCGCAAGGCCGTCGAGGCGATCGCGATCCAGCCGAAGAGCGGCAAGATCACCCTGCTGACTCGCAAGCTGTTCAACGTCCTGCTGGCCGTCGCGCAGCAGGCCGACGAGTCTGGCGATACTTACCGTGCGCTCCTTTCCGACATCGTCGCCAACTCGGCGTTCGATTCGAACGATACGGCGCTCGTGAAGGAGCATCTGCGCCGCATGGTGTCGGTGCAGGTCGAGTGGAGTCAGGGCACGTCGAGCCAGAAGCCCGGCCGCAAGTGGGGCATCTCCACGCTGATCGCGGACGCGGAAATTCTCGAGGATCCGCAAACTCGTCGCGTCTGGGTGGAGTTCTCCTTCGCGCCGAAGATCAAGAAGAAACTGCTGGACCCCGTCCAGTACGCCCGTCTGAGCCTGCAATTCCAGAGTCAGTTACGTAGCAGCGCGGGGCTTGCGCTTTACGAGATCTGCGTGCGCTATCTGACGAACCCCAGCCATCTGACGATGCGCGAGACCTGGGAATGGTGGCGTCCGATCCTTTCCGGCACGCCGGACACCGAGGCGGGCGACGAAGCCAAACGCGAATACAAGTACTTCAAGCGCGATTATCTGCGGCCCGCGATTGCGGAAGTCAACGCGGTCACCAACATCTTCGTCGAGTTGATCGAGCATCGCGAAGGGCGCCGTGTCGCCGAAATCCAGTTTCGCGTGACCGAGCGCAAGCAGCCGATGCTCGCTCTCGACGAGCACCCCAATGTGTTCGACAGCACGCTCGTCGACCGCATGGTGAAGATCGGCATTCCGCTCAAGGAAGCGCAGTCGCTTTATGCCGACAGCGAGGAAAATCGCATTCGCGCCGCGCTGCAATTGACCGAACAGCGTATGCGCAGCACGAGCCTGCCGCCGGTGCGCAGCGCTGCGGCGCTGTTCAAGGACGCGCTGAAGAAGGGCTACGCGCCGCCGGTCGAGACGGCAGCGGGCGCCACACCGGCCGTTGGTCGCGGCGGGGCGGCAGCGGTGACGGCCGACGATCCGAAGGCGCGACTGCTCGATGAATATGCGGCCTATCGGCGCAAGGAAGCGCGTTCGCTCTACGAGGAGCAGGGCGACATGGAGCGCGAGCTTGCGCGTGAGTCGTTCGAGACGGATGAACTGCCGGGACTGGGCTCGCATCTGCGCGATGACTGGCGTCGTCGCGGGCTGGAATCGAAGCTGGCCGATACCGCTTTTTTCGACTGGCTCGCGCGCAAGACCTGGGGCGAACCGACCGACGGCGATTTGCTCGCGTTCACGCTGAGCCAGAGCCGCGCGGCCTAACCTGACCTTGGGGCGTGGCCGCCGCCCGCGCAAGGCGGGGCCGCGGTGCCCGTCGTCGAGGGCCGCCCGATTCCGGGCAGCCGTCGACACATTTTCCAGTTTTATTTCGTTTTCAGAATCTGCTCGATCTGCTGAAGAATCGCGTCGCGTCGATCTTTTGAAAGTCCCTTCAGGCGCAGTTCGAGCCGGTCGTCGCCGTATGACTTCAGGTCGCCGACCGCCACACCATCCAGTTTGATCTCCAGCCGTTGCGCGTAGCGTTGCCGCCCCGCCGGCTTCGGGCTCTCCTGCGCGCTCGCCCGGCCTTTCACGATATCCGCCACCTGGCGCGTGCTGAGATCGTCGGCAACGATGCGATTGATGAGACGCAGCGTGGCGTCGGTCCCGCGCGCGCCGTGATAACGCCCGACCTGATAGGCCATATTCGAGCCGAAGCGGTCGGGGCGCGCCACCATTTCCTGCATGACCGATTCCGGCAATTTGCCGATCGATAGCGCAACGGCAACCGTGGATTCGTCGAGGCCGAGGTGATCGGCAAGCTCGCGCTGACTCTGAAAATGCTTTTCGTCGATGAATCGCTTCCACACCACCGCGTTATCGAACACGGTTTGCGAATCGCGCTGAACGTTCAGGTCGTAACCGAGCTTGTAGCTCTGAATGCCGATTGGCAGATCGACGACGATCGCCTTGACGACTTCCTTGTTCGCTTCTTTCAGCGCCCGCACGCGACGGCCGCCGTCGCTGACGTAATAGGTGCCGGGCGCCGCGTAGTCGGGAATTACATGGATGGCCTGCTGCTGTCCTTGCTTCGCGAGATTGACAGCGAGTTCCGCAATCGATCCCTTCAGATAAAAGTGACGCGGATTGAAGGGACTCGGCTTGATGTCCTTGAGCGGCAACTCGATGATCTGCCCCGCACGGTAGCCGTGTGCAACGCGCCATGCGCGGTATTCGGCGGACTCGTTTTCCAGTCCCGGTGCGTCGTCCCGAATCGACTCTGCCGTCGATTCCAGACCGGGAACCAATGTCGGCTGACTTGAGCGATCAACAACTTCTCGTGCTTTGGGCGTGTCCTCGACGAGTCCGTCGATAGCGTTGAGGCGGTCGAGTGCCGTGCGCTTTTCGCTGCTTGTGGTATCAGGCCGAGCCTGAAAGCCTTTGGCGAATTGGGAGGGTTTCATTCAGGGTCCTTTATGCGCATAAAGTCAGGGGAGCATCGCCGCGATCTCGTCGGCACATGCGCGCACTTCCACGGCGGCGAGGCGGGCGCCCCGGTCGTTCATTTGCAGAACGGTCTGGCCCAATGCCATCGCCTGCTTGTACGCCTCACGGGTGGGAATCTGTGTCTTGAGCAGAGGGAAACCAAGCTCTTCGAGAGCACGCTTCAGCTCGCGGGTGAGCATGCGCTTTTCTTCGGTCTTGTTCAGCAGGAATACGGCGCGCAAATCCTCGTTCATCACCTGGGCTTGCTGGATCAGCTTCACGAGACCCACACTCGACCAGTAATCGGCCGGAGAAGACGAAGTCGGAATGACGGCGACGGTAGCGGCAAGCAGCACCACGCCGGAGACTTTCTCCGTAATCGATGGCGGGCAGTCCACCACGATTACGTCGTAGTCGTTGATGAATTTCTTGATTTCCCGGTGGATCTGGCCACCCGCTTCAGAGAGGTTGACCACCGGGAACGGGATGCCAGTATCGCCATCGGCAGATGCGCTGGCCCAATGGACCAGCGTGTTTTGACCGTCGGCATCAACGACAAGAACCCGCTTCCCCTTCTCGTGAAAGGCCGCGCCGAGATGCATCGCGATCGTGCTTTTGCCGACTCCGCCCTTTTGCTGCGTGACTGCGATTATCTCTGCTGCCAATTGGTATTCTCCTTTTTGCTATTAGCATGGGATTTTACCTGGAATGTTTTTCAGTTCAATGATTTTTGGCGTAATTCACGCTTGAATTAGCCATTCGGACAAGATTTATGCGCATAAAGCTCGTGGGAGAGGTGCCGCATGCGGGGCTCGCAGTGCTTCGAGCGTCCCGGAGCGTCGCTTTTACGGATGAGATCGCAAACGCAATCGGAGGCGAGCGCGCCTCCATCACAGCTAGCTTTATGCGCATAAAGCCTTGGCCGTTGCACCGCATCTCCTCCCATCCCTCGCGAGCGGCCAGAGAAATTCCAGCGGTGAATCCCACACGCAGTGACATGCAGTAAGCCCTGACGCGCCACGAGCCCGTCGTCAGAACCCAAGGCTCCCACGCGCCAACCACCACGCCCCGGTAAAATCGCAACGATTCCGCCGCCTCACCAAGGGCTCACCCACCACTCCCCTCCCGCACATCCCACCTCATGATCACGATCTACCACAACCCCCGCTGCTCCAAGTCCCGCGCGGCTTGCGACCTGGTCTCCGCTGCGAAGGCCAAAGAGCCTGTCGAAGTGATTGAGTACCTGAAGCAGCCCTTCTCCGTCGACCAACTGAGGGCGCTGCACGCGATGCTGGGCGGCCGCTTGCGCGACATGATCCGAACCGGCGAATCCGAGTACACGGAACTCGGCCTCGATGCGACGGGTGTCACAGATGATCAGCTCTACGAAGCAATTGCGGGGCATCCGGTTCTGCTTCAGCGGCCCATCGTCGTACGCGACGGCCGCGCAGTGATCGGCCGTCCGACCGAAAACGTCGCGGCACTCCTCGGTTGAAATCGCTGGGATACATTCATCGGTTCGCTCCATGCCACAGCGAGCGAACCGCCAGAACGCAATCGATGCGTCCGCGCACCGCGACTGCATCTTTGCTAACCTGCAGACGAATCCCACGCGAGGCCTCTACCCATCGGCTCTCCACGCAAGTTGTCCACAAGGTTGCCAACAAAAACTGTGGATAAATTCGCGTTACCCTCGGTTATCCACAGGCCGCGACGCTATCGGCCAGGCTCAGCTAGCCCCGCACGCGCGTGCGTCGCGGAAACGCTCACGCGCCTATCATGGTGTTTCCATCCATGCGCTTCGCGCGCACTTCCGAGGAAACCGAAATGGCCTACAAGATCGCAGTGGTGGTCGGCAGTCTGCGCAAGGATTCATTCAACCGGCAACTCGCGCACGCGGTAACGTCGCTGGCCCCCGCCGATTTCACTTTCGAGCATCTCGACATCGGCGTGCTGCCGCTCTACAGCCAGGACTACGACGCCGACTATCCCGAGGTGGCGCGCCGCTTCAAGCAGCAGATCGAAGCCGCCGACGGGCTCCTCTTCGTCACGCCCGAATACAACCGCTCGATTCCGGGCGTACTGAAAAACGCGCTGGACTGGGGTTCGCGGCCCTGGGGCACGAATTCGTGGCGCGGCAAGCCCGGCGCCGTGCTCGGCACGTCGGTGGGAGCGACCGGCACTGCCCTCTCGCAGCAACATCTACGCAACGTTCTCGCCTACCTCGACGTCGCGCTGCTCGGCCAGCCCGAGATGTTCATCAAGCACGACACGAGCCGCATCAACGAGAAAGGCGAGATCGTCAGCGAAGATACGCGCAAGTTCCTGCAAGGCTTCGTAGATACGTACGTGACCTGGGTCAAGCGCCAGCTTGCCCACTGACTTGCCCACTGACGCCTGACGATCGCGACACCCGCACGCTTTGCGCGCGCCCATTTAGTGCAACGTAGGCCGCTGCCCCGGCATGTCCTTGTGATGTTCGGGCGTGTCTTCCTCGTACTCGAGGAATTCGTCCGGAATCTGCGGCGCGACGCCTGCGGCGGGCCGCGTCGCTTCGGGCGCGGCGGGAACGTCCACCACGGGGTGCGCGCCCATCACCGCCCCGGCGCCCGGGGCGCTGGCTGCGGTTAACACGCTCGCCTCGGCCTCGCTCGTGGGACGCATCGGTACGACGGTGGGATCGACGGTTGGGTCAAGCGCAGGCTCGACAGCGGCGGCGTCACGCGTTGCGTCGGTAGTAGCGTCGGTTGGCGCCGCACGGCGACGCATGGCGTCGGCGAGGTCGGAGAGACCCAGTTCGTCGAGCGCCGAGTGCTCGCGCTCGACCGGTCGCTCCGTCGCCGGCCACGCCCACGGCGTGCCGCGTAGCGCCACCTCCGTCGCGTGCTCCTCGCGCAGCGTTTCGTACGCGAGGTTCGCGCGCGCCTCGTCGCTCACATGCACGCCGATGCGCACCGCTTCGCCCGGCGGCGGCGTCATGCCGGTCTGTGACTCGGCGGTGCGGCGCACGTCGCTCGTCGTCGAGAAAAAACTTCCCACGAGCCGTTCGATGCCGGCCAGCACGCCTTCGGTGCGCGCCGGCAGATCGATGTCGGTCGCGGCAAAGCCGCGTTGCAGCAGCGCGGCCTGCGCGTGGCGTGCTTCCTCGTAGGTTTGGAAAACGCCGGTCACGGTCTGTTTCATGGCAGCCTCCTTCAAGATGGCGACGCCACTTGCATCATGCGCCGATTGCGAAGCCGTGGGCGCACGTTATGCATGGCGTCAAACCGCCTGATTCTGCGGGTCGCGCTGCCTGCCGCAAGCGTCGTGCCGCGACGCTCGTTACGCGCGTCCGGTCATGCCCGCGGGCTTTGGAGCGTGGCGTCGTGCTGGGGCTTCGCCCGCGTCTGACGGTCCTCGCGAATCGCCTCGAGCATTTTTTCCAGCAGCCCGATGTCGAACGGCTTCGAGAGCACGCGCACGTCGGCATTGCGCGTGCGTTCGAGTTCCTCCGCGTAGCCTGTCACGAGGATCACGGGCAGTTCGGGCTCCAGGCCCTGCAGCGCCTCGGCCAGATCGATGCCGTTCATCGTGCCCGGCATGTGGATGTCGGAAAGCACCAGGTCGAAGCGCGGCGTGGGCTCGCCCTCGGCCAGCGGCGCTTCGATCCGTTGCAGCGCGCTCGCCGCGTCGCTGGCGCAGGTCACGCGGTGGCCCATCATCTGCAGGAGCGCCTCGGTGCCGGCCGCGACTTCGTCGTTGTCCTCCACCAGCAGCACATTCAAGCCCTGCTGCACCTCGGCGCTTTCTTCGCGCGGCTCGCTCGGGCGTGGCGCCGGCGGCTCGGCGAGCGAGCGCGGCAGATACAGATGCACCGTCGTGCCCGCGCCGATGGCGCTGTCGATCGCCGCGAGCCCACCCGTGCGCTCGCAGAACGCGAACACCTGCGGGAGCCCCAGGCCAGTCCCCGTGCCCTTCGACTTGGTCGTGTAAAGCGGCTCGAACGCGCGCGCGAGCACGTCCGGCGGCATGCCTGTGCCGGTGTCTTCGAGCGTGACGTGCACGAAGTCGCCGTCGAGCGGGAAGCCTTCGTCGGGCCGGAAGCTGATGTTGCGCGCGCGCACCGCGAAGCGGCCGCCGTTGGGCATCGCGTCGCGCGCGTTTACCGCGAGATTGATCAGCGCGAGTTCGAATTCGGCCACGTCGACGAGCACGGGCCATACGTCGTCATCGACTTCGACGACGAGCGACACCTTCGCGCCCAGCGAGGCGCGCAACAGTTCGCGCGCGGCCGGCAGCCAGCGCCCCACATGGATCGTTTCGTTGCGCAGCGGCTGCTTGCGCGCCACGCCGAGCAACTGGCGCGTGAGCGACTGGCCGCTCTTGAGCGCGCGCTCGATCGCCGACAGTTCGCGCTCGAAAGCCGCCGCGCCGCGCCGCCGCGCGATCTGCACGTTGGCCGAGACGATCATCAGCAGGTTGTTGAAGTCGTGCGCGACACTGCCCACGAGGTTGCCGAGCGCTTCCATCTTGCGCGATTGCCGGTAGGCGGATTCGATCGAGCGGCGCATCGAGGCTTCGGCCTGCCAGCGCTCCCACGCCTCCTCCTCGGCGGCAAGGCGTCGCAGCGAAAGCCAGATCACGCACCACAGCGCGATCGACGGCGTGAACATCGAGATGATGAGCACGCTCAGGTGCCGGTACCAGGCGGCCCAGATCGCCTGTGTGCGATACGCGCAGGTCACGTAGACGGGGTACGCGCCCACGCGCCGGAATGCGAGGATCACGTTGCTGCGCAGCAGCGCGGAATGCATGCGCACGACGCCGGATTCGGTGCCGCGCTGGAGCGCGGCGCCAAGCGGCGAGCGCGGCGTGATGGCCGGGACGTCCGCGCGCGGCGGCGGATCGAACGCGAGAATCGTGCCGTCGCTGCGCACGAGGCCGAGCGACATCGGCGAGCCGGGGCCGAGCAGGTCGCGGTAGAACGAGCTGAAATAGCCAGGGCGCAAGGCGACCGAGACGAGACCCGCGAACGCGCCGGCCTCGTTCAGGCGCGGCACGCCCATGTTGAACACGGTTTCGCCGCTCACCTGGCCCAGCATCACGCGCGAGACGTGGTCGAGCACGCGGCCGTCGCGGATGCCGGTGAAGTCGTCGCGCGCGGCGATCGACACCGGCGGCGGCGGCGAGTAGCGGCTGCTGGCGAGCAGGTCGCCGTCGCTGCCGAAAATCGACACCGCGGCCACTTGCGGATAACCGCCGCCGATCGCGTCGAGTTTCTCGTGGATCTGCGCTTCGCTCGCGCGGATGCCGTCGTCGTTCAGGCCGCGCACGAGATCGACCACGCGCGCGTCGAGCGCCTCGTTCATGTCGAATACCTTGAGCGCGTGCTCTTCGGCCACGCGCACGGTGCGCAGGGTGGTGTCGGTGGCGTCGGCTTCGCGCGCGCGCAGGTCGTTGTACGCCATGGCGGCCACGTAGATGCACGGCAGCACGATTGCCGCGACCAGCAGCGCGAGCAGCGTCCGCCGGCGCACCGTGAAGTCGTGGCCGGGTGCTGCCGGAAACGGCGCGTCGCCGGCATGCGGCAAGGAGGGGCGTTCGTCGGGTCGCTCGGGCCGGTCAGCAATCATCGTACGGAAAAGCAGGGGAAAAGACGGCGGGGCATGCGACATGATAAACGACCGCGATGGCGCCCCGACGGCCAGCGCGCGCCCGCCGCGCCCCAATTATCTTTCGGCGGGCACGCTTTCCAGGGGTTTTCCTCTTCGTTTATGCCGAATCGCGAAAATCGGCGAAGCGCAAACGTACCACAAAGGGATAATCGACGCCCTTTATTTAAGGGAATGATCATTTATTTCCAGAAGTGCGCCGGAATGAGACGATTTTGTTCGTTGATCGATTAACGGCGAGTTGCATCTGATTCAATTTGATTCGAGAATCGCGGTCACGATAAATAACGCATTCGCATAAAGCCATGCCGGCCGAAAGGCGATGGCCATGCTACGGGGTGGCTGCAGTCATGCAGACGAGGGCCTTCACGACCGGCGCACGGGTTGCTGCCGGTGTCCGCCGGCATCCATTACGCGGCCGTGCGGCAACGGCGCGGCCATGCGCCGGGCGCCAGAACGCCCGCGCGCGGACCGGTTCATGCGTTATGCATTATTTGGCCGCCTCGCTATTTTCTTTGAAGTTTTCCCTAAAGTAATTGCCCGCGCCGCCGTTAATCCGTCGAAACGCACTCCGTCCAACGCACACTCATTCAGCATATCCATGTCCTTGCCCATCGTGATCGCCGATGACTCGCTGTTAGCCCGCAAGGTGCTCACGAAGGCGCTGCCCGAGGACTGGGACGTGGCGATTTCGTACGCGTCGAACGGACATGAAGCGCTTGCCCATTACCGCGCCGGTCGTGCGGCCGTCATGTTCCTCGACCTCACGATGCCCGACATGACGGGCTTTCAGGTCCTCGAAGCGTTGCAGCACGAAGACCTGAACACGTTCGTGATCGTCGTTTCCGCGGACATCCAGCCTCGTGCCCGTGAGCGCGTGCAGGCGCTCGGCGCGGCGGCATTCGTCGCAAAGCCGGTAACCCAGGAGGCGCTGCTGCCGATCCTGAAGGAGTACGGTTTGTATGCCTGATCGAGTGTTCACGGAACTCCAGCGCGACGCGCTCCAGGAGATCGCCAATCTCGGCATGGGGCAGGCAGCGACGCGACTGTCGGGGCTGCTCAACGCCTTCATCGAGCTTTCGGTGCCGCGCGTGCGCGTCGTCGCCGTTTCCGAGGCTGCCGCGGCGCTGCGCGAGATGACCGGCATCGACGGTCCGGTCGCGGCCGTGCGCCAGGGGTTTCGCTCGGAGATCAAGGGCGAGGCGCTCGTGATCTGCCGCAGCGGAGAGATCGCCGAACTGGGCAGCCTGGTCGGCGGCCCTTATGCGACGATCGGCGACGACGCGCTCACCGAGGAAGAGCTGATGTTCGACGTCGCCAACGCGCTCACGGGCGCGTGCGTTTCGTCGATGCTCGACCAGCTCGGACGCATGCCCGTGTTTTCGCAGCCGGGCCTGCTCGGCGAGGCGATCATGCTCGACGAGGTGTTCCAGCCGGGCTTGCTCGCCTGGGACGTCGCGCTGCTCGTCGAGGTCAATTTCGCGCTGGAGGACCAGCGCTTTCGGGCCCACCTCGTCATGCTGATGGCCGAGGAGTCGATCCATGTCGTGAGCCGGGCCATCGACGCGTTGTTGCACAGCCTATGAACGAGCCAGCCGGGTTGCCATCGCTAGCCGATCTCGTCGTCGAACGGGTCGGCTTCGGCATTTTCGTGGTCGATCGCGACATGAACGTGTTGAGCTGGAACCGCTTCATGCAGGATCACAGCGGCGTGACGGCGGACGACGTGATCGGCCGCTCCATCTTCGAACGCTTCCGCGATCTGCCGCGCGCGTGGCTCACACGCAAGGTGGAAAGCGTGTTCCAGTTGGGCAGCTTCGCGTTCAGCTCGTGGGAGCAGCGCCCGTATCTGTTCCAGTTCGACCACGACCGGCCGATCACGGGCGGCGTGGACTACATGCAGCAGGACTGCACCTTCATGCCGCTCATGCGCGGGCGCGATGTGATCGCCGTGTGCGTGACCCTCTCGGACGTTACGCACGTGAGCGTCATGCAGCGCGAGCGCGAGGAGGCCGTGGCGAAGCTGCGCGAATACGCCGACCGCGACGGCCTCACGGGCATCGCGAACCGGCGCTTTTTCGAAACGCGCCTCGCCGACGAATTCCTGCGCTGGCAACGTTACGGCGGCGAGCTTTCGATGCTGCTGTTCGACCTCGACCACTTCAAGCGCATCAACGACGAATTCGGCCACGTGGCCGGCGACACGGTCCTGCGCTCGATGGCGCAGCGCGTAGCTGGCGTGGTGCGCAAGCAGGACGTGTTCGGGCGTTTCGGCGGCGAGGAATTCGCGCTGCTTCTGCCCTGCACGCCGCTCGACGACGCGCTCTACGTGGCCGAGAAGATCCGCTGCACGATCGGCGACGAGCCGATCGAGGTGCAGGGCGTGATCGTGCCGGTGACGGCCAGCGTCGGGGCCGCCACCGCGCGCACGGGCGCTCCTGACTACGAAGGCATGATCAACGAGGCGGACGCGGCCCTCTACACCGCGAAGCGTCAGGGGCGCAACCGCTCGGTCGCTCTCGCCTGAGGCTCGCCGGCGCGCGGGCGGCGCCCCCTTCCCTGCATCTGGTCGCCCCGTGCTTCGGGGCTGCGCGCCGTTGTCCCGGCTGCGGCGCCCCTGCGCGGGCCGATCCAAAGATTGCTATACTTTTGCCCGTTTCCGGCCTTGCCCGCCTGCTGGCGAGTAATTTTAGGGTCGGGTGCCTCGCGCGTGTCCGCGCGCGCGGGCGACCCGCGGCAACGCGGGCCCGAATAGAGTTCGAACGCCCGTCGAGGGCGCCCCCAGCGGAGATCGTCTTGGCTGTTTCCAATCTCGTCGTGGACGATACACAACAAACCGACGCCGCCGCCGCTTCGTCGGGTAGCTCGTTTTATCTGGCGATGCGGATCCTGCCTCCCGCGCAGCGCGACGCCATGTATCAGGTCTACGCCTTTTGCCGCGCTGTCGACGACATCGCGGACAGCGACCTGCCGCGCGCCGAGCGCGCCGCGGGGCTCGACCAATGGCGCGCCGACATCGACGCGTGCTATGCCGGCACGCCGCGCCCCTCGCTCGCGGCGCTCACGCGCCATATCCATACGTTCGGGCTCCGGCGCGAGGACTTCCACGCGATGATCGACGGCATGGCCATGGACGCCGCCGAGGACATCTGCGCGCCCGACGAAGACACGCTCGACCTGTACTGCGACCGCGTGGCGAGCGCGGCGGGTCGGCTGTCGGTGAGAATTTTCGGGATGCAGGAAGAGCCGGGCCGCTTGCTGTCGCACCATCTGGGGCGCGCGTTGCAGCTCACCAACATCCTGCGCGACATCGACGAAGACGCGGACATCAACCGTTGCTACCTGCCGCGCGAATTGCTCGCGCGCGAAGGAATCGCGGCGGCCGATCCGCACGCGATCGCCGCCGAACCGTCGCTGCCGCGCGTGTGCGAGCCGCTCGTGCAACGCGCCCGCGCGCACTTCGCGCAGGCCGATGCGATCATGGACGCCGCGCCGCGCGCACAGGTGAAAGCGCCGCGCATCATGTCGGGCGTTTACCGTGTGTTGCTCGAACGCACCGTGGAACGCGGCTTTGACCTGCCGCGCACGAAAATCAACAAGCCGCGCGCGCGGCTGATGTGGATCGTCGCGCGCTACGCGCTGTTCTGATGCCTCGGCTAGTCCACGTCATCGGCGCGGGGCTCGCGGGCCTCGCGACGGCCGTGCGGCTTCAGCGGCGCGGCGTGCAGGTGGCGCTCTACGAGGCCGCTGGCCAGGCAGGCGGACGCTGCCGCTCGTACTACGACCGCTCGCTTTCGGCGACGCTCGATACGGGCAATCATCTGGTGCTGGCGGGACATGCGCGCACGCTCGAATACGTGCGCACGATCGGCGCCGGCGACGCGCTCGCCGGCCCCACCGAGCCGGGCTTCGCGTTCATGGATATCGCCGCGCGCTCGCGCTGGACGGTGCGCTTCTCGCGCTCACGTATGCCGTTCTGGATCGGCGATTCGCGCTCGCGCGTGCCGGGTACGCGCGCCGCCGACTATTTGGGGCTGCTGCCGCTGCTGTTCGCCAAGCCTGGCCGCACGATGGCGCAGACCATGCGCTGCGAAGGTGCGCTGTGGGACCGGCTGCTGCATCCGTTCTTTCTCACGGCGCTCAACGTCGAGCCGCGCGTGGGCAGCGCCGAACTGGCGGGCGCGATGCTGCGCGAGTCGCTTACGGCGGGCGGCGAGTCGTTCCGGCCGCTGTCGGCGCGCGGAGGGCTTTCCAGCGCGTTCATCGATCCGGCCTTGCGCATGCTGCAGCACGGCGGCGCGGCGATCCGCCTGGATTCGCCGCTCAGGGAGATCGTGTACGACGATTCGGCGGCCCGCGTCGCCGCACTCGATTTTCCGGACGGGCGTATCACGCTCGCGCCCGACGAGGCGGTGGTGCTGGCCGTGCCCGGCGCGGCCGCCGCGGCGCTCGTGCCGGCGCTGCAGACGCCGCAGCGCCACACCGCAATCGTCACGGTGCACTACGCGGTGCCCGCACCACCGGGCCTCGTCGCGCCGATGGCGCTCGTCAACGGCGTGGCCCACTGGCTGTGCGCGGCCGAAGGGCGGCTTTCGGCGACCGTCCACGACGCGCATGGCATGCTCGACCTCGATCCCGAGGAGATCGCGCGCCGCGTGTGGGCCGACGTGGCCGAGGCGGCCTCGCTGCCGCTCGAGCCGCTGCCCGCATGGCGCGTGTGCGCCGACGCGCGCGCGACCTTCGCCGCGGTGCCCGACGAGGAATGGCGTCGCCCCGCGACGCGCACGCGCTGGAACAATATGATGCTTGCAGGCGACTGGACGGCTACCGGTCTGCCCGCGACGATCGAAGGAGCGATCCGCTCGGGCCGCAAGGCCGCCGAGCTGCTCCTGACCGAAAATTTGGAACGTAGATGAACGATTTATCCCAAGCCACAGCGACCGAAGAACTCGCCAGCCGCGTCACCGGCGCCGACGTCGCCAACGCGCCGGCCGTGGCGACGCCCGCTCCCACGTTCGCCGACGAGGCGGCCGCACACGTTGCCGCGCCGCTCGCATCGCTCGACGCCGCCGTGGCGCGCGCGACCGACGCGATCCTCGCCGACCAGCGCGCCGATGGCCATTGGGTCTACGAACTCGAGGCGGACGCCACGATCCCCGCCGAATACGTGCTGCTCGTGCATTACCTCGGCGAAGAAGCGAACCTCGAACTCGAACAGAAGATCGCGCGCTACCTGCGCCGCATCCAGCTTCCGGAAGGCGGCTGGCCGCTCTTCACCGACGGCGCCATGGACGTGAGCGCGAGCGTGAAGGCTTACTTCGCACTCAAGATGATCGGCGACGCCGAAGACGCCGAGCACATGGTGCGCGCGCGCGAGGCAATTCTCGCGGCGGGCGGCGCGGAGCAGGTCAACGTGTTCACGCGCATCCTGCTTGCGCTCTTTGGCGTGGTGACATGGTACGCAGTCCCGATGATGCCTGTCGAAATCACGTTGCTGCCGCAGTGGTTCCCGTTCCATCTTTCGAAGGTGTCGTACTGGGCGCGCACCGTGATCGTGCCGCTGCTCGTGCTGGGCGCGAAGCGCCCGGTGGCGCGCAACCCGCGCGGCGTGCGCATCGACGAACTGTTCCGCGGCGCGCCGGTGAGCGTGGGCCTGAATGCCCGCTCGCCGCATCAGAGCAAGGGCTGGTTCGGCTTCTTCCGCACCGTGGACGGCGTGCTGCGCGTAACCGATCCGCTCTTCCCGAACTACCTGCGCCAGCGCGCGATCGACGCCGCGGTGACGTTCGTGGACGAACGCCTGAACGGCGAGGACGGCCTTGGCGCGATCTTCCCGGCCATGGCTAACGCCGTGATGATGTACGACGTGCTCGGCTATCCCGCCGATCATCCGAATCGCGCCATCGCACGCCAGTCGCTCGAAAAGCTGGTGACGGTCCACACCGAAGAAGCGTATGTCCAGCCGTGCCTTTCGCCGGTGTGGGACACGTCGCTCGCGGCGCATGCGTTGCTGGAGACCGGCGACGCGCGCGCCGAGGAAGCCGCGCGCCGCGGCCTGGAATGGCTGCGTCCGCTGCAGATTCTCGATGTGCGCGGCGACTGGATCTCGCGTCGTCCGGCGGTGCGCCCGGGCGGCTGGGCGTTCCAGTACGCGAACCCGCACTACCCTGACGTCGACGATACGGCTGTAGTCGTGGCCGCGATGGATCGCGTGGACAAACTCCACAACACCAACGCTTACGACGCACCGATCGAGCGCGCGCGCGAATGGGTGGTCGGCATGCAGAGCAGCAACGGCGGCTGGGGCGCGTTCGAGCCGGAAAATACGCAGTACTACCTGAACAACATCCCGTTCTCGGACCACGGCGCGCTGCTCGATCCGCCGACCGCCGACGTTTCGGGCCGCTGCCTTTCGATGCTCGCGCAGCTCGGCGAACTGCCGGCCGCGAGCGAGCACGCGCGCCGTGCGTACAACTACCTGCTCGAAGAGCAGGAAGCCGATGGAAGCTGGTACGGCCGCTGGGGCATGAACTACATCTACGGCACGTGGACGGCGCTGTGCGCGCTGAACGCGGCCGGCCTCGCGCACGACGACCCGCGCATGAAGCGCGCGGTGCAGTGGCTCGTGCAGATCCAGAACGACGACGGCGGCTGGGGCGAAGACGGCACGAGCTACAAGCTCGAATATCGCGGCTACGAGCGCGCCACGAGCACCGCTTCGCAAACGGCCTGGGCCCTGCTCGGCCTGATGGCCGCGGGCGCGGTCGATCATCCGGCGGTCGCGCGCGGCATCGAATATCTGCAGAACGCACAGCAGGACCATGGCCTTTGGGACGAAACGCGTTTCACGGCCACGGGTTTTCCGCGCGTGTTCTATCTGCGTTATCACGGCTATCGCAAGTTCTTCCCGCTTTGGGCGCTTGCGCGCTACCGCAACCTCAAGCGCGCGGGCGTGACGCGCGTCGCGGTCGGTTTGTGAGCGCGGCCGCTGGCGTCAAGGCGCGCGCGTTGCCCGTGCTCGCGGTGGCGGGCATGGCCTTTGAGGCGGGCATTGCCGCGGGCAAAGGCCAGGACGGCGTGCGCGCCGTCTACGCCGCGCGCGCCGATCTGCTGCAGAGCGCGCTCGCGGCGGCGCTCAGGGACGGCGCGGCGGGCATCGTCAGCTTTGGCACGGCGGGCGGTCTTGCGCCCGACCTCGAGCCGGGCACCCTGGTAATCGCGGAGGCGATCGAAGGGCCGTTCGGACGCGTCGCGACCGATCCCGCCTGGAGCGCCCGCATGGCCGACGCGCTGATGGCCTCGCCGCTCGCCGCGAAAACCCGGCGCGGCGTGGAGGCCGCCGTGGCCGCGCCGCTCACCGGCGCGGCGGACAAAGCGGCGCTGTTCGGCGTGTGCGGGGCGCTCGCCGTCGACATGGAATCGCATCTGGCCGCGGCGGCTGCCGCCGCGCATGGCGTGCCGTTCGCCGTGTGCCGCGCGATCGTCGATCCGGCCTGGCGCAGCCTGCCGAAAGCGGCGATGGCCGGCTTGCGCGACGACGGCACGACGGCTGTGCTCCCCGTCCTGCGCGAACTGGCGCGCGACCCGGCGCAATTGGGCGGCCTGTTGCGCGTGGCCGCGGATGCAAAAGCGGCGCGCCAGTCGTTGAGTGCAGCGCGGCAGGTGCTGGCGGCGACGGGCGCGTTTTTCCCTTGGTGACGCTTTCGGGGTAATTCGATTAGATTCGCAATGGGCGACGCCTTGCGCAGGCGTTGCCTTCATGCGGTCGTTCCCGCCCGCGGAACCTGCTCGACGGCTCGAATGCATTCATGCGGGCATCGACTGACAGGTATCAGACCACGCCGTCGGCCACCAGGCATTCCTCAATAAACTGACCCCTCCAGGTTGTTGGGCCCTTGCGCGCGAGACCGGGCGGCGCTATGTCCGTGGGAATGATTTCAAACGCCGCAATTTGATCTGCATACGTTCTGATTCATCAAAAGCAATTTCAGAATTAACTTGGGTTCCTGTTCGACATTAGGAATATGCAAATCAATTATCTTAAAATGTTACGCATAACTAACAAAACTGACGATCATCAAAAAAACGCTGTAGATCGGTGGTTTCAGCCTTGTTTCATAGGATGCGGTATTCACGCGTCAGGTCATAAAAAATCGGCATTTAACAAAAAACCATAATTAACTGTGCCAATAATTGCTGTACTTACTTTGACGTCGGAATGGAAACCGGTCTAATGGACGGCTGCAATAAAAAGAGGTCGAGTGCATGCATACCGGGCTGTCGCTCGTGTCGCAGATGCCGTACGCCAGGAGCTGATCTGCCGGTCGCTGCATGACCCGCCGGGGGACCGCAGCACGCGCCGGCCTTGCCGTTGTGTTCGTGTTTCGAGGAGGGTGTCCGATGTCGATGGTCATGCCGTTGCAGGCTTATGAATTGAAACTGGCGCCGCATCCCGCGCCGTTCTCGGTCCTGAATTTCACTGGCATCGACCGGATCAGCCAGTTATATGGATACGCGATTGAATTCACGAGCCCGAAGGCAGGAATCCCGATGGATCAGGTGCTCGGGCGTCCTGCGCGATTCGTGATCGACCCGATCGATCCGGAGATGCCCAACCTGCACCGCATGTATGGCGAGAACGCGGCGAAGTTCAGCAAGAAGCCGCCTGCGTACACCATCCACGGCATCATCACGAAGTTTGACGAAATCGACACGTCTGCCGACGAGACGCGCTATCGCGCCGTGCTCGAACCGAAACTGGCGGACCTCGACCGCGGGGTAACGAGCCGCCTTTTCCAGAAACAGTCGGTTGAGGAGATCATCACCGACACGCTGCGGCATTATGGCTACCGGGCCGGCGTCGATTTTGTGTTCAAGCTTCGCCGGAAGTACAAACGTCACGAGTACATCACTCAGTACCACGAAACGACTTTCAGGTTTATCCAGCGTATCTGCGCGGAAGAAGGCATCTGGTTCCGCTGGGAGCAAAAAAAGGACTATGCGGTAGTGGTGTTCGGCGACGATCTCGATGCCTACGCGCGCAAGCAGCGTACTGTGCCGTATCGTCGCGAGTCGGGCCTTGAGAGCGTCGGCGCCGACTCGATCAAGACGCTGAGGCGGCGAACGAAGCGCGTGCCCGCCTCGGTGCGGCTGCACGACTACAACCATCGGCAGGCCGACGTGTCGCTGCTTGTCGAGGAAAACGCCGCGCGCGACGACACGACCACGAATGCCGTCGATTATCACTGGGGCGAGCATTACGAAACCCCCGAAGAAGGCAGGACCATTGCCCGGCTGCGGCACGAGGCCTGGCTGGCAGGCCAGATCAGTTTTATTGGCACTGCCAATCCGTTCTGGCTTGAGGCCGGCGAAGTCATGCTGGTCGACCCGGTGCAGGTCGATGCGAAGCATGGGATCTTCATCACGTCGGTGCGCTCGCACGGCGCGCGCAACAAGTCGTACCGCGTTAAGTTCGAGGGCATTCCTTCTGACACGGTCTGGAGAACGCCCCTCTCGTCGATCGAAAAGCCGGTTATCCCCGGTATCCTGCCGGCCCGCGTCACGTCGCCCGGGAATTACAAATATGCGTATCTGACAGAGCAGGGCTGGTACGTCATCAAGCTGCCTTTCGATCTCGACGAGTGGAGTCCGGGCGGCACGAGCCGGCCGGTACGCTTTGCGAAGCCCTACAGCGGCGACAACTACGGCCACCATTTCCCGCTGATCGATTCCGCCGAGGTTGCGCTCGAATTTACTGGGGGCGACCCTAATCGTCCCATCATGATCGGCGCGATGCACGACAGCCTGCATCCGGATCTGGTCAACAACCTCAACAACACGCGCAATCTCATTCGCACGGCGGCGCAGAATGAAATGCGGATGGAGGACAAGGAGGGGATTGAGCACATCCATCTGACGACGCCGTTCCAGACCAGCGAGCTGAATCTGGGGCACATGGTCGATGTCGATCGCAAGGAGCGGGGGCGGGGGGCGGAGCTAAGGTCGGATGAGCGCGTTGCGGTGCGTGGTGCGAAGGGGGTACTTGTTTCCGCAGAAGCTCAGCCGGCAGCGGCGGGCCAGCAGCTTGCCATGCAGAACGCTGATACGACTTTCAAGCAATCCGAGGATATCTTGAGATCGCTCAACGAAAGTGCCAACGCCGCAAAAGCATTGCTTGCCGAAATCGAAAAACAACGTGCGCTCGTCGAACAAAATCTGACGCAGCTCAAAAAATCTGCAATCGTTGCCACTGCACCCGACGGGGTTGGGATTTCCAGTGGAAGCGACGCCTTGTTTGCCGCGCAAAGGCAGCTATTCTTCACCGCCGGCGAAGGACTCGACATTGGCGTCATGAAGCGTATCGCAATTGCCGCGGGCGAAGCGATTTCTCTATTTGCAGCGAAGCTGGGCATTCGCATTTTTGCCAAGGGGAAGGTGCAGATTCAGGCGCAAGAGGACGCGCTGGAAATGCTCGCGCACAAAGGCGTGAAAATCAGCTCATCAACTGACGAGATATCAATCACCGGGTCAAAGGGAATTACGCTCGGCGATGGGGCGGGTGCATATATCAGGATTGCGAACGGTCGGATCGAGCTGGCGAGTCCAAGCGACCAGATCGATGCGAAGGGCAATCTGAAAGTGGACGGACCTGCTGGAGGTAACTTCTCGTTCCCGAGCTGGACGAATTCGGTGCCGAAGGACGTGAAGGGCAATTTAGGTTTCGGGTTCTCTGAATAGGAATTCTCATGGCAAACAGTAATCCACCGCCCCCGCCGCCGCCGCCCCTCAAGCAGTTGGCGTTCTCTTTCCCGTTTCGCAAGAAGCCGCAGCAGGGAAGTGGCAGCTCGACGGCCGATGCAATGAATGAACACGACTGGTACGTGCTCCTGAAACGAGAGCCGGCAGGTACCTTCGCAGTAACGGACAGCGGCATGTGGCACGGCGGCATCCATATCAGCGAAGCGGGTGCCGGCCAGTCGCTGGACTTCAAGGGAGGCGTGCGCTGCCTCGCCGATGGCGAGGTAGTGGCATGGCGCCTGAACCGGGCTTATCCCGTGAGTACCATTCCTGCTCAGAATGGACGCCCAGAAATCAGTGCGCCGTACAGCACGGGCTTTGTACTGGTGGAACACACGATGGAATTTCCACGTGGGACCAAGCTCGTCTTCTTTAGCCTGTATATGCACCTTCAGGATTACGCTGCCTATCAAGCGGATTCGACCATACCCTGGCCGCTCTACTGGTCTCCAAAATACGAAGTAACACAGAACACTGTGGACCGCCCGAAGGCTGCGGCTAACGGACAAGCTGCACCGGGCGATCAGGTTGGATTGCGCGTTCGTGCATCCAAGGGGCACGGGACGCCAATCGGAATCCTCCCGCAGGGTACAAAGGTAAGCCTTTCCAGCCGTGACGGCGACTGGGGGCAAATTGCAGACGACCCGGAATTCCTTTATCCCCCAACGGCCGGGGCGTTCGTGCCTCCAAGTGCCGCAAAGGGTGGGTGGATCTTCCTCGGCAAAGAAAGCGGCCACACTGGCCCGGTCGTGCAGGCCGTCCTGCCTGATTCGTCATTCGACTGTGTGAACGTTGTACCTGAGGCTCAGCGCCTCAAGGTCAAAGCGGACGATGTGCTGGGTTACCCCGGACGTTACGACTCGTTGCGAGATTCAACGTCGACGCGCATGGTGCACATCGAGGTGATCTGCGACGAGAGCATCAAGCAGTTCATCGATGCTGGGCGGACCTGGGTCGACGCCGACGGCGCGAACCCGAACCAGTGGAGCCAACTTGGATTGCCGGCGGACCCATCCATCCTGCGCGTCGGCAAGGGGGTCAGTCTCGCTCCGGAGCATGGACAACCGGGCTCGGACGCCAAGACAACTGACGTCGTCCAGACCTATGGGTTCGCGACATTGCCGCAGGACGCGGCACACCTTTTCACCGAAACGGCGGCAGGTACCGATGGGCAGAAGCGGCGATGGTGGAAAGTCGACAGCGCAGATGTTCAGCGTAAAGCCATCACGGGTTGGGTCCGAGAGCAGAACTTCCAAGGCGGCCGTGTAACCCGAGAGTTTTCTCAAAGCTGGGTGGACTTTGAATACCATGATGAGGACCACGACCCGACGCACACGATCTTTGCGAGCACGAGCGATTACGTAAACTACGCCACGGGCAGTGGTGCGCCTGATCTCGGTTCGGTCAGCAAACTGAGCCCCCTCATGTCCGCAATCTACCATTCCCTCTACCCGAAGGGGGATGGGGTTCACGCAGTAGAAGAGCTTCGTGGCGTCGCCCAGAACCCACAGGGCAGCGAGTTTCCGTGGGTCGCGTTCAGCGCATCGCGCTTGATTCCGAAGCACGAAAGTGAATGGGCCAATCCGGCGAAATGGCAGGAATTGGTGAGTGCCATTGAGGAGCACACCGGACCCCAACCCGAGCACGAAGAGGAGAAGAAGCGCATCGCTAAACTCGTCTGGTGGGACGAGGCCAGGTCAGGCGTGCAGGGCTTGCCGGACCCCGGTGTCTTTCATATTCATCCGATTGCATTGGTGGCAAATTTTCAAAAATCAGACACCTGTAACTGTGGATGTTGCTTACAAAACGACTTCAAGGTTACGCGCTGGAATGGGCAGATAGTTCACTATGGTCCGATCTATAAAGGTAGTCTCTCATTGGAGAACTCACCTGCTATGCAGCGGTTCCTTGATAGTGGTCGAATGACAGAGAGTGAACATCGCATACTCGCGGCAATGTCCCAGAACGAAGGGAATGTTGACGGTGTTCAGGCATATGACAGCGAAATCCTTACCGCGGGTGCCTGTCAAAAGACGGTTAGCCCAACAGGAGAAGGTGAATTCCCGGTACAGGTTGCTGAGTTTAGAGCTGACAATGAAGCAGGGTATCAGCGCCTTTTTGCGCAATGCGGGTGGACAGTTGAAATGGATGATCGTACAAAAATGTACTATCAGGATTCCGAAATCACAGGTGGCGTAAAGATAACCGGCGATCAATTGCACGCAAAGATGAGGGAAGGCTGTAGCCAGGTGACATTCGGTAAAAACATTAGACACAAACCACTAGCGGTTATTGCTCACGCAATTGTGGATGATGAATTTCAAGATAAGCAAGTCAAGGACTTCGTGGATCGATTACGCTTAGTCTGTACCCTCGTTCCTGTTGGCTACATTCATTCGATCGCCGACTATTTTTGGACCGATCTTGGCCACGCGACTGCTCTCGACCAACACGTTAATCGTCCAGGTAATGTCGTGAAAGACGTGGGGAAAGCTTTGGATGTCTTCTTTCACGCTCATCCCACCGTAAAAAAAGACCCGTCTACGTGGGGCGACTCTCATGCAGCCTACGAATCGGAGATACTTTCTTACTACGGGGAGCATAGGCGCATGAACGATTGTCATTCCAGATTTGCACACTTGACGAGCAGGCTATCATGAAAGTCACTAATTCATTTCTTGCCATAAGGAAATTTATCTTCGGCCTTGTGTCGTTATGTTTCGTTATTGCAGTTTTTTCAGAGATGACTTATGGGATGCAGGTATCCCTACCAGGGGGGCAGTCAATCGAACTTGATGTTCCTTTGACTGGAGAGATGAAGAATCGCTTCGGAGAGGGTTGGAGTAAGGCGAGTTTCATCGGCAAGGACCGTCAGCGTCTTCAGCTATTCTCGGAAGAAAATTTGACAGAACACGGCGGAATTGTATTTGAGGATTTGGATCAAAGGAACATTTCCGTTTCTGGCAATTTTTTTGTATTGCAGGTCGTCCGACAAGGAACGTTGGAAAACGCGGGTGAGAAGCCACGCGTTGAGGGGAGGGAGTATTGTCCGGTTGTTGAAGCGACTACCGGTTGTATTGTTACGATGCAAACGGGAGAAATATGCGGCGGAGGGTGGAGCTCGAAAGGTGATAGGTGGATAGATGCGAGCGTTGATCGCACGTCGGAAATGACGGAGAGGACGACATCCGGTGCCGACGAATTGTGGAAAGAATTCTTAAATTCTAGCGTCCACCTGAAGCTTCGCGATGTGATTACCAGCAACATGGGCATTTCCAATGTGATGGCGTGCGATCCGCTTGGTGACGCTAATCGAAAAAGTTACCTCGCGATTGCAGGACAACTCAAAATTGAGAAGGCGAACTCGCAGGCTGCATATATTGAGTCTAAATTGACAGAGTCCGCTGTAAAGTCAACACAACTAAACGGCGAGCGGCTTGGGGTAAGCGTAGACAGAGCATGGCTTTATGATCGTCCAAACGTCGATGCAAAAACGAGAATGTATCTCGTTAGAGGTGACATCGTCACGGTAGTTGAATCCAATAATTCCGGATTTACTCATGTGGAGTATTCGGAAAAAAGCGGCCACGTTTTGCGCAAGTGGATTCGAACAGACTGCGTGAAGAGAGTCGGTGTCAACTAGTCGAATCAAACTTATGGATCAAGGTTCGGGTGCATCGCAAATTGGCGTCACATGAGATCCATGAATTAAACGGGAATAGAGAGAATGAAAAAGCTAGCCTATGAAGGCGATCATACGAGTCACGGTGGAGTCGTCCTTTCTGGATCTGACAGGATTACCGTAAAGGGGCGCCGAGCTGCAAAGGTGGGAACTCTCGTATCCTGTCCAATCCACGGTGATAACGAGATCATAGAGGGGTGTGGTCGTCTTACCGACGCTGGCGTACCGCTGGCAAGAGATGGCGACGCAACACAGTGCGGTAGCGTTCTGATCGCGTCCTCGGACGGTGCTCAAGTCGGCTAAACGATGCCTGTCGATTTTATGCGCGTTCCGCCGAAGGTCATTGTCCCAGACGTCACCCGCCCTTCAATTGTGGGGTGGGCGCTGCTGCTTTGCCTCATGATCCTCGGTTGCACAATCTTCGCCGTTTTCGTCTGGCCTGCCGGCAAACCAGACAGTGCGCTGTTCTGGTTCTGTTCAGTTGGATTCCCCATCCTGGCGTGGGCCTTTATGTTGAGTGGTCGGCTCGCATATATATACGGACGGGTTAATTCCGCATTGGCGACGAACAAAACTAGCGATCGAGTCGAAGCACAGTGCCATGAATCTTCAAGCCAGCCCATTGCCGTGCTGGGGCATGTATGGAGATTCAGTTCCACAGAGGAGGAGAATTCGATCGATTCTCTGCTGGATAAAAGGACAAAGTTACGTCCTGTTCCGAGTGTGGCCAAGCCTAACACTGATGTTATCGCGCGATGGCTGGATGTCCCGGATCGACAATTTCATGCAGGGAACGCACTGACGGAGCACGCACGTCAAACAGGAGTCTGTGACTGGTTACTCAGCCAGTTGGTGAACGGTATCGCCCCTCAGCTTCTCGCACTCCCGAGACGGGCTTCGGTGAAGGTCGACCTTTGTATCGATTCATTGCTGGATCCCCTGACCGTCAGGGAACGCCTGCTTTCGCTTCTCAACGAGAGCCGGCGCGCACCGGGTGTGGAGATAAATGAGCCAGACGCTGAACTCCCCTTATTTCGAGCGGATGAATGGTTTGACGAATGTCGTTCTGACGCAATCAGTCTGCTGGTCGCCCTGCAATTGCGCAAAGTGACAAGCGAGGTTCTGGCGAACGGTGTGGCTGAAGCAGGAAGCATTTTGCTTGTAGCAAGTCCTTCCATGGCACGACGCTTGGGCCAGACCTCTTCGGTGCACCTGCACCGCCCGGCGAAAAGTTCGTCAACGGATGCAGTTAAGACATTGCAGCTTGCTGCTCGTTGGGGAGGGGCGGCGTTCGACAGGATCGGAACGACCTGGCGCACTGGGCTCGCAGAGGATTCGATCCGGACAATTCGTTCGTCCTGTCGTTTTGGTCGCTCGATGGAAATCGTGGATCTGGACACAACGGTCGGAGATGCTGGTGTTGCGCGCGCGTGGTTAGCTACGACCCTGGCAGTCGCGCACGCCGCAGTTACGGATGAACCTCAACTCGTGGTCACGCAGGAAGGTAATGTCCTGACTGCACTGATCTGCAGGAAGCAGACATGAGCGAAAACAAACAACGGCCCGCAGCACTTTTTATCGGCATCGCATTTGCCATCCTGTTTCTGATTGTTGCTATTGCGACGTTGATCATCGCGCAAGAACACCGATGGAGTCTGGAACGGCTAGTCATTTTTGAGCTTGCGCTTCTCGCAGGCATGCTGCTGTCCTTTCTTTTTGCGAAGTTTTTTGAAGCCATCCTGCTCTGGATCGCGTCGATGCGGGCAACACAATGGCTATTGCAATATGACACCCAAAAGGGCGCTTGCAACGCCGGGAGCGTCACCGAATCATCGCTTTCCCTGCCGGATGCAATCAAGGACCGGCACGGTTCGCGCTGGCACTGGCCTTACCGCGACCGCTGGATCCTCCTCGCCGGCGACGAGCCCCTGGTGAAACGGATTGCGCCGGGGCTGACCGACACCGGTTACGCGATCACCGCAGATGCAGTGCTGCTCTACGCGAAGCAGACCGGCAGCACACTCGACACGCAGTGGCTCGACCAGATCCGTCGTCTGCGCCGGCGTCGTCCGGTCGACGCCATCGTGGCGGTGACGCGCAACCGCAATTCGGCCAGCTCGCCGTTCGACACCGAAGCGCTCTCGCAACGTCTCGCCCGCCACGCCCGTGCCCTGCGCTGGGCCGCACCCGTGTACCTGCTCAACGTCACCGATTTCGGCACCGAGCCTTCGGGGCCCGACGAGGCCATCGGCTTCACGTGGTCAAACACGCGGACCCATGCCGGCGAAATCAGCGCCTCGCTGCAACGGCTCGCCCGCAATCTCGCGGATGCCGGCGTCGTGCGCCTGATTGCGGATTGGGCTGACCGCTACCCCGCCGAGCTGTCGCAACACATCGAGAGGATGGAAAGTGCGCTGTCGGGGCTCGTCATGCAGACCGCCCAATCGCGCTACTGGCAGCATGCCGTGCACGGGCTGCTGTTCGCGCCGCTCTTCAAGGACAGGGACGTGGATCCGCGGGCCAACCTCAAAAAGACTCCCGAAGAAGAGGAACAGCCCGAGGCGCGGCACCGCTCGATCTGGCAAACCGTTGCCGATCACAGCCGCACGGTTCATGGCCGCCGTGTGGGCTTCTCGCTTTCGACCACCGCGGCGTGGATTGCCACGGCAGCGGTGGGCCTCTGGATGGCCGGCACGATGGTATCGGGATTCACGAACCGCGCAACGATCGGCGCGGCCAGGGACACGCTCGCCAGGCTGTCGGGCAACCCGGCCCCCACGCAGGCAATGCAGACGCTGGACCAGCTCGACCGGCAGATCGACACACTCGAGACACGCCAGCGCGACGGCGCGCCGTGGACCTCGCGCTTTGGCCTGAACCGCGACCGCGTGCTGCTCGACGCGCTGTGGCCGGGCTACGAGGACGCCGCGGGCCGCATCCTGGTCGGCCCGATCCGGCAGAAGCTGGAAGACCGCCTGCGCCAGCTCGCCTCCATGTCCGACGCCGAGATCGCAAGCGGCGGCAACACCCAGGCGCAGGCCGCTTACGACACGCTCAAGGCCTATCTGATGCTCGCGAAGCCGCAGCGTGCCGCCGCATCGTTCCTGACTCCGCAGCTTGTCGCGACGGCGGCGCCTGCGCGTCCGCTGGATTCGCGGGTGACATCGGGCACGTGGGAGGATCTGCGCGCGCACACAATCGGTTTCCTCGCCAGCCATCTGGGGCGCCAGGCACCGTCGAACGGGACTGCGCTTGCGATCGTGCCGGACAGCGGTCTCGTCGCGGCCACCCGGCAGACCGTCATCGGGGTGCGCGGCATCCAGAATTCGACCGACGCGATCTACCAGCAGATTCTCGACGACGCGAGGCCGAAGTATCCGCCCGTCTCGCTGGCCACGCTGCTGGGCGATACCTCCGGGCGGGGCCTGTTCAATACGACGCAGACAATCCCCGGCATTTTTACGCGCGCGGCGTGGGACGAGCGCATCTCGAAGGCCATCGACGAGGCCAGCGAGCAGGGCGATATTGCCAGCGACTGGGTGCTCTCGGATGTGAAGCCGGAGGGGCGGGTGCCCTCGACGCTCAAGGCCGAACTGCGTCAGCGATATTTCGACGACTACGGGCGCGCATGGGCGCTGTTCCTCAACAGCCTGCGCTGGCAGCCGGCGTCCACATTGCCGGCAACGGCCGACCAGCTCACGCTGCTGGCCGACCCGCAGCGCTCGCCGCTGGTCGCGCTCATGAACACCATCGCGTATCAGGCCGGCGCCGGCGCGAGTACGCAATCGCTCTCCGACACGCTGATCAGCAAGGCGCAGCAACTGGTTGGCGGCGGCGAGCCGGATCCGTCGAAGCGCTCGCAGCCCCAGCTCGCACCGCTTGCCGTGACGTTCGGGCCCATCCTTCGGCTGACCGGCAGCGACCTGGTCAGCGCCGCGCCTGCGCAGGGCGGCAAGGCCGCGCAACCGGCGGCCACCGGCGACCTGAGCCTCGCCCGGTATCTGGAGCGCGTGACGGCTATGCGGTTAAAGATCGCGCAGATGGTCAACAGTGCCGACACCGACGCCATGTCGAGAATTGCGGCCCAGTCGGTGCTGCAAGGCAAGACGTCGGATATCGCGGACAGCCGCGACTACGCGAGCCGCGTGGCCGCGAGCCTGGGCGAGCAGTGGGCGGGCTTTGGGCAGTTGCTGCAGGCGCCGCTGGACCAGACGTGGCGGGCCGTGGTGAAGCCGGCGGCGGCGAGCCTGAACGAAATCTGGCGCACGTCGATCCTGGCCGACTGGAACCAGTCCTTTGGCGGCCGCTACCCGTTCGCGGATTCGGAGAACGATGCATCGCTGCCGGAAATGGCGCGCTTCATGCGGCCCGACAACGGCGTGATCGCCCAGTTCGTCGCGACGCAGCTAGCCGGTGTCGTCGAGCGTCAGGGAGACCATTGGGTGGCGGCTCAGGGCGCGGATCACGGTGCGCAGCAGGACGCACTGCGGCTCGACCCCGGCTTCCTCGATAGCCTGAACCGGCTGATGCGCGTGTCTACGGTGCTGTTCCCGTCCGGCGACGCGCATGTCCGGTTCGATCTGCGCGGCGTCGCGACGCCGGGCATCACCGACATGAGGATCGTGCTGCCGGGGGGCAAGCTCGACTACTTCAATCAGCAGGAGGAATGGGTGCCGTTCGAGTGGCCGGGCCAGTCGCTCGAAAACCTGTCCCATGTCGAATGGCATACCACGCAGGGCGGGCTGCGCTCTGCGCTCGACGCACGAGGGCGTTTCGGGGTCGTGCGGCTGCTGGAGCGCGCGAAGGTCTCGCAGCAGGACAACGCCCGTTACCTGCTGACGTGGAGCCCGGATGCGAGCCAGGGCATTGAGCTGAAGGTCCAGTTGCGCAGCGAGGCGGGCGCGGGCCCGCTCGACGTGCTGAAGCTGCGGCACTTCACCTTGCCCACGCGCATCTTCGCGGCGGCTGGTGCGACGGCTGGCGCCAGGGCCGCGGCCACTACGCCGCCGCCATTGCCGCCGGCGGCGATTGCCGCTGCGAAGCATGCGGGGACGCCTTTGCCAGCCGGTGTTGCGCCGCAAGCGGAATGAAGTCGGGATGAGGCGTCAGAAGCCCCTTCCCGCAGGCCGACGGTTTTTTCCACCTAAGCGCAACCCCACACGACGACTCAGCCGCCCGCCATATCAAATTCAAGGCGCGGAAGCCGGCTTCGCCGGCGCAGCAGCCGAAGCCGCGACCGGCGCCGATGCCGTAGCCGGTGCTGAAGCGGCCGCCGCCACGCCAGCCGTACCCGCCGCCGCAGCGGCACCCGGCCCCGCGCCAGCCGCTGCCGCCCCCGTCGTCGCCGCGCCGCTCGCGGCAGCGGCCCCGGCGGCGCCCGCCGCGCTTCCCTCGCCCGGATCCTCGTAATTCGGCAGACCATTGTTCGAAGCGCCGGAACCGCCGGTGCCCCCGCCGCCGCCCGAACCGCCCGCACCGCCCGACTCGCCCGGATCCTCGTAATTGGGCGCGCCGTTCTCGTTGGGCGTCGCTTCGCCGCCCGGCTCGCCGTAATTGGGCAGCGCCGCATTGTTGCCGCGTCCCGCGCGGATCAGAGATTCGCGCTGCTGGCGATACGCGTCGCGCACGAACGAATACGGATCGAGCGCCGCCTGCTTGAGCAGGTCGGTCGCGCCAAGCAGGTCCGCGCGCGCGCTGACGAACTGCGCGATATACATCGGGTTGCGAACGGCCGGCTCGAAGTAGTTGATGACGTTGAACTTCACATCCACGCCCATGCCGATGCCGTCGCGCACCGAACTCGGTCCGAACAGCGGCAGCACGAGATACGGACCGGCCGGCACCCCGTAGTGGCCCATCGTGAGGCCGAAGTCCTGGTGATGCTTGGGCAGCCCCGCCGCCGTTGCGAAGTCGATCAGGCCGCCCAGACCGAAGGTCGTATTCATCGCGATGCGCATGAGATCCTCGACGGCGTCGGTGATCTTCAGTTGCAGCAGGTTGTTGGCGAAGTTGTCGGCGTCGCCGATGTTCGAGAAAAAGTTCGTGATCGCCTGGCGCAGCGGCTGCGGCGTCACCTTCTGGTAGCCCTTGGCGATCGGCTGCGCAACGTAGGTGTCGAGCTTGTCGTTGAACTTGAAAATCGCGCGATTCGCTGGCTCGAACGGGTCGCCCGGTTTGCGCTCGGGGCCCGTCGCGCAACCGGACGTCACGAGGAGCGCCAGGCCGGCTGCCGCCATGGTGAGGGCGGCTTGATTCTTCTTCATTGGTCGATCCCCTGAATTTCCGAACTCATACGTCTGGCGCGCGGCTTGCCCATCAGCACCGGCTGGAACACCACGGCGCCTATCAGCGTACAGAACAAGGACAGTGCGAGCAGCTTGCCCATGCTCGAGGTGCCCGGATGATGCGAGAGCCACAGGCTCCCGAACGCCGTTGCCGTGGTCGCGGCCGAAAAGAGCACCGCGTGCGTGAGGCTCGAATGCAGCAGGCCGGTTTGCCCCGCGCGCCAGGCCATCACGAAATAGATCTTGAACGCCACGCCGACGCCGAGCATGAGCGGAAGCGCGATGATGTTCGCGAAATTTAGCTGAATCCCGAAGACGACGCACAGTTCGAGCGTCACGAGCGCCGACACCAGCAAAGGAATCAGCGTGCGCAGCACGTCGCCGAAGTTGCGCAGCGTGATCCAGAGGAGCGCCGTGATGAGCAGCACCGACCACGCCGCCGCCTGGAAGAACGCGAGGATGATCACGTTCGCCGAGTGCAGGATCGAGATCGGGCCGCCGATCGCGTTCGGCTCCGCCGCCTTCACCGCGTGGGCGAAGCGCGCGAGCATCACGTCGTCGTTGGAGTCGACGCCCGGCGGCACGCGCGGCGCGATGTCCACGATCGCGTTGCCATTCGGCGCCACCCAGTCGCGCACCATCTCCGGCGGCAGGTTTTCGCGCGTGATTTCCGAGGGCTGCAAGAGACGCTCTAGCTGCGCGAACGCCAGCTTGAGCGTGAGGCCGAACGCCTTTTCCGCATGGTCGCGCGTCTCAGGACTCGCGCTCGCGAGCTTGTTGAGCGAATCGGACAGATGCTGCGCCTGCGCCGCGCCCGGCCCCGGATGGTCGCTCGCGGCGAGCGAAAGCTGGTTGGCCGCGCGCTTGAGCGTTTGCACGCGCACTTCGTCGGTCACGGGTGTGGACGGCTGCTGCGTGAGCGCGGGCAGAAGCTGCTGCGCGGCGCTCGAAATCAGCATGAGCTTTTGCTGCTGATCGTCGGGAATGAGCGAGCTGAGCGTCGTTGCACGCGCCACTTCCGGCAGCTTCGAGAGCCGCGCGGCGATCTTGTCGGCTTCTTCGAGCGACGGCGCGAGCACGCTCACGTCGTTGATCGAAATGACGGGCGAGTTCTTGAGCGCGAGCAGCGTCGCCATCGACTCGGTATGCGGATCCTTCAAATGCAGCGGATTGAAGTCGAAGCGCAGATGCAGCAGCAAGGGCGTCGCGCCCAGCACGATGACGAGCGTGGTCAGCAGCACCGGCTTGCGATGCCCCGCGAGCCATGCGTCGACCGGCGCGAGGAACGCGAAACCGGGCGACGCGCGCTCGCCCTTCGGTTTAAACACGCGGATGAGCGCCGGCAGCACCGTCATGTTGCAGATGTACGCCACGAACATGCCGACGCCCGCGATCTGCCCGAGTTCCGACAGCCCCTTGTAGGCGGTCGGCAGGAAGGAGAAGAAACTTTCGGCCACGGCGATGGCCGCGAGCGTGAGCGGCACGCCGATGGTGCGCGCGGTCTTGAGCAGCGCGGCGTCGAGCCGCGCGTCCTGAAAGCGCTCCTCGCGATACTTCACGCCGAACTGCACCCCGAAATCGACGCCCAGCCCCACGAACAGCACCATGAACGCGACCGAGAGCATGTTGAACGAGCCGATCATCAGGAGGCCGAGCGCCGCCGTGATGAGAAGGCCGATCACGAGCGTGATGAGCGTCGCCCCGATCAGCTTGCCCGAGCGCAGCGCGAGCCACAGGATGGCGAGCACGACGATGATCGTGATCACGCCATTGAGCGCGGCGCCGTCCTGCACCGAGGCGAACTCGTCGTCGGCGAGCGGCTGTTCGCCCGTGAGGCGCACGCGCGCGCCGAATTCGGCGTCGAGATGAAGCGAGGCGGCGGTCGCGCGGATCGCCTCCGAGGCGTTCGCGCCCGCCTTGAGCGCGCCGAAGTTGAGCACCGGCTGCACGGTAATGAACGCGAACGCGGGCCTGGTGGCCGCGTCCTTGTCGACGAGCGCGCGCCACGAGAACGCAGCGGGCTTGCCGGCCAGCACCTCATCGACGACGCTGGCGGCGCTGCCGAGCAGATTGGCCATTTGCGGCAATTTGATCTGGCCGATCGTGAGCGGCAGTTGCAACGTGGTCGTGAGCGTGCCGGCCAGGCCCGCGAGGCTCGGATCCTTCGCGAGCTGGTTCACGAGCGGGCGCGCCTGCACGAGCTGCCCTGTGGTCGAGAGCACGGTGGCCGTGGACGGAAAGAGCAGACCGTTGTGCTGGAAGAACGGGCCGCCCGCAGGCTGCGAGACGGCGCTGAATTCGCGCGAGTCGGCCTTGAGCGCCTGCGCGAGCTTGTCGGCGGCGGCGTCGGCGAATTCGGGCGCGTCGGCCTCGACCACCACGAGCAGCGAGCTTGCGCGCTGCGGGAACGCCTTGTCCTTGGCTTCGCTCAATGCGGCCCATTGAGCCGTGTTCTCGACGAGACCGCTGACGTCGGTGTTGATCTTGAAATTTCTGGCGACGTACACGCCGCACAGCACGGCAAGGACGATCGCAAGTGTGATCACCCACGCCGCGCGGCGCACCGACCAGGCGACGAGGCTAACGATGAATGGCTTCAGCATACAGGCGAGTGGGCCCTGTCAATTAGGTTTTTTGACGCGAAACGCACAAGTATACCGGCCCCGCCCGTCCCGGCGCGGCTCATGTACTCGAGGCGTCGGACAGCGCCTGGGCAGCGTGCGCGTCAAAGCCGTTATACTGGCTCAGCCGCTCGCGCGGCGCGCAGGTGAATGCACTGAACCCGCACCCACTGAACCGCACTGTACCGGCGCCTGAATTTCACTGTTCCAGAAGAGCGTATGAAACGTTACCTGACCGCATTTTTTGTCGCCGCCTGCTTCACGGGCGTTTCGGGCGCCGCCCTCGCGCAAACCTCGCCGGACGCCGTCGTCAAGGCCGCCGTGGAAGGCACCGTGAAGGCGATGCAGGCCGACCAGCAGGCCCGCGGCGGCGACATGAACAAGATCACCGAGGTGGTCCAGACCCATTTCGTTCCCGCCACCGACTTCAAACGCACCACGCGTATCGCCGTGGGCAAACCCTGGGCGACGGCCACGCCCGAACAGCAGCAGAAGCTGTATGAGCAATTTCAACTCCTGCTCGTGAAGACGTATGCATCGTCGCTCTCGCAGCTTCGCGATACGCAGGTGACCTTCAAGTTCGCGCCCTCGAACACGGCTGCGGGCGCGAAGGACACCGTGGTGCAGTCGCATGTGATCAGCAACGGCGGCGACGACGCCATCGACTACCGTCTCGCGCAAACGCCCAACGGCTGGAAGATTTACGACATCAACATGATGGGTGCGTGGCTGATCCAGGTCTACCAGACGCAGTTCGCCGACCAGATCGCGAAGGGCGGCATCGATGGGCTCATCAAGTTCCTCGTCGACCACAACGCGCGTAGCTGATCGTCAATCGCTGACCGGTGGTTGCACACGCATTGTGCCGTTGCGGGCGCTTCGGGTAATCCGGAGCGCCCGCTTCACTTCCGGCGGTGCTCCACCGCGAACTTGATCAACTCCGCCTGGCCTTCGATCTCCAGCTTGCGCTTGAGATTGAGCCGGTGCGTTTCCACCGTGCGCACCGAAAGCCCCTCGCGCTGCGCAATCTGCTTGCTCGACAGCCCTTGCGCGAGCGCGTCGAGAATATCCCGTTCGCGCGGCGTGAGGCGTTCCACAGGCGTGCTGCGCGCCGACGCCTGGATCATGCGCGCGCTCAAACCCGCGCTGAAATACGTGCGTCCGGCCAGCACCGCCTCGATCGCGCGGATGATCTCGGTGGCCGGCGAATCCTTGAGCACGTAGCCGCTCGCGCCCGCGCGCACGGCCTCGGTCACGTATTCGACGTTGTCGTGCATCGACAGCATCAACACGCGGATGCCCGGAAAGCGCTCATGGAAAATGCCCGCGAGCGCGATGCCGTTCACGCCCGCCATGCCCACGTCCATCAGCACGAGATCGGGTTCGAGCGACACCGCGAGCGCGATGGCCTCGTCGGCGTTGCCGGCTTCGCCCGCGACCTCGAAACCCGCCACGGCTTCGAGCCGGGCGCGCAGGCCGTCGCGCACGAGCGGATGGTCGTCCACGAGGACGAGGCGCGCGGGGGCGGCGCCGGGGCTGGTCAATTCGTTCACGTTTGTTTTCGTCATCGTTAGATGGGCGTTCCCGATACGGCGGCGGCTTTGCGCGCGGCGTTCGACGCAACCGGCACCCACGCGGTGACGAGCGTGTGCCCGGGCTGCGAGGCGATGCCGAGGCGCCCGCCCAGCGACTCCAGCCTCTCGCGCATGTTGCGCAAGCCCAGGCCCGCGCGCGGGTCGGCCAGCACGTGCGCGACGTCGAAGCCGCGGCCGTTGTCGGCGATGCCGAGCGTCACGCCGTTCGCGTCGACTTCCAGCGTGAGCGCGGCGCGCGCCGCCTGCGCGTGCCGCACGATGTTGGTGAGCGCTTCCTGTGCAATGCGAAAGAGCACGGTGTTCACGGCGTCGGGCAGCGCGGGCGGTTGCGCCTTCCTGCTTGCGGGTTTCGGCGTGCTTTGCGTGAAGGCGATCTCGATGCCCGTTTGCTCGGCCAGTTCGCGCGTGAGTTGTTCGAGCGCGGCGGCAAGGCCCAGATCGTCGAGCATCGAGGGGCGCAGCGCGTGCGAGATGCGGCGCACTTCGCGCAGCGTGTCGGAAAGCCGCGAGAGGCCGGTGGCGAGCGACGCCTCGGCGGCGGGCACGCGCGTTTCGCCGCGCTCGAAGCGAGCGAGCGCCGACTCCAGCAGCAGCTTCACCGAAACGAGCATCTGGCTGATGCCGTCGTGCAATTCGCGCGAGAGTCGCGCGCGCTCCTGCTCCTGCGACTCGACCACCTGCTGCGCGAGGCGCTTGAGCTTGGCGTCGGTGCTGCGGTGCTCGCTCACGTTGAGCACGAGCGCGCCGGCCGCGATCACGAGCACGCCCGCGAGCGCGATCACGCCGAGCCACTGGATGGTGTGCCGGATATTCGCGGAAGCGCGTTCGTCGATGTGGGCGAGCGTCGAGTCGACGTCATCGAGATAAATGCCGGTGCCGATCATCCAGCCCCAGCGCGGCAGCGGCACGACATAGCCGAGCTTGGGCGCGAGCTTGCCCGTGGACGGACGGTGCCACATGTAGCGCACATAGCCGCCGCCGCGCTGGGCAGCGGCAATCAGTTGCTGGATCGTGAGCGCGCCTTGCGGATCGCGCAGGTTCCACAGGTCCTGGCCGACGAGCGCGGGCTCGCGCGGATGCATGAGCGAGCGGCCGTGCATGTCGTAGACGAAGAAATAGCCGTCGGGGCCGAAGTCCATCTTTTGCAACACAGCCAGCGCGGCTCGCTGGCGCTCGGCTTCGCTTGCGGGCACGGGCAGAGCGGCGCTCGCGCTTTCCCCCTCGGGCGCGTAGAGCGGCGCGATGGCGCTCGTGGCCAGCTCCACGTAGTGACGCAGCTCGATCTCCTTGCTCGACAGATAGGCGCTCTGCATGGTCGCGTGCTGCGTTTGCGCGAGCTGCGTGGCCTGCTCGCGCACGCCGATCCCGATGCCGGCAATGGCCGCGAGGAACGGCACGACCGCGAGCAGGAAGATTTTCGTCTTCAGGCGGCGGTCGGCGAGGAAAAATGGGGCGGGCATGACGGTGTTCGGAAGCGGAGTCTGCAAGCATAACCGGGCGCGCGCGGCAGAGCCCGCAATTTACGCGGCAGGCCGGCTTCGTTGAGCGCGCAACGAATGGTCGGCGTTGCCTACGTAGTTTTACGTAGTGTGCTTACGTAGTTGTCCGGTTGTGGCTGATGGCCCGAAAGCGAATACTACCGCCCACGACATGGCGCAATGCGTCGTGCATGCGCCGGCGCCGACCGGCGCGCAAAAGCGCCGGACGAGATTCCGGGCACAAAGCTAATAAAGGAGACACCGTATGAGTCGGACATCCAGTTTCGTCGTCTGGACGCTGGTCGCGCTGCTTGGCGCGTTCGCGTTCGGCACCATCGCGCTCGCGCATGGCGAGCGAATCAGCGCGCTGTGGATCGTGATCTGCGCCGTGTGCGTCTATCTGATCGCGTATCGTTTCTATAGCCGCTTCATCGCGAGCACTGTCCTGCAACTGGACGGCCTGCGCATGACGCCGGCCGTGCGCCACAACGACGGGCTCGACTTCGTGCCCACCAACAAGTACGTGCTGTTCGGCCATCACTTCGCGGCGATCGCGGGCGCGGGCCCGCTCGTGGGCCCCGTGCTGGCCGCGCAGATGGGCTACATGCCCGGCATGCTGTGGATTCTCGCGGGCGTGGTGTTCGCGGGCGCGGTGCAGGACTTCGTGGTGCTGTTCCTCTCCACGCGCCGCGACGGCCGCTCGCTCGGCGACCTCGTGAAGATGGAACTCGGACCCGTGCCCGGCGTGATCGCGCTCTTCGGCACGTTCCTCATCATGATCATCATTCTCGCGGTGCTCGCGCTGATCGTCGTGAAGGCGCTCACGAACTCGCCGTGGGGCACGTTCACGGTGGCCGCGACGATTCCCATCGCCATCTTCATGGGCCTGTATGTGCGCTACATTCGCCCCGGCAAGATCGGCGAGATTTCGATCATCGGCTTCGTACTGCTGATGGCGTCCATCGCGTTCGGCCAGCATGTGCACGATTCGCCCACGCTCGCCGCCTGGTTCACGTTCACGGGCACGCAGCTCACGTGGATCCTGATCGGCTACGGCTTTGTCGCTTCGGTGCTGCCGGTGTGGCTGCTGCTCGCGCCGCGCGACTATCTTTCGACGTTCCTGAAGATCGGCACGATCCTCGCGCTCGCGATCGGCATTCTGATCGTCGCGCCGGAACTGAAGATGCCCGCGTTCACGAAGTTCATCGACGGCAGCGGTCCCGTGTGGTCGGGCAACCTGTTCCCGTTCCTTTTCATCACGATTGCGTGTGGTTCGGTGTCGGGCTTCCATGCGCTGATCTCCTCGGGCACGACGCCCAAGCTGCTCGACAACGAAACCAACGCGCGCTTCATCGGTTACGGCGCGATGCTGATGGAATCGTTCGTCGCGATCATGGCGCTCGTGGCCGCATCGGTGATCGAGCCGGGCGTGTACTTCGCGATGAACGCGCCGCTCGCCGTGCTCGGCACGACGCCGGACGCCGTCGCGCAAACCGTGGGCCACTGGGGCTTCGTGCTCACGCCTGACATGCTCACGCACACGGCGCAGGCCGTGGGCGAAAGGACCATCGTCGCGCGCGCGGGCGGCGCGCCCACGCTGGCCGTGGGCATGGCGCAGATCCTGCACCAGGTGGTGGGCGGCGAGGCGATGATGGCGTTCTGGTATCACTTCGCCATCCTCTTCGAAGCGCTCTTCATCCTGACCGCCGTAGACGCGGGCACGCGCGCGGGCCGCTTCATGCTGCAAGACCTGCTCGGCACGTTCCATCCGTCGCTCAAGCGCACGGAGTCGCTGCCGGCCAACCTGATCGCCACCGCGCTGTGCGTGGCCGCGTGGGGTTACTTCCTCTATCAAGGGGTGGTCGATCCGCTCGGCGGCATCAACACGCTGTGGCCGCTTTTCGGCATCTCGAACCAGATGCTCGCCGGTATCGCGCTGATGCTCGCCACCGTCGTGCTCTTCAAGATGAAGCGCGAGAAGTTCGCATGGGTGACCGCCGTGCCGACGCTGTGGCTGCTCATCTGCACGCTTACCGCGGGCTGGCAGAAGATTTTCGACAGCAATCCGAAGGTAAGTTTCGTCGCGCACGCGCAGAAGCTTTCGGCGGCCATCGCGGAAGGCAAGGTCGTCGCGCCTGCCAAGTCGATCGAGCAGATGCAGCGCATGATTTTCAACGACTATGTCGATGCCGCGCTCTCGGGCCTGTTCATTTTCGTGGTGGTGAGCATCGTCGTGTATGGCCTGATCGCAATTGCGCGCGCTCGCCGCATCGACCGCCCGACCGTGCAGGAAACGCCGTATCAGGCGATGCCGGCTGGCGGCGCGGCCGCGATGGCGAATCGCGTGCATTGAACGGAGCGCACCATGTTCTCTGAACTTCGCGACAACGTGCAAACGGCCGGACGCTATCTCGGCCAGGCCATGCGTTTGATGGTCGGTTTGCCCGACTACGAGGGCTACGTCGCGCATATGCGCGCGACGCACCCCGACCGCGTGGCGATGACGTACGAGGAATTTTTCCGCGAGCGGCAAAACGCCCGGTATGGCGCCGGCGCGGGGAAGTGCTGCTGACACCAGGCGCGATGGCGAAAGCCGTCGCGCCTTTTTTACGTCTTGAAGCTGCGCGGTTCGGGGCGCGATCAAAAAGCGCTTAATTCTTGCGGCGCGGCTGCCGTTAACTTTTATGAGGTTCCACACAGCTCCCCTTCAAAACCTGTACGCTCAGGTGTACGAATCAAAGAATGCTCATGATCTTGCATCGAATCGGCGCGATATGGCTTGCGACCGTCCTCACCGCGACGGTTGCGCCCGTTTGCGAAGCGCAATACTCCACCGACTGGATTGCAAACACATACGGCGCCAACGCGACGCACGTGGGCAACGTGGCCCGCTCGATGTGGGTGGCGCCCGAAGGCGTGATCTATACGTCGTCGATGTGGGATGAAAACGAAGGCGGCGTGGCGATCTATCAGAATGGCCAGAGCCTCGGCTCGATCGGCGGCCACGGCGATTTCCAGGGCGGCGCGATCACGGGCAACGCGGCTTCGCTGTTCGTCGCGATGCAGTACAACGCCGCCTATGGCAGCGGCAACGTCGGGCGGTATGACCGCACGAGCGGCGCGCGCGACCTGCTAGTCGCCGTAAGCGCCGATACGACCGAAAAGCTCGCCGATGTCATCACCGGACTCGCGACCTCCGGCTCGCTGCTCTACGCAAGCGATTTCCCGGGCAACCGCGTGCGCGTGTACAGCACGGACGGTGTCTGGCAACGCGATATCGGCGTGGCGGGCCCAGGCGCGCTGGCGCTCGACGCTGGCGGCAACCTCTGGGTCGCGCAGAAAAGCGCGGGCGCCGTGCTGGAGTTCAGTGCCGGCGGCCAGCTTTTGAACACCATCCAGCTTGCATCCACGGCGCGGCCGTCGTCGCTGTATTTCGATTCGCAGACCTCACAATTGATGATCGGCGACTCGGGTCCCGACATGAACATCAAGAAATACAGCGTGGCGGGCGCGCCTTCTTTCATTGGCACGTTCGGCGTGACGGGCGGCTACCTCGACACGACCACGGGCACCAAGGGGCAGATGGGCGACAAGCGTTTCACGCGCGTCGTGGGTATCGGCAAGGATTCGGCGGGCATGCTGTACGTGCTGAACAATCCGTGGGGCGGTTCGTGGGACCTCGGGCGCAACGGCGGCACCGACCTTCAGGCTTACGATGGCACCGGCACGCTGCGCTGGAAGCTTCAGTCGCTCAACTTCGAAGGCAACGCGGCGCCGGACCCGGGCACCGATGGCGCGCTTTTCTACGGCGGCATGAACGTCTATTCGGGCACGGCGGGCGGCACCTTCGTTGCCAACACCATTGACCCATTTACGTATCCGGGCGATCCCCGCATCAATCTCGCGGACGCGGCGCGCGGCGAGCATTTCGCGCAGGTGGCGAGCGTGGGTGGCCAGCGCATTCTCGTGGCCGCGGGCCAGAGCCCCGATACGTTTTACTTCCTCCATTTCAACGCGGCGAGCGGCTATATCGCCATTCCGGATTACACGCTCCCGGGGGCGGCTTTCAATACGACAGCCCCGGTGCGCAACGGCTTTTGCCTCGACAGCAAAGGCGACGTGTGGGCGGGCCTCGACAAGACCAACGTTATTTCGCACTACCCACTAACCGGCTTTGACTCGACGGGCAAACCTCTCTGGGGCGCGGCGATTACCGCGCCGGTTCCGCCCACGATCGCGCGGCTCACGCGCATCGTCTATCTGCCCGAAAGCGACACGATGATACTCACGGGCGAAGACGCCAGCATCACCGACTGGACCGCGGTCGGCACGCGCGTGGAGGTGTATCACGGCTGGCTCGCCGGCAATACGGGCGCGCCGAATCCGGTGATCACGCTCACGAGCGCGAATCCCAAATCGATCGCGGCCGCCGGAAACTATCTGTTCGTGGGCTACGTGCACACCGTGCCCAACGTCGACGCCTTCAATCTCACTACGGGAGCGCTCGACACGACGCTCATCAACAGCAATCCGAATCCGGTGTATGTGGGCAACGATGTGGATTCGATGTATGGCCTGCGCGCGTATCTGCGCTCGACTGGCGAATATGTCGTGACGAAGGATAACTACAACGCCGCGAGCGCCGTGGTGTATCGATGGACACCGGCGGGCGGGACAGCGGCTGCTGCAACGGTGTCGCCTTTTTAGCGCGAGGTATCGAGTCTGTCGCGCCCCGTGTCATTGCGCCTCGTCTTCGCCCTCGCGCAAATGCGCGTTCTTCAAGTCCTCCAGAAACGCGCGCACGATCGGGCTATGCCGATTGCGTTTCTGCGTGACCACGTGAAACGTGACCTCATAGCAGAGCTGCTTCGGATTAAGCGCGGTGAGCAAGCCGCGCCGGACATGCGGCGCCGCGAACTGCTGCGGCAGATAGCCGAGATGGTGCCCCGAGAGAATCAGCAGCGAAACGGCCTCCATGTTGTCGGCCTGCGCCGTGACCTTGCTTTGCGTCGTCGAGTGCTGGGCCTCGGGCGTGGGATACGTGCGCCACACCCATTCGAATTGCGCCGCCTCTAGCGGATCGAGCTGCCCCGCGCGTTCGAACAGCGGATGCCCTCGTCCGCAATACGCGATCTGCCGCTCGATGAAAAGCGGTGTGTATTCGAGCGTCGGCACGCGGTGCCAGAAATAGCCCACCGCAATCTGCGTCTCGCCGTTGAGCAACTGTTCCTCCAGTTCGCCCGGCGACTTCACCGAAATCGAGAAACGCACCGCTTCGTCGCGCTGCCGGAACGAAGCGATCGCCTCGCTGATGCGCGCGTTCTGGCTGGTCGGCGTATGGCCGATCAAGCCGATGCTCAATGTGCCCACCAGCTTGCGGTCGAGATGGCGCGCTTTCAGCGTGAAATCTTCGGCGGCGGCGAGCAGCGCGGTCGCCAGTTCGTAAAGCCGCTCCCCTTTTTCCGTCAGCCGGAAACCGCTGCGCCCGCGCTCGCACAGCCGGTAGCCGAGCCGCGTTTCGAGCGTCGACAGTTGCGCGCTGATGGTGGGCTGGCTCACGTTCAGCGTGGTCTGCGCGATGCTCACGCCGCCGGCGTCCGCCACGGCAACGAAAACGCGCAGCAGGCGCAGGTCGAGATCGGTCAGGCTGCCGAGCATGGATTCTCCGGGGAAAACATCGAAACATAGATCAGGATCTATGTGAACAACGACAGGATCGTTATTCATCTTTCGCCTATCCGCGCTTACAACTGCGGCTATGGCCGTTTTGAATGATACGGCACGGTAAATGAAAGTGGAGCGCCATCATGTCTGATCAATACTTCCAGCCGCTCAGCGGCAATGCCATGCCCCGCTGCGGCGGGATCGCGACGATGATGCGGCTGCCGCACGTCGAAAATGCGTCGCGCCTCGATGCCTGCTTCGTGGGCGTGCCGTTCGACCTCGGCACCTCGAACCGCACCGGCGCGCGCTTCGGTCCGCGCCAGGTCCGCGCGGAATCCGTGTTGCTGCGCCCGTACAACATGGCGACTCGCGCAGCGCCGTTCGATTCGTTGCGCGTGGCCGATATCGGCGACGTTGCGACCAACCCCTACAATCTCGCCGATTCGATCGTCCGCATCGAAGCCGCCTACGACGCGATCCTCGAACACGACTGCCGCCCGATCTCGCTGGGCGGCGATCACACGATCACGCTGCCGATCCTGCGCGCGATCCATCGCAAGCATGGCCGCGTTGGTCTCATCCACGTGGACGCGCATGCCGACGTCAACGACACGATGTTCGGCGAAAAGATCGCGCACGGCACGCCGTTTCGCCGCGCCGTGGAGGAAGGGTTGCTCGATTGCGATCGCGTCGTGCAGATCGGCTTGCGCGGCACCGGCTACGAGGCGGAGGACTTCGACTGGTGCCGTCAGCAAGGCTTCAAGGTCGTGCAGGCCGAAGAATGCTGGAACCGGACGCTTGCGCCGCTGATGGAGGAAGTGCGCGAGCGCGTGCAGGGCGGCCCTGTGTACCTGAGCTTCGATATCGACGGCATCGATCCCGCCTATGCGCCGGGCACCGGCACGCCGGAGATCGCCGGGCTGACCGTGCCGCAGGCGCTCGAAATCATTCGCGGTTCGTGGGGGCTCGATATCGTCGGCGCGGACCTCGTGGAAGTGGCGCCGCCGTACGATCCGTTCGGCACCACGGCGCTGCTCGGGGCCAACCTCGCGTTCGAAATGCTCTGCGTGCTGCCGGGCGTGAAGCGCCGCGACTGAGCGGCCGCGCACGCGCGCCGCCGCCCGAACACACATTACGAAAATCTGGAGACAAGCAGCATGAATGCCCACGAAAACGCCGGCCTCGCGGCCGGGACGGCCGGCCTCGAAATCGAGAGCCGCTCGATCGACTACATTCCCGAACGCGAGCGTCACGCGAAGCTCAGCAGCCAGGGCCCGTTCTGGTTCCTCGGCAACTTTCACTTTTTCACCATCTCCATCGGCTTCGTCGGCCCGAGCATGGGCCTTTCCGCCGGCTGGACCACGCTGGGCGGCGCGCTCGGCATCATGTTCGGCACGATCTTCATGGCGTTTCATGGCTCGCAGGGCCCGGAGATGGGCCTGCCGCAGATGATCCAGTCGCGCGCGCAGTTCGGTTATCGCGGCGTCGCGCTTGCGCTGCTCGCGACGCTTTTCGTGTTCGTGGGCTTCAACGTCGTGAACATCTCGCTGATCATGGACGGCTTGAAGAACGTGTTTGGCGTGAATCCTTCGATGGTGGCGATCGTTGCGTCGCTCGCGGGCGGCGTGCTCGCGATCTACGGCCACGACCTCATGCACAAGGCGTTCAAGTGGGCGCTGATCGCGACGCTGCCGCTCTATGCGTTAGTGACGATCGGGCTTGCGTTCGGCGCGGGCAAAGGCGCCATTGCGGTGCCCGCCGTCGCTTCCGCCGCGGGCGCGCATCCCGGGTTCAACTGGGTCGCGTTCCTCACGCAGTTCGCCATCGGCGCGAGCTACAACATCTCGTATGCGCCTTATGTTTCGGACTACTCGCGCTATTTGCCGAAGCACACGAGCCGCGCGAAGCTGATCTCCGCGATTTTCCTCGGCGCCTCGCTTTCGGGCGCGTGGATGATCGGTCTCGGCGCGTGGCTCGCGCAGCAACTGAAAGCCAGCGACGCGCTCGTCGCGCTCAATCAGGTTGGCTCGTCGCTGTTTCCGGGCTGCGGCAGCCTGCTCGTCGTCGTATCGGTGGCGGGCTTTTTGCCGATCATCGCGCTCAATACGTACAGCGCGATGCTCACGCTGCTCACGGGCGTCGACTCGTTCCGCAAGATCAAGCCCACGCGGCGCGCCCGCATTGGCGCGGTGATGACGATCAGCGCGATCCTGCTGGCGTGCACGCTGTCGATCAAGGGTAACGGCGTGGCGCTGCTCAATACGTTCCTCGTGCTGATGCTGTACTTCCTCGTGCCGTGGACCGCCGTGAATCTCGTGGATTACTTCTTCGTGCGCAAGGGCCGTTACGCGATCTCGCACTTCTTCACGCCGGAGGGCATTTACGGCGCGTGGCAGGCGCGCGGGATCGCGGCGTATCTGATCGGCTTCGCGGCGATGATTCCGTTCTTTGCCATCGTCGACAACGAATCGGGTAAGGAGATTTTCGTGGGGTACTTCGCACACCTGATGGATGGCATCGACCTCGCATGGCTCGTCGGGCTGATCGTGGCGGGCGCGAGCTATTACGCGCTGAGCCGCTCGCTCGATCTGCGCGCGGAGGAAAAGGTGATTCGCACCATCAAGGAAAGCGACATCGTCGCAATGGCGCGGCAGTCGGCGGGGCATTGAGGCATGCGGCGCGTGCTGATGCGCCGCAAAAAGACGAAGGGCGCAACGGCATGAACCGTTGCGCCCTTTTCGCTTGACCGAACGCGTGCTGCGTATCGAAGCGTCTTGAAGCCGATTAGCTCGCTGCGACCGTCACCGGCTTCTTCGTCTTGGCCGCGCTCTTGATCTCTTCGAGCTTGATCTCGACGTGACGCGAGAACACGTATTCGGCCGGACGCGCGCCTTCGAGCGGGAGGTCCTTCGCGAATGCACCCGTGGTGCGCGCGCCCGTGAGAGCAACGCGCGCGGCCTTCAGCGGATGCGCGACCGTGTCCATCACGGCCGTCGCTTCAAAGCCGCAGTGGACCATGCAGTCCGCGCACTTCTCGTACTTGCCCGTGCCGTACTTGTCCCAGTCGGTCGTTTCCATCAGTTCCTTGAAGGTCTTCACGTAACCTTCGCCGACCAGATAGCACGGCTTTTGCCAGCCGAACACGGTGCGCGCCGGGTTGCCCCAGGGCGTGCACTGGTAGGTCTGGTTGCCCGCGAGGAAGTCGAGGAACAGGCTCGACTGGCTGAACGACCACTTCTTGCCGTTGTTGCCGCGCTTGAAGATTTCGCGGAACAGGTTCTTCGTCTTGTCGCGGTTCAGGAAGTGCTGCTGGTCCGGCGCGCGCTCATAGGCGTAGCCCGGCGAAACCGTGATGCCGTCCACGCCGATCTCGCCGACCGTGTCGAAGAACTTCGCCACGCGCTCGGGCACGGCGTCGTTGAACAGCGTGCAGTTGATGTTCACGCGGAAGCCGCGGCGCTTGGCTTCCTTGATGGCCGCGACGGCCTTGTCGTACACGCCTTCCTGCGAGACCGAGTGGTCGTGCGCTTCGCGGTCGCCGTCGAGGTGAACCGACCAGACGAAGTACGGATTCGGCTCGTAGTCGTCCATCTTCTTTTCCATGAGCAGCGCGTTCGTGCAGAGATACACGAACTTCTTGCGCGCCATGATGCCCTTCACGATCTGCGGCATTTCCTTGTGCAAAAGCGGCTCGCCGCCTGCGATGGAAACGACCGGCGCGCCGCACTCGTCGACGGCTTCGAGGCATTCCTGCAGCGACAGGCGCTGGTTCAGGATGGGGTCCGGATAGTCGATCTTGCCGCAGCCATTGCAGGCGAGATTGCAGCGGAACAGCGGCTCGAGCATGAGCGCGAGCGGATAGCGCTTATTGCCGCTGAAATGCTGGCGAAAGATGTACGAGCCAACGCGGACTTTTTGTAGCAGCGGAATAGACAAAGCGTGTCCTCCTTAAACTTCGCGCGCGACGAGCGGTTGCAAGAGCTTCGACGGCAGCTTGAATTCGACTTTTTCTTCACGGCCCGCCATCGTCGACACCTCGACAGGCCCCAACGCGCGCAGCGCGTCAATGACGTTCTCAACCATTTCTTCAGGCGCCGATGCGCCGGCCGTGATGCCGACCGTTTGCACATTGGCGAACCACTCGGCCTTCACTTCCGAGCCGTCGGCCACGAGATAGCTCGGCACGCCCGTTTCGCTGCCGATTTCGCGCAGACGGTTGGAGTTCGAGCTGTTCGTTGCGCCCACGACGAGCAGAACGTCCACCAGTTCCGACAATTCGCGCACCGCGGCCTGGCGGTTCTGCGTTGCGTAGCAGATGTCGCGCGTGTCCGGGCCGACGATGTCGGAGAACCGCGCGAGCAGCGCGTCGATGATGCCGCGCGTGTCGTCCACCGAAAGCGTGGTTTGCGTCACGTACGCGAGCGGCGCATCGAGCGGCAGATCGAGCTTCGAAACATCGGCTTCGCTCTGCACGAGCAGCACGGTGCCGGGAATCTGGCCGATCGTGCCTTCCACTTCGGGATGACCGGCATGGCCGATCAGGATCAGCGTGCGGCCCGCGGCGACGTACTGGCGCCCCTGCACATGAACCTTCGTGACGAGGGGGCAGGTGGCGTCGAGCACGTCGAGGTCGCGTTCCTCGGCGGCGCGTTCGACGGTCTTTGCCACGCCGTGCGCGCTGAAAATCGCCACGGCGCCTTCCGGCACTTCGTCGAGTTCTTCCACGAAACGCGCGCCCTTGTTGCGGAGGTTTTCGACCACGTGACGGTTGTGGACGATTTCATGGCGCACGTAGACGGGCGCGCCGTGTTTCTGCAAGGCGCGATCGACGATTTCGATAGCGCGGACAACCCCCGCGCAAAAGCCGCGGGGTTGGGCAAGGATCACTCGCATATGGGTGGCGAACTCCGACTGCCGCAAAAGGCGAACGAGTCGGTAAAAATGACCTGATCGCCGGCGGCTGTCCAATTATTAGGATGCAAAAATCCGCCAAAGGGTGACGGAGTAAAAACTAGAGGCGCATTTTAACCCCTTCGCCTTTCGTTTGCTGCGCGGCGCGCGCGCCGGTGAGGCTTGCGCGCGACGGCGGCGCTTCGGGCCAGGCCTTTTTTCCGCGAAAAGGCGATTGCGTGCGTTCGGCGGCCAAGGCGTTGCGCGGTGCAACATCCTCCGTGAACCCTTAAAATATCGCGTCCCGCGCGTCGCCCGGATGGCCGCCGCGGATACGACCCCATTCTGGACGCCTTGATGGAACCCGACCACTACGACGATTTTCCGGTAGCGCGCGTATTGCTGCCGAAGGCGCTGCGCGCGCCTGTCGGCGTGATCTACCATGTCGCGCGTACGCTCGACGACATCGCGGACGAAGGCCACTGGAGCCCCGCGGAGCGCCATCTGCGTCTCGCCGATTTTCGCGAGGGCCTGAACGCGGTGGCCGAAGGCCGCCCCGCGCGCGTGCATCCCATGCTGTTCGCGAAGCTCGCGGACGTCGCGCGCGAGTGCCGTCTGCCGCTCGCGCCGTTTTACGATCTCGTCGCGGCGTTCGATCAGGATATCGACACGACGCGCTACGCCGACCGCTTCGAGTTGCTGGACTATTGCCGGCGCTCGGCGAACCCGGTCGGTCACCTGATGCTGCACCTGATCGACCAGGCGACGCCCGAGAATCTGGCCGACTCCGACGCGATCTGCACGGCCTTGCAGCTCGTCACCTTCTTGCAGGACGTGCGCGCCGACTGGGCGCGCGGCCGCATTTACCTGCCGCTCGCCGACCGCGAGCGCTTTGGCGTGACCGAAGCGCAGATCGCCGCCGGCCGCGTGGACGACGCCTGGCGCGCGCTGATGGCGCACGAGGTCACGCGTGCACGCGCGCTGATGGTCAGCGGCGCGCCGCTCGCGCTGCGCGTGCCGGGGCGCTTCGGCCTCGAGCTGTGCAGCGTCGTGCATGGCGCGCTGCGCATGCTCGAAGTCATCGAGCGGGGCGGCTACGATGTGTTCCACGCGCGGCCCGCGCTACGCGCGCCCGACTGGACCGTGGTGCTCCTGCGCACCGCGGCCATGTGGCTGTCGCGCCGCGTGGGCGTGCGCGCACCTTCCATCGAGAGTAACAACGCATGATTACGACTATCCTGTTTGCCGTCTCCTGCCTCTCGCTGCTGATCTGGCTCGTGCTGCTGTTCGGGCGCGGCGGTTTCTGGCGCGCGCGCCCGGCACCGGCGCTGCCGATCGTCGAGCCCGCGGCCGGCTGGCCTGCCGCGTGCGCCGTCGTGCCCGCCCGCAACGAAGCCGACGCGATCGGTGAGGCCGTGAGTTCGCTGCTGCAACAGGACTACGGCGGCGAGTTCCACGTGATCGTGATCGACGACCATAGCACCGACGGCACCGCCGAAGCCGCCCGCGCCGCCGCGCTCGCGCTGCAGTGCCCCGAAAAGCTCAGCGTGATCACGGCGAGGCCGCTGCCGGCGGGCTGGTCGGGCAAGGTGTGGGCGCAGTCGCAGGGCATCGAGGCCGTGCGCACGCTCAAGCTGCCCGCCGACTACCTGCTCCTAACCGACGCCGACATCGGCCATCCGCCGGACGCGCTCGCGCAACTCGTGGTGCGCGCGCAGGCCGAAGGCCGCGACCTCGTCTCGCTGATGGTGCGGCTGCGCTGCGATTCGTTCTGGGAAAAGGCGCTGATCCCCGCGTTCGTCTTCTTCTTCGCGAAGCTCTATCCGTTCTCGTGGGTCAACAATCCGAAGAACCGCACGGCGGCGGCGGCCGGCGGCTGCATGCTGGTGCGCCGCCAGGCGCTCGAAGAGGCGGGCGGCATCGAGTCGATCCGCGCGGAGCTGATCGACGACTGCAGCCTGGCCGCGCGGATCAAGCATCGCGGCGAGGGGCGTCATCCGATCCGGCTCGACGTTGCCGCCAGGAGCGTGTCGCTGCGCCCGTACGATTCGTGGAAGGACATCTGGAACATGATCGCGCGCACGGCGTTCACGCAGTTGCACTACTCGGCGTGGCAACTCGCGGGCACGCTGCTCGGCATGACGGTCATCTATCTCGCGCCGCCCGTGGTCGCGCTCGTGCTCGGCCCGAAGGGCTGGCCCGCGTGGTTCGCCTGGGCGTTGATGTGTTGTGCCTACGCGCCCATGCTGGCCTATTACCGGCGCTCGCCGCTGTGGGCGCCGTTCTTGCCCCTCGTCGCGCTCTTTTACGTGGGCGCGACGTTCGCTTCGGCCTGGCGCTTCTGGCGCGGCAAAGGCGGGCAGTGGAAGGCGCGCGTGCAGGCGCCGGTGCAGGGGCGTTGATCTACGTCATTTAGTCCCAGCGAGACTGTCGAAGTCTCGTCGTAATCACAAGAAAGCGCGCCTCGGCGCCCTTTCCTCTTTTTACGCGCCGCGCGCGCTATCGCTGCGTGAGCATCATGTACATCTGCACGACAATGTCGGGCGAGAACGTGAACGGCACCCAGCCGTGACCCGTGTGGCGCAGCACCAGCAGGCGGTCGCCATTGGATTGTTTCTGCACGGCCATCATCGGATTCTTCGTCGATGCGAAACGCCAGCCTTGCGGAATGCCCGGCGGCGGTTCGGGCTGCATCGAGGCGCGCGCGTTCGACAGCTCCTCGATCATCTGGCCGACTTGCAGCGCGTTGAGCGTCACCGTCTGGCTGCCGATCGTCAGCGTGATTTCGTTCTGCGACGGGCGCGCCACGTGCAACTCGGGCTGCGCCTGCGCGGCATCGGCAGGATGCGCGGCCGTATCGGCTGCAACGGTTTGCGGCTGTTCAGCGACGGCATGCTCCGCCTCGCTGCCTGCAACGGGAGCTTCCTGCTGGGGAACTGCGGCGGCGCGTTCATCGGCGCACGGGGTGCGCTCGGCGGCGGCCTGAAGGAGCTGATCGACGCCCGCTTCGAGCACGCCAATCTGGTCTTGAAGATTCATGCGGGCTTCTCAGGTAAGACCCGCGATTTTAACCGCAGCTTGCGCGCATTGCCCTTCAGGCGTTGTACGCATGTCGCAAGAAAAGTTGTAACAGTTTCCCGGCGTTGCTTATTTCGCGCTCGTTTCGCGTTCATTTGGCACCGAGATAGCCCGCTTCGCGGAACCACGCGAGCGCGTCCTTCAGGCCCTCGCGATACGGCCGCGCCCGATAACCTAGCTCGCGCTCCGCCTTCGCCGACGTGAAATACATCTTGTTTTTCGACATCCTGAGCGCGTCGACGGTCACGAACGGCTCGCGCTTCGTGAAGCGCGCCACGGCTTCCGCGCCCATCGCGAGCGGATAGAGCGGCCAGCGCGGCAGCGCGATCGTGGGCGGCTTGCGGCCCACCATGCCGGCGATATCGGCGAGCATTTGCTGCAGCGGCAGATTCTCGCCGCCGAGGATGTAGCGCTCGCCAATGCGCCCGCGCTCCAGCGCAAGGAAGTGGCCCGCCGCCACGTCGTCCACGTGCGCGAGGTTCAGGCCGGTGTCGACGAAGGCGGGAATCTTGCCCGTCGCCGCTTCGACGATGATGCGGCCCGTGGGCGTGGGCTTCACGTCGCGCGGACCGATCGGCGTCGACGGATTGACGATCACGGCGGGCAGGCCGTCGCGCTCGATCATGCGTTCCACGGCGCGCTCGGAAAGCACCTTGCTGCGCTTGTACACGCCAATGGCCTGCTCGGGCGTGAGCGGCGAGGTTTCGTCGGCGGAGTGGCCCGAACTCGTGACCTTGAGCGTGGCCACGCTGCTCGTGTAGACGATGCGCTCCACGCCCGCGTCGAGCGCCGCGCGCATGGTGGCTTGCGCGCCTTCAAGGTTGGCGCGCTCGATTTCGTGCGGATCGGGCGCCCAGAGGCGATAGTCGGCGGCCACGTGAAAGAGATAGCGCACGCCGTCGAGCGCCCGGCGCATGGACGCGGCGTCGCGCATGTCGCCGGTGACGATCTCGGCGTCGAGCGCTTCGAGGTTCTTGCGCGGGCTCGTCGCGCGCACCAGCAGGCGCACGGCATAGCCCTTTTCCTGCGCGATGCGGGCGACGGCCGAGCCGACGAAGCCGGACGCTCCGGTGATCAGGACGAGATCGCGGTTGGCGCGGGAGGTGTCGGTCATTGCGTGGTCGCTTTCATGTTCGGGTAACAGCATCGGTGATGGCGCCGCGTGCGCAGCGTGGCACGGATTGTACGTGGCGCGGGCCCGGCGCGCGTGCGCGTTGGCGTCTACAATGCCGACCGTAAAGCATGCATGGAGAAAGGATCAATGAGCGAACCGGATCTGGATACGCGCCTCGAAACGTACTACGTGCGCGTGCACGGGACGGTGCAGGGCGTGGGTTTTCGTCACGCGACGGTGCGCCAGGCGCACGCCCTGCGCATTCGCGGCTACGTCGCCAATATGGAGGACGGCTCGGTCGAAGCCGTCATTCAGGGTACGGCCAATCAGGTGGACCGCATGCTTTCGTGGCTGCGCCACGGGCCGCCCGCCGCGCGCGTGAGTTCGGTGGAAAGCGAGGAGCGCCTGACCGAAAAACGTTACGAACGCTTCGAGCAGCACTGAAATCCGCCCGATAAAAAAGCGGTGCGCCAATGGCCAGGCGCACCGCTTTTTTCGTTTCCGGCGCCGCTTACTTCACGGCCAGCAGGCTCTCCGCGAATCCCCATTCTTTTTCGACCCACTGGCGCGTGCATTCGAAGCCAGCGTCGGCGGCAATGGCCGGGATTTCGTCGGCGTGGTACTTGTGGCTGCTCTCGGTCCAGATCGTTTCGCCCGCGCCGATCTCCACCGTGAGATTCGCCGAACGCACCGCGGCGCGCACGTCGCGCTTCGCCCGCAGATGCATTTCGATGCTGCGCACATCGGGATTGAAGCGCGCGATGTGCTCGAACGCGCGCAGGTCGAAGTCGGCGTCAAGCTCGCGGTTGATGCGCGAAAGCAGGTTCAGGTTGAACGCGGCCGTGGCGCCGATGGCGTCGTCGTACGCGGCGATCAGCGTATCGACGGGCTTGACGAGGTCGGTGCCGAGCAGCAGCGTGTCGCCGGGGCGCAGCATCGCGCGGATATCGCGCAGGAAACGCGTGGCGGCGAGGCGCGCGAAGTTGCCGATGGTGCTGCCGAGAAAGAGCACGAGCAGTTGTTCGCCTTCCTTGCGCTGGCGGCTGACTTCGGAAAGGCCCGCGAGATAGTCGCGCTCGTACCCCACGATCGAAATGCGCTCGATGTCGGCGAGTTCGCGGCGGCACAATTGCAGCGCGGTGCGCGAAATTTCGATCGGACAGTACGACGTGGGACGCTTGCGGCACAGCGCTTCGAGAATGCGGCGCGTCTTGCGCCCGCTGCCGCTGCCGAGTTCGGCGACTTTCACGTCGGAGGGCAGCGCTTCGACGATTTCGGCCGCGTAGCGCGTGAGCAAGCGTTCCTCGCTGCGTGTGACGCCATACTCGGGCAGCACGGTAATGACCTCGAAGAGGGCCGAGCCGACTTCGTCATACAGATACTTCGACGGCAGTTCTTTTTGCGGCGAGCGCATCAAACCCGCGCGCACATCGGCGGCAAAGGCGCTGGCGGCGGGGGAAAGAGCGGAGTCGGCGACGGCGGGGCGGGGCGCAGAACGTGACATGCGGGCTCCAGGGGGCGTTGGACATGGGACGTCAGGGACGGCGTTGCGATTCGCGGCGACCGGCAAAGGCACGGTGCCCGGGGCGAGCCAGACGCGGCTTTGGCCGGCGTGGCGAGACTTACGTTCTAGTCCATCGTTGCACGATCTGCCGGACTAAATTGCTCGGCCTGCGCTCCGCCGGAAGTCGCGCACGGCATGTTCCCGCCTTGCCCCGCATGGGTTTGCGCCGCCCGCGGGCGCCTGCCGCCGCTTAAACGCGACTAGAATGCGGTCTCGCCGACGGCAACGCCTTATTCAATAGCCAATTCAAATGACAACGTTTTTACTCGCGAGCGCGAAATCCGCGCGCCGCTTCGCTCGCGATCTCCGCGCTTTCGCTTTCCGTCCCCGCGCGTGCCGATGAACCAGTACGAACCCGGGCGCGGCATTGCGCTTTCCGTGGGCGCTTCGGCGCTGTTTGCGCTGATGTCGGCCTATACGCTTTTGCTCGCGCCGCTCGGCGGCCTCGATATTTTCGCGTGGCGCGTGATCTGGACCGCGCCCGGCGCGCTGGCCCTGCTGGTGCTGCGCAAGCGCGCGCCGCAATTGCGCGCGCTCCTCGCGCGCATGGCGCGTGAGCCGCGCACCGCGCTCGCGCTGGTGGCGAGTGCCGCGCTGCTGGGCTCGCAACTGTGGGTGTTTTTGTGGGCACCCCTGCACGGCCGTTTGCTGGAGGTGTCGCTCGGCTACTTCCTGCTGCCGCTCATCATGGTGCTGGTGGGGCGCTTTTACTATCGCGAGCGCCTCGAACCGCTGCAATGGCTCGCCGTCGCGTGCGCCGCTGTGGGCGTGGCGCACGAACTGTGGGCCACGCACGCGTTCTCGTGGCCCACGCTGCTCGTCGCGTTCGGCTATCCGCCGTATTTCGTGCTGCGCCGCAGGATTCACGCGGATTCACTCGTCACGTTCGCGGTGGAGATGCTGCTGCTCGTGCCCGTAGCAGTGATCGAAGTGCGCGCGGGCGGCTCGCTCGCGCTGCTCGACGCGCACAGGTTTCTCGCCTTCGCGCTGCTGCCCGGACTCGGCGTCCTCAGCACCGTCGCACTCGCGTCGTACCTGAAGGCGAGCCGGCTGCTGCCGATGGCGCTCTTCGGCATCCTCGGCTATGTCGAGCCGGTGCTGCTCGTGCTCGTTTCGGTGACGCTGCTGGGCGAACATCTCGGCATGCGCCAGCTCGGGACTTACGTGCCGATCTGGCTTGCCGTCGCGCTCACGGCGGTTCATGCGGCGCGGCTGGTACGGTTCGAACGCTGAGGGCGGTGAGGGCGCTGAGGGCGCGCCAGCGCGCGGCGGCTTCTACTGCCGCGCCTCCTGAGCGCGCGGCGGGTTGATGCGCGTGGGTCCCACCTTTGCCTCGATATCCGCGCGCAGCGCCGGGCGCCAGCCGATGCTGAACAGCGCTTCGGCGAGCACGAAAAGCGGGCCGATCACGAGACCGATCAGATCGTCGACGAAGGCCGGCTTGCGATGCTCCCACGCGACATGCCCGACGAACTGAAAGATCCAGCCGATCACGAACAGCGCCACGCCGCTGACCAGCCACGCGGCGGTGCCTTGCTGCGCGAGCCAGGCGCCGAACGCCACGCACGCAACCGAGACGACGGCCATCATGAGGCCGAGCGGCACGTCGAGCACGAGGTAATAGATCGTTGCCGCGCCGAACAGGAGCCATGCGGGCGAGAGTGGAACCGCGAAGCCGAGCGCGTTGAGCGCGATCGCGGGACGCGAAAGCAGCACCGCAAGCGCAAGCACGATAAGCGGAATGCCGACGAAATGCGTGCCGATGTTGCGCGCGTCGCGATGATAGGCCGCGTACTGGGTGAGTTGCTCGGTCAGGTTACTCATAGGTGTCTCTCTGTCTCCAAAATCATTATGATCGTCGGGCTCGTGAACGCAAACATTCGGCTAGCCGACATTTGCGCCGCTTTCGCCTCATGTCGATATCCTGGCCCGCTTGCCCAGCCCCGATGACTTCGCGCTCCGTTCCGCCCCTCACCGCCGGTTCGTCGTCCGCCGCCGCGCTCGATCGCAGCACGTGGTTTCGCGGCGCGCCCGAAGCGTTGCGCGACGCGCTGCGGGCGGCGGGGCGCGTGCGCACGTTGCAGGCGGGCGAGCGCCTCTTCATGCGCGGCGACTCCGACGACGGCCTCTACTGCGTGCTGGAAGGCGCGGTGCGCGTGGGGACGGCGAGCGTAACCGGCCGCGAGGCGCTGCTCGCCGTGGTCGGGCCCGCGCATTGGTTCGGCGAGATCGCGCTCTTCGACGGCGGCGCGCGCACGCACGACGCCTACGCCGAGCGCGATTCCACGCTATTTCACGTGCCGCGCGCCGCGCTCGCGGCGCTGCTCGACGCCACGCCTGCATACTGGCACGCGTTTGGCCTGCTGCTCGCGCAGAAGCTGCGTCTCGCGTTCGACTTCATCGAGGAAACCGCGCTGCTGGGCGCTTGCGCGCGGGTGGCGCGCCGGTTGTTGCTGCTTTCGAACGAGTATGGCGAGGCGGCCGCCGCGCAAGGCGGCCCGCGCGCCCGGCGCGTGATCAACGTGCCGCAGGAGGATCTCGCGCTGATGCTCGCCCTCTCGCGGCAGACGGTGAACCAGATCCTGCGCCAGTTCGAACGCGAGGGGCTGCTCGCGTTGCGCTACGGCGAAATCGAGATCGTCGATGCCGCGGGCCTGGCCACCCACGCGCAGGCGTAAGCGCAACAACGTCTGAGCATCAATGCGCGTCCATATCGATATACATTGATCGATTGCATCAACATAAGAAAAGCCGCGTGCAGACCGTTTGCAGCCGCATTGCATTTACCCCGACAATGACGGCCGTTCGGCGCGCTTACGGGCGTCGCTTTCCCTTTCACCGCCAGGCTCATATCGCTTCATGAACGACCGCGTCGTCGCCGCATTCGATTTTGATGGGACCATTTCCACGACCGACAGCTTTCGCGCCTTCATGCTCGATGCCGCCGGCCCCGCCCGCTTCGCCGCCGCCGCGCTGCGCTGCCTGCCCTCGCTTATCGGCGTGCCGCTCGGCTGGGCGCCGCGCGGGCCGACCAAGGCGCGCTTCCTGTTCGCCGCGATGGGACCCGTGCGGCGCCACGCGCTCGAAGCCGCCGCGCAGCGCTTCGTCGAGCGTCGTTTGCCCGCGCTGCTGCGCCCCGAGATGCTCGCGCGCGTGGCCGAACACCAGGCGCTCGGGCACGAGGTGGTGCTCGTGAGCGCATCGCCGTCGATCTATCTGCGCATGTGGGCGAGGACGGTCGGCATCGGCACCGTGCTGTCGAGCGAACTCGAATGGCGCGATGGCGTGTACACGGGCCGCCTGGCGGGCAACAACTGCTGGGGCCCGGAGAAAGTCGCGCGCCTGCGCGCATGGTGGGGCGAACACGCGCCCGCCACGCTCTACGCTTACGGCGACAGCCGCGGCGACAAGGAAATGGCCGAGCTTGCGCAATATGCCTGGATACGCGGCGAGTCGGCGCTGCCGCCGCTCATGGCGACGGGCGGCTTCGGTGCGGCATGAAGGTCCAACGCGGGTCCAGCGCGGGCCCGAAGCGCGTTCGCCACGCTGCAGCGGCGCGAGATCGACGCTAATCTACGCCAACTCACGGAACCGGAGAGAGGAGACACGCGAATGAACGGACAATGGACCCAGGTGAAGTCGCACGACGGCGGCGAATTCCGCGCCTATACCGCGCTGCCGCCCGAGGGCAGCGGCCCTGGTCTCGTGCTGCTACAGGAGATTTTCGGCGTGAACGGCTACATGCGCGCGCTCGCCGACCGTTACGCCGAGGAAGGCTACGTCGTGATGGTGCCGGACCTGTTCTGGCGTCTGGAGCCGAACGTCGATCTCGGCTACGAAGGCGCCGACGCGCAGAAGGCGTTCTCGCTCTATGAGCGCTTCGACGTCGATCTCGCGATGCAGGACGTGGCGCAAACGCTCGCCGCCTTGCGCGCGCATCCGCAGCATCGCGGCAAGGTCGGCGTGGTGGGTTTCTGCCTGGGCGGCAAGCTCGCGTACCTGAGCGCGGCGCGCACCGACGTCGATTGCGCCATCGGCTATTACGCCGTGGGCCTCGAAAACGATCTGGACGAAGCCGCGCGAATCGCGTGTCCGCTGATGCTGCACTTCGGCGCCGACGACGCCCACTGCGACGCCGCCACGCGCGAGCGCATCGCGCAGGCGCTGGCGGGCAAGCTTGGCGTCGAGCTATACACGTACGCGGGCTGCGATCACGCGTTCGCATCGTCTTCGCGCTCGACGTACGACAAGCCCGCCACGATGATGGCGTACTCGCGCACGCTCGCCATGCTGCGCCGCGTGCTCGGCCCGATCTACGACTTCAACGCGCTGTGGGAAGAGCACTGCTATCAGGAGTTCGTGGCGCGCAACCCGAGCTACGTCATGCCGACGATGGTCGCGCAGCCCTACGTCAACCACATTCCCACAATGACGGGCGGCGTGGGTCACGACGAACTCAAGCGCTTCTACACGCACCACTTCGTGCACTCGAACCCGGAGGACACGCGCCTGATCCCGATCTCGCGCACCATCGGCTCGGACCGCGTGGTGGACGAGTTCATCTTCTGCTGCACGCACGACCGCGAAATCGACTGGCTGCTGCCGGGCCTCGCGCCCACGGGCAAATACTTCGAAGTGCCGATGCTTGCCGTGATCTGCTTTCGCGGCAACAAGCTCTATAACGAGCACATCTACTGGGACCAGGCGTCGGTGCTCGCGCAGATCGGCGCGATCGATCCCACCGGCCTGCCGATCGCGGGCGCGCAAAGCGCAAAGAAGCTGCTCGACGAAACGCTGCCTTCGAACACGCTCATGGCGCGCGCCTGGAGCGAGAGCGAAGGCAAGCCGTTCTAAAGCGCGCCGCGATCAGTTGAACGGATTGTCGACGACGCCGGGCTTCTGGTCCGGCTCGTCGGCGACCTTCGCGGGCAGATGCGCGTCGGCCTGCAGTTTCTTGACGACGTCGTCGAGCGCCGCCTTCAGCGCCAGCGCGGCGGCCAGGCCGCGCTTGTCGCGCGTGATTTCGAGCGTGCCGGCGAGCGTGACGCGCGTCGTGCCGTTCGTGAGCGTGAGCGCGTCGCCTTGTACGTTGAGCACGTCGTCGTCGTTTGCGTATGCGTCGAACACCGTTTGATCCTCCTTTTGTGTGCATCGATGGTGCGGCCCGCATTATAGGAAGCCAGGCCTCCCACCTTCAATCCTCTTCATCGATTCCTGCCAGCCGCTTCTTCCCGCTTCGACTTTTTTGCCTGGATTTAAGGCTGAATTGTCACGTCAATGTCAAAACTGCACGTCGGCAAGCCACTCGCGCTGATGCAGGTCAACTCGCTCGCGCTAAACCACGGCATCCGCAAGCAAACCAACGATGATGACGCACCCGCGCCCACGCGCGCGGACGTATCTGTGCCAGTGCGAGCAAGGAGTCATCGATGGGAATTCTGGATAAGGTATCTGAAAACGCGGGAGCGGACACGGCGGACAACGCCGATCCGCGCGCCTGACGATGCGCGGCCAGCATCAAGGCGCCGCGCGGGGCGCCACGGCCTGGCGCAGCGTGGCGGGCGCGACGCTCGCGTTAGCCATCGCGCTTGAATTCACATTGAGCGGCTGCACGGTCACGCCGTGGCGTACCGCGCAAAACGACGATGCCGAAACGTCCGGCGAAACCAGCGTCACGACGACCGCCGTGCCGCCGCCGGCCGTTGCCGCTTCCGCGTTGCCCGCGAAGTCCGTTGCCGCCGAGGCCGCGCCTGGCTTTTATCGCGTGAAGCCCGGCGACACGCTCTATCACATAGCGAAAGCCTCGGGCCAGCGCCCCGCCGACGTCGCAAGCTGGAACAAGCTGCCCGCCGATGGCAAGGTCCAGGTGGGCCAGCTTCTGCGTGTGGCGCCGCCTGCGGCGCCCGCCGCTCCCCCCGCCGCTGTGGCTGCCGCTGCCGCGCCCAAAGCTACGCCCGCGAAGCCCGCTCCCGCGCCAGCGGCCGCTGCGGCAACCGGGCCCGCAGACGCACCGGCAAACGCACAGGCGAACGCAGCCGCCACCCCGCCGGCGGCCGCGCCGAAACCTGCCGCCGCGCGCAGCAACGTCCGTTTCGTCTGGCCGATCGAGGGCAGCGTTGCGCAGCCCTTCAAGGGGAAATCGAAGGGCCTCGTGATCGCCGGGCCGCCGGGGCAACAGGTGAAAGCGGCGGCGTCGGGCCGCGTGGTGTATGCCGGGAGCGGCATGAAGGCGTACGGCAAGCTCGTCATCGTGAAACACGACGCGCATCTGCTTACGGCCTACGGCCGCAACGCAAAGCTGCTCGTGAAAGAGGGCGAAGCGGTGAAACAGGGCCAGCCGATCGCCGTAAGCGGCACCGATGGCGCAGGCATTTCCGCGCTCATGTTCGAGGTGCGCGATAACGGCAAGCCCGTCGATCCGCTCGCGTGGCTGCCGAAGGCAGCGCAGTAATTACTATGGACATCGAAACAAAATGAAGAGAAGGGAATTCGTCGCTGGCTCGCTTGCCATCGCCGGTTGGCTCGCGGCGAGCGCGGGTTGCACGACGACCTCCGGCGATGCCGATCCCGCCACGGAAAACGCCGTTGCGCGCCGCGAGATCGAAACCCGCGTCGACGAAACGCTCGCGCGCCTCTATCGCACCGTGCCGGGCGCGCGCGAACTCATTGCCAAGGCGCGCGGCGTGCTCGTGTTTCCGGAAGTCGTGGGCGCGGGCTTCGTGATCGGCGCCGAATACGGGCGCGGCGCGCTGCGCGTGGAAGGGCGCACGCTCGGCTACTTCTCGACGATGGGCGGCTCGTTCGGCGCCCAGATCGGCGCGCAGTCGCGCGCCATCGTTTATGCGTTCATGACGCGTTCCTCGCTCGACCGCTTCAAGCGCAGCAGCGGCTGGAGCGTGGGCGCGGACGCGACCGTCGCGGTCGTGAAAATGGGCGCCAACGGCAAGATCGATTCTTCGACGGCGGTGAATCCCATCGAGGCGTTCGTGCTGACGAACGCCGGGCTCATGGCGGGCGTGTCGCTGGAAGGCTCCAAGGTCTCGCGGCTCGACATCTAGCGCGTCGTTCGCCTCCTGACCACGTCAATCCGCCCGCTTACCAGCCCCATTTGCTCACGGCAAAGCCGCGGCCATTGAACGTGACCTTCTCTTTCGCCGCGACATCGGCCGGAATGCCCGGAAACGCAATGCCGCTCTGCGCTTCGAGATCGCGCACGGGGCGCACGTCATAGCGATCGACCGCCGTGTTGTCGGCGACGATGGCGAACGCGAGTTGCTGCGAAGGCACGTACACGACCTTGAAGATCTGCGTCGGCACGAGCACGCGCGTCGCGCCGATCGTTTGAAGTTGTGCGCCCGTGAAGAGCGGGCCGGTCACGACATACGCTTCGCCGTATTTCGACGCGAGCTTGCGCACGGCGGCTTCGATATGCGCCCAAAGGCGCTGGTTGTTCTCGCGATTCTGCGGCACGATATTCGCGAGCGAAAACGATTCCGCCATGGCCTGCGCATTCCAGCGGTTGCCCGCGGGGCTCATGTGGCCGCGGTCGAAGCCGCTGCGCTTGTAGTCGGCGAGCGTCGCGCCTTCGCCCTCGGGCAGGCGGTCGTCTTCGAAAAAGCGGTTCGTGCGCGTCATGTCCTTCGCGGCGTCGAGGTGATCGCGCGTGAGATGTTCGGCGGACCACAGCGGACCATGCGTGACGCCGGAATGCAGCACGACGAAATCCGAGTAGCAGAGCACGCGCGTTTTAGGCGCCATGCGTTGATTCGTGAGCGCCGGGAACTGACCGTCGGGCACGAATTGCGAACAGGCCGGAGCGGCAAACGCATGGCTCGCAGCGGCGAGCAGCACGGAGGAAATCAGTGAGGCGAACAGCTTCTTCATCGAGAGGACGGGCAGGACTGGGGTGGGATCAAGCGGGCTGAGAGTATAGCGGGCGCACGCAGGCGCGTGGAGGCGGGAGGAAAGCGGGGCGCAAAAAAACGCGCGCCCGTTGGATGGCGGGCGCGCGTCGTCGCTTGGATAACTCGGCGGCAAACAATGCCGCCTGCATTCAATCAGTAAAGGCGCATCGAATTGTCAACGACGACTCAGCCTGCAAAAAGCGCGTGCTCGGCGTGGACCATCTGGCGGTCCACGGCCTGGAGGCGCCATTGGCCCTCCATCGGCGAATGCGAGGTTTCGCACGACCATGTTGCGTCGCCGTGTGCGGAACTGATTTCCTGACGGCGATTGACATGCAAACCGCGTAGCGTGCAAAGCGGCTCGCTTTCGAGCGGCGCGCACAGCGACGTGACCCCATTCACGTCGCGTAATTCACCCCATTCTGGCAAGTCGATCCCTTCGTGAGACTCGCGTGACCAGCGTTGCTGGTCGGTGTCGAGCCAGAGCACCGCATAGTCGTGATTGACGGTAGGATCGGAACCGTTGATCAGGATCGTAAGTCGCATGGCATCTCCGCAAGATTGATCGGACGCGTCGGCAATTTAAAAGTCTAGGACGACTCCGCGCACGTGCAAGGGAAGAGTGCATGACAGATCGTCGCGCGCATTGCGCGTGCCAGCCCGCGCCCCGTTTATGCGCGGTAGTGCCCACGTAAACCCACCCCCGCCCGCCTACGCTATCGCGCAGATTGAAATTCACAATTGGGAACGCAAACGCCAGAGTCTAGATTGATAGTGCGGCGAAGTCTCCCGGCCATGCTGCATTGCACGAAGGCGAACTGCGTCGCGTCCCCACATATCAGAACGATGGAGGCACAGATGACACAGCTAAAGGGCTCGAAGACGGAAGAAAACCTCAAGGCCGCATTTGCGGGCGAATCCCAGGCCAACCGCCGTTATCTGTATTTCGCAGCCAAGGCCGACGTTGAAGGACAAAACGATGTCGCGGCGCTGTTTCGCTCGACCGCAGAAGGCGAAACCGGCCACGCGCACGGCCACCTCGAATATCTGGAACCGGTAGGCGACCCCGCAACCGGGCTGCCTTTCGGCACCTCGCGTCTGAATCTGCAGGCGGCTATCGCGGGCGAAACGCACGAATACACCGATATGTACCCGGGCATGGCCAAGGCGGCGCGCGAGGAAGGATTCGACGAAATCGCCAACTGGTTCGAAACGCTCGCCAAGGCGGAGCGCAGCCACGCCAATCGCTATTCGAAGGCGCTGGAAGTGCTGGCGGATTGAGGCGGACCGGGTATCGACGCGTGCTTTTCCGCACGCGACGGACGACGCGCGCGCATTTTTGATTCGCGTGCCGGGGGAGAGTACCCGCACGCACGCAGCAAAACAGCGCGCGCGCTGGCTCAATCCGCGTATTGAGCCGAAAAATAAAAGAAGGAGACGTCATGCCCCACAAGGAAGGCAGTCTCGAAGCGCCCACGCGCCACCCGCTCGACTGGCGCTCCGACGCTTTTTACGATCAGGCCCAGCTCGACACGGAACTCGCGCGCGTGTTCGACATTTGCGCGGGCTGCCGGCGCTGCGTCTCGCTGTGCGGCGCGTTTCCGACGCTCTTCGATCTCGTCGACGAAACCGATACCGGCGAAGCGCACGACGTCGACAAGGCCTCGTTCGGCAAGGTCGTCGATCAGTGCTATCTGTGCGATCTCTGCTACATGACGAAGTGCCCCTACGTGCCGCCGCATCCGTGGAACGTGGACTTTCCGCATCTCATGCTGCGCGCGAAAGCCGCTCACTACCGCAAGGGCGAAGTGAAACTGCGCGACCGCGTGCTTTCGAACACCGATGCGCTCGGCCAGATCGCCGGCATTCCCGTCGTCACGCAAATGGTCAACGCCATCAATCACACGAAGGCGATGCGCGCCGCGATGGAAGACATGCTGGGCGTCGATCGCAAGGCGTGGCTGCCCGACTTCGCCACGCACAAGTTTCGTAACGTTGCAAAACGCGCGGCGTCGCGCGAGGTGCGCGACGGCGAACGCACGCCCGGAAAAGTCGCCATTTACGCGACCTGCTACGTGAATTTCAACGAGCCCGGCATTGGCCACGATCTGCTCGCGGTGCTCGACCACAACGAGATTCCCTACGAACTCGTGAAGAGCGAATGGTGCTGCGGCATGCCGCTGCTAGAACAGGGCAATCTGGAGGGCGTGGCGCACAAGCAGTCGCAGAACATGCCCATGCTCGCGCGTTACGCGCGCGAAGGTTATGCGTTGATTGGCGCGGTGCCGAGCTGCGTGCTCATGTACAAGCACGAACTGCCGCTGATGTTTCCCGACGACGCCAACACGAAAGCCGTGAGCGACGCATTCTGGGACCCGTTCGAATATCTCGTGGCGCGCAACCGCGACGGCCTGCTCAAGACCGATTTCCGCGCGCCGCTCGGCAACGTGTCGTATCACGTGCCATGCCATGCGCGCGTGCAGAACATCGGCCGCAAGACGTTCGATCTGCTTTCGCTCGTGCCCGACACGAAAGTGACCATCGTCGAGCGCTGTTCGGGCCACGCAGGCACGTTCGGCGTGAAGAAGGAATTCCACGCCATGGCGATGAAGATCGGCACGCCCGTATTCAGGCAGATGGCTCAGGCCGAGCCAGGTCAGGCCGAACCGAACTTCATTTCTTCCGACTGCCAGCTTGCGGGGCACCACATTGCGCAGGGCATCGAGGAAAACCAGCTTGGCGAGCCGCCGCTCGCTCATCCCATCACCCTGCTGCGCCGCGCCTACGGCATTTAGGGCTCAGCGCCAACCCGCAACCTGCACGAGGCACAACTCATGACGATCGCGAGAAATTCGCTGCTGACGCTGGAAGCCTACGCCAAGGTGCGCGGCGACATGCGCAAACGCATCATCGAGCACAAGAAGCAGCGCGTGGTGCCGCTCGGCAATCACCTCACGTTCCTGTTCGAGGACGAGACCACCATCCGTTACCAGATCCAGGAGATGCTGCACATCGAAAAGATCTTCGACGAAGACGGCATTGAGGGCGAACTCGCGGCCTATCTGCCGCTCCTGCCCGACGGCGGCAACCTGAAGGCGACCATGCAGCTCGAATACGAGAACGAGGTCGAGCGCCGCGCGGCGCTCGCGCGGCTCATCGGCATCGAGGACAAGGTGTACGTTCAGGTACAGGGCGAGCCGCCCGTCTATGCAATCGCCGACGAAGACCTCGAACGCGAAAACGCCGAAAAGACCTCGGCGGTGCACTTCGTGCGCTTCGAACTCACGCCGCAGATGAAAGCGCGGCTGCGCGAGGGCGCCGCGCTCACAATAGGCTGCGATCATCCGAATTACCGCGTGCCGACGCAGACCATCGAAGGCGAGGTGCGCGCCTCGCTGCTCAAGGACCTTTCCTGATCCAGCCGCTTCAAACGTCCTTGCGGTACATGACGAAGCCGGGCTTCACGGCCACGTCGTCGTAAAGCCGCATGGCCGTGTGATTCGTCTCGTGCGTGTGCCAGTACACGCGCGACGAATTCGAAGCCTTCGCGTGCGCGTACACCGCCTCGATCAGCGCGCGGCCCACGCCCTGGCCGCGCGAGTCTTCCACGGTGAAGAGATCCTGCAGGTAGCAGATCGGCCCTTCCAGAATCGTGTTGCGGTGATAGATGAAATGCACGAGGCCGAGCACGCGGCCGCCGTGCTCGGCGATGAACGCGTGCATGGGCTCGTAGCCGTCGAAGAAGCGCGACCAGGTCGTGCGCGTGATGTGTTCAGGCAGCGCGGTGGCGTCGAAGCGGCCGTAGAAGCGGTTGTAGCCGTCCCACAGCGGCAGCCATGCATCGAAATCGTCGGGCGTGACGGCGCGGACTTGAAGCGTCGTATCGGTCATAGGGTGTCTCCTCGTTTGCAGGCTTGCACAAACCCCCAAGCGTAAGCGACTTGTGGCACCATTGTTAGTCCCACCGAAAACCAAAACCATGGAGCCACGAGTTTGGACTACGCGCTGATGATGACGGCCTACGCGAAGCGCGCCGTGCGCAAGCTCACGCAGCAGGACCTGCTTTACGAGAGCCTGCGCCGCGCGATTCTCGATGGCGACATTGGCTGCGGCACGCGCCTCGCGTCGAGTCGCGCGCTCGCGGAGCAACTCGGCATCGCGCGCAATTCGGTGCTCTATGCGTACGAGCGGCTCGTGGAGGAGGGGTTTGTCAGCGCTACGCGCCACGGGTCGGTCGTCAATGCGGTCAGCGCCGGCGCGGCGGCCACGCCGGCCCGGATCGCGCTGCGCGAAGAACCCACGCCTGAACTCGCGCGCCGCGTGCGCGAACTGCCGCCACGCCGCTCGGCCCGCGACGCTCCCAAGGCGCTCCGGCCGGGCGTGCCCGCGCTCGACGCGTTTCCCTACGCGCAATGGCGCACGGCAGTCGAGCGCGCATTGCGCGAACTGCGCGCGCACGATCTCGGCTACGGCGACAGTGCGGGCATGCCCGCGCTGCGCCAGGCCATTGCGCAATACGTGCGGGTTTCGCGCGGCGTGCGCTGCCAGCCCGGCCAGGTGTTCGTCACGGACGGCACGCAGTCGAGTCTCGACTTGTGCGCGCGTCTTTTCGCGGACGAGGGCGAACGCGTGTGGATCGAAAATCCCGGCTATCCCGGCGCGCGCGTGGCCTTTACGGCGGCAGGGCTGCAACTCGTGCCGATGAGCGTGGATGCGGCGGGCATGGCGGCGCGCCCCGAGGACTGGCGCGAGCGGCCGCCGCGCCTGGTCTATCTCACGCCGTCGCACCAGTATCCGCTCGGCTGCGTGCTGAGCCTGGAGCGGCGGCTCGCGCTGATCGAGCAGGCGCGTGCGTGCGGCGCGTGGATCGTCGAAGACGACTACGACAGCGAGCTACGCCACGACGGGCCGCCGCTGCCGTCCATCCAGGGCCTCGCGGACGACGCACCCGTGATCTATCTCGGCACCTTCAGCAAGACGTTGTTTCCGGCGCTGCGCATCGGCTTCATGATCGTGCCGCAGCGTGTGGCGGCGCAGTTCGCGCAGGCGCATCACACGCTCGTGCGCCAGGGGCGCGTGGCGGAACAACTGGCGCTGGCGGAATTCATCGAAAGCGGCCGCTACGCGCGCCACTTGCGGCGCATGCGCAAGCTCTACGAAGAGCGCCGCGACGGCCTTGTCGCGGCCATCGACAAACATCTGGCCGGCATGATGACCGTGTCGGCGGACGCGGGCGGCATGCACCTGAGCGTGCGCCTCGACGCGCCGCTCGCCGACGCCGACGTGAGCGAAGCCGCGCGTGCGCACGGCTTGCACCTTTCGCCGCTGAGCGCGTATTGCCTCGACGCAGGCGGCGCGGACGCGGCGCATGCCACGCGCTACAACGGCTTTTTACTCGGCTACGCGGAAACGCCGCCGCACCTTGCCGACACGCTCATGCAGACGCTCGCGCGCATCGTGCGAGAGCGTCTGCCCGTGGCTTCGTCGCTGACTGATCCTACTGATGGCCCGCGATCACATGCGGCAGATATGGCGCTTCAAGCGTCTTGATCTCTTCGTCGGAAAGCTTCAGTGAGAGCGCCGCGACGGCGTCTTCGAGATGCTTCGGCTTCGAAGCGCCGATGATCGGCGACGTGATGCCGGGCTTGTGCAGCAGCCACGCGAGCGCGACTTGCGCGCGCGGGACGCTGTGCGCATTCGCGATGGTTGCGACCGCATCGATAATGGCTTTGTCCGCGTCGGCGCCGTAGAGCGTCTTGCCGAACTTGTCGCTTGCCTCGCGCTCGCTTGTTTCGTTCCAGTCGCGTGTGAGGCGGCCGCGCGCGAGCGGGCTCCATGGCATCACGGCAATGCCCTGATCGGCGCATAGCGGCAGCATTTCGCGTTCTTCCTCGCGATAGAGCAGGTTCACATGATCCTGCATGCTCACGAATTCGGTCCAGCCGTTCAGGCGCGACGTGTAGAGCGCCTTGCTGAACTGCCACGCGTACATGGACGAAGCGCCGATATAACGCGCCTTGCCCGCCTTCACGACATCGTGCAGCGCTTCGAGCGTTTCTTCGATGGGCGTGTTGTAGTCCCAGCGATGAATCTGATAGAGATCGACGTAATCGGTGCCCAGACGCTTGAGGCTATGGTCGATTTCCGTGAGGATGGCCTTGCGCGACAGGCCCTGGCCGTTCGGACCGGGCCGCATGCGGTTGTACACCTTCGTGGCGAGCACGATGTCGTCGCGCTTGACGAACTCGAGCAGCGCGCGCCCGACGATCTCCTCCGAGGTGCCGTCCGAATAGGTGTTCGCAGTGTCGAAGAAGTTGATGCCGGCGTCGAGCGCCTGGCGGACGAGCGGGCGGCTGGCGTCCTCGCCGAGCGTCCACGGGTGCGTGCCGCGCTCGGGCACGCCGTAGGTCATGCAGCCGAGGCAAAGACGCGAAACCTGCAGCCCTGTCGAGCCGAACCTGACGTAATCCATTGCTGTTGCTCCTGGCGAAAAAGCGATTCAAGCGGAGGAAAAGCGCGCGCCGCGCGAGGGCGGCGGACTTTCGCAAGGGTATAACAGCCGGGAAGAACGTGCAGGACGCGGCGGCGATGCGAGGCGCCCCCATGGCGTTGCGGATTACGTGGGCGGCACGACGCTCGCGAGATGTTCGCGCGAGAGCGCGGCGAGGGCGGCCCCGCGCCCGCGCGGCATTTTTGCGGCCACCGTGACAATGCCGATCGCAGCCGTGGCGCACGACCCCATCGGAAAGCTGACGCCCACGCCGCTCAGCCCCTGCGCGGCCACCTGGGCGTAACCCAGTTCGCGTGTTTGCCGGACCCAGCGGCGCAAGCGGGCCTCGTCGAGATTGCGATGACCGTATTCCGTCGCGTGGCGTGCATAGTGCGCGCTGATTTCCTCGTCGGGCAGTTCGGCCAGCAACGCGATGCTGGGTATGCCCATGCCGAGCAGCCGCATGCGATTGCGGTTTCTGCCGAATTCCAGCGACGGCGTTTCGCCGTCTTCGATGTGCAGGCAATGGCTGTAATCGCCGGAGCGAACCACCAGAAACACGTGCTCGCCGGTTCGACGCGCGAGCTGCTTCATCATGGGGTGGCATTGCGCCACGAGCGGCGGCGCCTGCATCGACACCGCACCCAGCGCCATGCTTTCCACGCCGAGGCGATAGAGCTTCGTTTGCGGGTCGCGCATCGCGAGGCCGGTCTCGACAAGCGCGGTGGCGATGCGGTAGGTGGTGGTTCGATCGAGCCCCGTTACGTCGCTCAAGTTCTGCAGCGACATGCCGCTTGCGTGATGCTGCGCGAGGACTCGCAGTACCTGCGCGGCGCGATCGATGCTTTGCGCGCCGCGCACGGCGGGCTCGGTGTGGGGGCGGCGTGATGGGGGCATGGCGGGTTGGCGTGCTGCGCGGCGGGTCGTTTCAAGCTCGATTCCAGCGCGTCCGAGTATAGCAGGGGGTGAAAACACTATGTGCACATTGTGCACATTCGTCGTGTTAATCGTTGTGCGCGCAAGCACTGTCATTTGCAATAGCACCAACCAAACGGACTCACGGTGCGAGGCACCGACAGCAACATGGCCCCTTTCAAATCGCGTATCAACGTCCTTTCAGAGGCATATCGCTCGCAGCGCGCCGGCATGCTGGCGCTCGTCGACCAGTTGCGCGCGCTCGAACAGCGCGCGGCGGACCTTTCCTCGCGGGCCGCGCCCGCGTTCGCGCGGCGCGGTGCGTTGCTGCCGCGCGAGCGCGTGAGCCGCCTGCTCGATCCGGGCCGGCCGTTCCTGCCGCTGTGCAACCTGGCCGGATACGGCATGGATGATACGGACATCGAAGCATGTGCGCCGGGTGGCTCGCAGATCGCGGGCATTGGCTTTGTCAGCGGCGTGCGCTGCATGGTCGTCGCGACCGATTCGGGAATCGACGCAGGCGCGCTTACCGAAGCGGGAAACCAGAAGCTCATGCGTTGCCAGGAAGTGGCGCTGGAAAACAACTTGCCGTTCGTTCACCTGGTCGAATCGGCCGGGTCGAACCTGCGCAAATATCGGGTGGAAAAGTTCATCCGCGGCGGCGGCATGTTCTACAACCTCGCGCGCCTGTCCGCCGCCGGGCTGCCCGTCATCACCGTGGTGCATGGCTCGTCGACGGCGGGCGGCGCTTACATGCCTGGCTTGTCGGACTATGTCGTGATGGTGCGTGGACGCGCGAAGGCATTTCTTGCAGGCCCGCCCTTGCTGAAGGCGGCGACGGGCGAAGTCGCGACCGACGAAGCCCTCGGCGGCACCGACATGCACGCCACCACGAGCGGCCTTGCCGAGTACGTGGCCGAAGACGACGCGCACGCGATCGGGATTGCCCGCGATATCGTCGCGACGCTGCCATGGGATCGCGAGCCGCCGCCTGCCGGGGCGCAAGCGCCGTTGTGCGATCCCGACGAACTGGCGGGCGCCATGGTGCTTGAACATCGCAAACCGGTGGACATGCGCGAAATCATCGCGCGTCTCGTGGACGCCTCGGCGTGGATGGACTTCAAAGCCGATTACGGCGCGGCGACCGTGTGCGGTCACGGCCGGATAGACGGCCATCCGGTGGGCTTCATCAGCAACAACGGGCCAATCGATCCGGCGGGCGCGACCAAGGCCGCTCAGTTCATCCAGTTGTGCAACCAGTCCGGCACGCCCATCGTGTTCCTGCAGAACACCACCGGTTTCATCGTGGGCCGCGCCTCCGAGGAGGCCGGCATGATCAAGCATGGTTCGAAGCTGATCCAGGCGCTCTCGAATGCCGACGTTCCGCTCTTCACGATCTACTGCGGCGCATCGTTCGGCGCGGGGAACTACGGGATGTGCGGCCGCGCGTTCAAACCGCGCTTCTGCTTTTCCTGGCCGAACGCGCGCACGGCGGTGATGGGCGGCGAGCAGGCGGCGATGACGCTGGAGATCGTCGCGCGCCAGCAGGCCGAACGCAAGGGCAAGCCTGTCGACGAGGCAGGGCTCGCGCAGCAGAAAGAAGAAATAGTCTCGAACTTCGAACGCCAGGCAAGCGCGTTCTACACCAGCGGCCATCTGCTCGACGACGGGGTGATCGACCCCCGCGACACGCGCGCCGTACTCGCGTTCGTGCTGGCCACGACATGCGAAGCCCGCCGCCGCACGCCGAGGCGCGTGCAGTTCGGCGTCGCGCGGTTCTAGCCTTCGCCGCGCTTGCCCGCATCGGCGGGTTACATCGGCGGCATACATCATTAATCAGGAGACAGACATGCTGTACACGGGCGAACATCGCGAGATGATGAACAGCATCCGGCGCTTCATCGCGACCGAGATCGATCCTTTCGTGGACGAATGGGAAGCCGCGGAAATCTTCCCCGCGCACGAGTTGTTTCGCAAGATGGGTTCGCTGGGCTATCTCGGCATCACCAAGCCGCAGGCCTATGGCGGGCTCGGTCTCGACTTTTCGTTTGCGCTCGCGGCTGCCGAAAGCATGGGTTATTGCCGCGCCCAGGGCGTGGCGATGGGCGTGGGCGTGCAGAGCAATATGGCGACGCCCGCGCTGGCCGCATTCGGATCCGACGAACTGCGCCGCGAATTTCTCGCGCCGGCGATTGCAGGCGAGATGGTGGCTTCGATTGGCGTGTCGGAGCAGGGAGCGGGTTCCGACGTCGCCTCGCTCAAAACGCGCGCGCGCCGCGATGGCGACGACTACGTGATCAGCGGCTCGAAAATGTGGATCACGAACGGTACGCAGGCGGACTGGATCTGTCTGTTGTGCAACACCTCGGACGGCCCGGTTCATCGCAACAAGTCGCTCATCGTCGTGCCGTTGAAAGAGGGCGGCAAGCGTGCTCGCGGCGTGGAAGTGCAGAAGATCCGCAAGTTCGGCATGTGGTCGTCCGACACCGCGCAGATCTTTTTCGACGACGTGCGCGTGCCCGTGCGCAACCGGATCGGCGAAGAGGGCATGGGCTTCATCTATCAGATGAAGCAGTTTCAGGAGGAGAGACTCGATGGCGCCGCGCGACGCCTGGCCGCTTTCTCGCTGATCGAGGACACCGCGAACTATTTGCGCCAGCGCCAGGCGTTCGGCAAGCCGCTGCTCGACAACCAGTTCATTCAGTACAAGCTCGCCGAACTCAAGACCGAACTCGAAGCGCTGCGCGCGCTCGTGTACATGGCGACGCAGACCTATGTCGCGGGCGGCGACGTCGTGGAACTGGCGTCGATGGCGAAGCTCAAGGCCGGGCGCCTGTCGCGCGAGATCGCCGACTGGTGCATGCAGTTTCAGGGCGGCATGGGCTACACGTGGGACAACCCCGTTTCGCGCGCCTATCGCGATTACCGCCTGGGCTCTATCGGAGGCGGGGCCGACGAGGTGATGCTGATGGTCATCGCGCGGCAAATGGGTCTCATGGATATGGACGCATGAAGCACATGAGGCAGCCCATGAATCCCGATACCCAGCTTCAGGCAGCATCCTGCGCGCCTGCCGTGCTCGTGCGGCGGCATCAGGACGTACTGTTCGTCACGCTGAACCGGCCCGATACGCGCAACGCGCTTGCGCCCGAAGTGGTCGCTCAGCTCGATCAGGCCGTGGCGCAGGCGGCGCTCGACGAGAGCGTGCGCGCGATCGTGCTGCGCGGCAACGGCGGTATTTTTTGCGCGGGCGGCAGCGTCGGCAGCTTCCAGGCGCGGCTCGACGCCAACACAACGGGCGACGATCCCGTCGCTGCGCGCAATCGCGAATTCGGCCGTTTCATGCAACGCGTGAGCGCATTGCCCGTGCCGGTGATCGTCGCCGTGGAAGGGGCCGCGATGGGCGGCGGCATGGGCCTCGCCTGCGCGGCTGACGTTGTGCTCGCAACCATCGACGCCCGCTTCGCGCTCAGCGAAACTTCGCTCGGCATCATTCCCGCCCAGATCGCGCCGTGGGTGGTGGCGCGGCTTGGCGTGCAGGTGGCATGCCGCCTCGGCTTGAGCGGCGAGCGCATCAGCGGCGAGACGGCAGTGCGGCTGCGCATGGTCGACGAGCTTGCGCCCGACAGCGACGCGCTCGACCAACTGGTGGCGCAGTGGCTCACGCGCATCTGCTCGTGCGCGCCGGCCGCTAATCGCACGCTCAAGCCGCTGCTGCGGCGCTGCGACGACGATGCGCGCGATACGGTGCGCGACGCGGTGCTCGACGACGCGGCGGCGCTCTTTGCCGGCTGCATGCGCCACGAGGGCGCGGAGGGCATTGCCGCGTTTCGGGAAAAGCGGCCATCGGCATGGAGCCGCCGCTTCACGAGGGACGATGTCCGGCAGGCGCGTACGCCGCAGGAGAATCAGGAGGATAACGAATCATGAGCACCACGAAGCAGATTCGACCGTTTCACACGCTGCTCGTGGCGAACCGGGGAGAAATTGCGATTCGCGTCATGCGGACCGCGCGTCGCATGGGCTATCGCACCGTAGCGGTGTTTTCGGACGCGGATCGCGACAGCCCGCACGTGAGTTTCGCCGACTGCGCGGTTCACGTCGGCGCAGGCGCGCCGCGCGAATCGTATCTGAACATCGATGCGATTATCGAAGCCGCGCGCCGCAGCGGCGCGGACGCGATTCACCCCGGTTACGGTTTCCTTGCCGAGAACGAAGATTTCGCCGATGCCGTCGACGCAGCCGGCCTCGTCTTCGTCGGCCCTTCCGGCACGGCGATTCGCGAAATGGGCAACAAGGCGCGCGCAAAGGACCTGATGCACGCGGCGGATACGCCCTGCATTCCCGGCTATCAGGGCCGCGACCAGAGCGTTGCCGCATTCGCGCGCGCGGCAGCCGGGATCGGCTACCCCGTGATGGTGAAGGCGGCCGCCGGCGGCGGCGGGCGCGGCATGCGCCTCGTGAGCGACGAAGGCGCGCTCGAGCAGGCGTTGAATTCGGCCCGCGCCGAGGCCGCGGGCGCGTTCGGCAACGACGAGCTGATTCTGGAGCGCGCCGTTATCGCGCCGAGGCACGTCGAAATCCAGATCCTGGCCGACAGCCACGGCAACGCGATCCATCTCGGCGAGCGCGACTGTTCCGTGCAGCGACGCCATCAGAAGGTGATCGAAGAGGCGCCCTCGCCAGCCGTTGACGCCGCGCTGCGCGCGCGCATGGGAGAAGCGGCGGTGCGCAGCGCGCGTGCGATCGGCTATGTGGGCGCGGGCACGCTCGAATTCCTGCTCGATCGCGAAGGGCGCTTCTACTTCATGGAGATGAACACCCGTTTGCAGGTGGAGCACGCGGTGACCGAGGCCGTGGCGGGCATCGATCTCGTCGAATGGCAACTGCGGGTGGCCGCGGGCGAGCGTTTGACCCTGGCGCAGCAGGACGTCCAGTTGAACGGGCACGCAATGGAAGTGCGTCTGACCGCCGAGGACGTCGCGGCGGGCTTCCTGCCCCAGACCGGGCCGGTGCTGCGCTGGCGGCCGCCGGCGCCGGAGTGCGGCGTGCGCGTCGATCACGGGCTTGCCGAAGGCGGCGCGGTGTCGCCGCACTACGATTCGATGGTCGCCAAGCTGATCGCACACGGCGCGACGCGCGACGAGGCGCGGCGCAAGCTGTGGCACGCGGTGCGCCAATGCGTGCTGCTCGGCTTGCCGACCAATCAGGGCTTTCTGGCCGACTGTCTCGTCGATCCGGTTTTCGCGGGCGCAAGCGAGGTTCACACCGGCTTCGTCGAAGAGCGCTTCGGCGCGGTGCCCGCCGCGCGCGGCCTGCCTGCCGGGCGCACGCTCGCCTATGCGGCCTTCGCGGCGTTGGCGCTGCGCATGCCGCAGCGGCCCGATACCCAAGCGATCGCACCGGCGTCGCCTGGCCAAACGGTCAGCATCGTCCGGCTTCGCAGCGGCGACGCTCGCTGGCTCGCGACGCTGCACGCGGCGGGAAGCGCGTGGCGCCTGACCGTAACACGCGAGTGCACGGATGCAAACGGACCAGCAGACGCAGCAGACGCATCGACCGAGCATTCGCAGTCGTTCGTGATCCACGCGGCCCAGTGGTCCGACGCAGACCGCGCGCGTCTCACGGCCGAATGCGACGGCATGCGCGAAACGATTACCGTCGCGGCGCAGGCCGACACCTTGCACGTGTTCCATGCGGGCGAGGCCTGGACCTTCGAGCAGATCAGTGCGCGCAAGAATCGGCTCGACGACGAGGGCACGGGCGCCGTGGTGGCGCCCATGACCGGACGGGTGCTCGAACTCGCCGTTCGCGAAGGCGAACGCGTGGAGGCGGGTCAACGCCTGCTTGCGCTGGAGGCCATGAAGATGGAGCACACGTTGGTCGCGCCGATGAGCGGCATCGTGGCCGAAATTCGCGCGCAGGCCGGCGGCCAGGCCGACAAGGGAGCGCTGCTCGTGCGCATCGAGGCGAACGTATGAGCAAGACAGTCCGCATAGGCGGCGCCAGCGGCTTCTGGGGCGATTCCGCCATCGCCACGCCTCAGTTGCTGAGCGTGCCGGGCCTGCAGTATCTGGTCTACGACTATCTCGCCGAAACGACGATGGCGATCCTCGCGCGCGCCCGCGCCAAGGACGCCTCGCTTGGCTACGCGACCGACTTCGTGCACGCCGCGATGGCGCCGCACCTCGCGCAGATCAGCCGGCAAGGCGTGCGCGTGATCGCGAACGCAGGCGGTCTCAATCCGCACGCCTGCCGCGCCGCGTTGCTCGCGGTGGCGCGCGAGCAGGGGCTCAGCCCGCGAATTGCCGTGGTGACCGGCGACGACATCCTGTCCAGCTTCGACTCGCTGCGCGCGGGCAGAATACGCGAGTGGCAGACCGGCGCGGATTTACCGGGCGATCCGCTCTCGGTGAACGCGTATGTCGGTGCGCGCGGCATCGCCCAGGCGCTCGCGCTCGGTGCGGACATCGTGATTACGGGGCGCTGCGTCGATAGCGCCGTGGTCGTCGGCGCGCTCGCGCACGAGTTCGGCTGGCAGTGGGACGACTGGGACCGGCTGGCGGCGGGCACGCTCGCGGGGCACCTGATCGAATGCGGCGCGCAGGCAACGGGCGGTCTCTTTACCGACTGGCAGCAGGTGCCCGACTGGGCGAACATCGGCTACCCCGTGATCGACGTTTCGCGGGACGGCAGCCTGACGTTGTCGAAACCGGCGGGCACGGGCGGCCTGATCCACCCGGGCGCGGTGGCGGAACAGATTCTCTATGAAGTCGGCGACCCGGCGAACTATCTGATGCCCGACGTCACCTGCGATTTCCGCGAGGTGCAGGTAGCTCGCGCCACAGCGGAAACGGTGCGGGTGAGCGGCGCGCGCGGGCGGCCGCCCACGGCAACGTACAAGGCCAACGGGACGCACCGCGACGGCTACCAGATGCAGGTCATGATGGCGATTCGCGGCATCGACGCCGAAGCCAAGGCAACGCGCACCGCCGACGCGTTGCTGCAACGCGCGCGCTCGCTCATGGCGCAGCGCGGTTTGGGCGATTACTCGCAGACCTGCGTGGAGTTGCTGGGCTGCGATTCGCTATACCCGCCGCAACAACGCGCACGTGCGAGCGCCGGAGCGCGCGAGATCGTGCTGCGCATTGCCGTGAGGCACGAGAACGCGAGGGCGCTCGGTTTTCTGCAACGCGAATGCGCGTCGGCCGGCACGTCGATGGGTCCCGGAACGCGTTCGTCCTTCTCCGGGCGCGCGGAGATTCAGCCCGTCATCGAGGTGTTCTCGTTCCTTGTGCCGAAGCACGCCGTGCCTTTGCACGTGTCGATGGATGCACACAGCGAGGCCGTGCCTGCCGCGCCCGAATATGCGCCTGTGCCGGCGGCGCCGCTGCGGCAATCCCGCGAGGAAACCAGCGCGCCCGGCGTGGATACGGTCGAAGCACCGCTCGTAGCGCTGGCGTGGGCGCGCAGCGGCGACAAAGGCGACGACGAAAACATCGCGGTGATCGCGAGACGCGCGGAATTCCTGCCGGTTCTGCGCGGCCAACTCACGGTCGCAAGCGTGCAGGCGTACTTCGCGCATCTGGTTAGCGGAACGATCGATCGTTTCGAGGTGCCGGGCCTCGGCGCGCTCAACTTCGTGCTGCACGAAGCGCTGGGCGGCGGCGGTGTGTGCAGCCTGCGTTCGGACCCGCTAGGCAAGTCCTACGCGCAAATGCTGCTGGATTTTCCGGTGCGCATTCCGCGCGAGTGGCTCGACTCGGGCCTCGTGCCGCACATGACTTGACGGGATCACGCCCGGCGCGCGACACGCAGCGATATTGCGCCGACTTACCCTGAAACCACGCCCGCCCGCGCGCACGCTGCGGGCAGACTATCGAATGAGGTGAGGATGAGTGGCATATTGAATGGCATCAAGGTTCTGGATCTGACGCGGGTCATCGCGGGGCCGTTGTGCACGCAAGCACTCGCCGACATGGGCGCGACCGTCTACAAGATCGAGCGGCCGGGCGAGGGCGACGACACACGGCGCATGGGGCCGTTCCTTCGTGATCCTGTAGATGGCGCGGACAGCAACGACTCCGCGCTGTACCTCGCCTACAACCGCAACAAGCAGTCGATCACGCTCGACATCTCGACGCCCGAAGGCGCGCAACTCGCCCGCGAACTTGCCGCGCAATGCGACGTGGTCGTCGAAAACTACAAGGTCGGTTCGCTTGCGCGTTATCAGCTCGACTACGAGTCGATTCGCGAATTGCGGCCCGACATCGTCTATTGCTCGGTCACGGGTTTCGGGCAGGACGGCCCTTACGCGAACCGTCCCGCCTACGACTTCATTTTGCAGGGCATGGCCGGCGTGATGAGCACTTGCGGCCACCCCGACGGCGAGCCTGGCGGCGGCCCGATGCGCACCGCGATACCGATCACCGACGTCGTGACGGGACTCTATGCGGCAATCGGCATTCTCGGCGCGCTGTTCCACCGAATGCGCACGGGCGAGGGGCAGTACCTGGACGCGGCCATGCTCGACGCGTCGTGCGCGCTGACCGGTCATCTCGCGCTCGGCTATCTCATGAGTGGCAAGGTAGCCGCGCGCGCGGGAAACACCAACCCGATTGCTTCGCCATCCGAAGTATTCGATTGCGTCGACGGACGGCTGATCGTCGCGGCGGGCAACAACGGGCAGTTCGAGGCGCTGTGCCGGGTTCTGCACTGCGAGACGCTGCTGGAGGACGACCGCTTTCGCACCAATGCCCAGCGCGTCGCGAACCGCGGCGCATTGCGGGCCGCGCTTGCGCCGCTCATCGCCGGGCGCTCCCGCGAAGCATTGCTCGCCGAGCTTAACGAGTGCGGCGTGCCGGGCGGTCCGATCAATACCCTCGCGGAAGTCTTCGACGACCCGCAGGCGCGCCATCGCGAACTTGCGCTCACGCTTGCCCACAGCCGCGGAGTCGAGGTTCCTTCGTTGCGCAGTCCTCTGCGCTTTTCGCGTACGCCTGTTACGCACCGCGCGCCGCCCATGCTCGGCGAACATACGGCGCGCGTGCTCGGCGAGGCGTTCGGCATCGATGCGCAGCGGCTCGCGGAGTTGAGGGAGCGCGGCGTGGTTTGAGGTTCCGGTAGCACCGTCAAACATAAAATGAGGAGACGAAAACGTGAACGCACCGATTAAAACGGCGGCGGCGCAGGACCTGTCCGCCCCCGGCGACAGCGAGGTGGACGCGGCCTATTCGAAGATCAAATGGCGCTTGATGCCGTTGCTGTTCGCGGCGTACATCCTGGCGAATATCGACCGCATCAACATCGGCATTGCCCAGCTTCAGATGAAAACGGCGCTTGGTTTCAGCGACGCCGTTTATGGCGCGGGCGCGGGCATCTTCTTCATCGCCTACTTCATGTTCGAAGTGCCCAGCAGCCTCCTCATGAACAGAATCGGCGTGCGCCGTACGTTGGCGCGTATCACGATCGGCTGGGGCGTCGTCTCGGCGGCGACCATGATGGTGAATTCGGTGCCGGCCTTTTACGCGCTGCGCTTTCTGCTGGGCGTGTTCGAAGCCGGCTTTTTTCCCGGCGTGGTGTACTACCTGACGCTATGGTATGCGCCCGCGCGGCGCGCCAGGGCGCTCGCCGCGATCTCGTCCGCGCTCGTGCTCGCCGGTGTGATCGGCAATCCGCTTTCAGGGTGGATCCTCAAGAATATGGACGCCGTAGCCGGCCTCGCGGGCTGGCAATGGATGTTCCTGCTTGAGGGGGTGCCCAGCGTCGCGTTGGGCCTCGTCATTCTCGTCGTGCTGCCCGAAGGCCCGCAAACCGCCCGTTGGCTCACGCCCAGGCAGAAATGGCTGATCGCCCGGGAGGTGGAGGCGCAAACGCAGACGCACGTTGCCGGGTCCGTGCGCGACGTCCTGAAAGACCGCCGCGTCTACGCGTTCGCCGCGGTGTACTTCTCCTTCATCTGCGCGATTGCCGTGATCCCGTTCTGGCTGCCGACCATCATCAAGGGGCTGGGCGTGACCGACCTCGCTCGCATCGGCCTGTACGCGGCGATTCCGAACATCGTGGCCGCCGTGGCGATGTTCGCGTGCGCCGCGAGTTCCGACCGCATCGGCGAGCGCCGCTGGCATACCTCGATCGCCGCGCTAGTCGGCGCCGCCGCATTGATGATGTTGCCGATGGCTTCGTCGCAGGTGGCGCTGTCGTTCGTGCTGCTGTGCCTTGCGGCCGCGGGCATTTTCTCGACCGTGCCGCTCTTCTGGGCAATTCCCTCCGCATGGCTTGCCGGCAGCGCGGGCGCGGCGAGCGGAATTGCGCTCATCAGCAGCATCGGTTTGCTCGGCGGCTTCGTGAGTCCTACCGTAATCGGCTGGCTCAAGACCAACACGGGCAGCATGGCCGCTGGCCTGTATGTGTTCGCGGCGCTCTTCGCGCTTGGCGCGATATTGCTGCTGGTGGTGACGAAAGGCGAGCGTGACGGCGCCCGGCGCGGGACGTTGAGCGCGTGAAGCGCCGCCTTTCGGGCTTTTCATTTTGCAATGCTAAATATAGACGAATGGAAGGTTGAGATCATGAAGAAGGGATGCGAAATTGCAGGACGGGTTGCGATTCTGGCTTGTCTGTGCGCCGGCGCGACGGCACACGCACAGAGCAGCGTGACGCTTTACGGCGCGGTGGATGCCGCGCTGCTGTATACCAACAAGACTTTGGGCGAGAACGGGGGCAACGGCGGCAGTCAGTTTTCGCTCGTCGACAGCGGTTTGAATTCGTCGCGGTTCGGCCTGCGCGGCACCGAAGACCTCGGTGGCGGCCTGCATGCGAACTTCGACCTCGAAAGCGGCATCAACGTGGCCAACGGCGGCCTGAACGATTCGAACGGCAACTTCTTTGGGCGCCAAGCCTGGATTTCGCTCGCCGGGCGCTTCGGCGAGGTCAAGGCAGGCGTGCAGTATTCGCCGTTTCTCTACGCGGTCGACGAAACGGACCCGCGCGGATTTTCCGATTTCGGCAGCGGTGCAATCACGTACGTCGACAACGTCTACGCGACCGGCCTCTTCAATTCGAACGCTATATCGTATGCGAGTCCGGATATCGCGGGGTTCACCGCGCGCGCCATGCTCGCCCTCGGCGGCGTGGCGGGCGACTTTCAGGCGGGCCGCCAATACTCGTTCAGCTTGAAGTACGAGCACGCGGAGTTTGCGATCAACGCCGCGATGTACGACGGAAACAGCGGCGCCGCGCAGCCTACGCCCGTGCCTTCGGATATCGAATTCCTCGGCCGCACGCTCGGCGTTTCGTATCACTTCGGGCCTGTCACCGCGAAGGCTTCGTTCACCAACTACAAGGTCGCCGGAAGCTTCAACAACAACGTTATCGCCGGCGGCCTGAATTACTCGGTCACGCCCTCGGTGACGCTGGACGGCGGCGTGTGGTGGACAAGCGATCGCAGCCAGACCAGCAATAACTCGATCCTGGGCGCGATCGGCGCGCAATACTTCCTCTCGAAAGCGACGGTCGTGTATGCGCAAGCCGCCGTGGTGCACAACAACGGCAAGATGGATACGGGCCTCGCCATCAACGGCGCGTTGTTCGGCGCAGACGGTACGACGGTCGGCGCCAATGTGGGCGTGCGGCACTTCTTCTAACCGCTTCGCTTCAGAACATCTCCATCACGCGGTGATAAAGCATGCCGATTTCCAGTGCGGGCCGCCTCCACGCGGGCCCGAACGGAAAGCGCGCATGCCTGACCTGCGCGAACAGATCGAACGAGGTGCGCTCGCCCACGATGGCCTGCGCAACGACACGCCCCGCGATGCCCGTGAGCGCGACACCGTGGCCCGAAAAGCCTTGCACGTAGTAGTAATTCGGGTCGATCGCGCCGAAGTCGGGCGCGCGGTTGCGCGTGACATCGACAAAGCCGCCCCATGCGTATTCCACGCGCGCGCCCGCGAGTTGCGGGAACGTGTCGATCATGCGCGCTTGCATGGCTGCCGTCAGGCGCTCGGGAGCGGCGCCAGTCGAATCGGCGCGCCCGCCGAACAGCATGCGGTCGTCTGCCGAAACGCGGAAATAGTCGAGAAAGAAGTTGTTGTCGCACACGGCAGAACGTTGCGCGATCAACGAATCGGCCAGTCCACGCCCGAGCGGTTCGGTTGCGATGATGTACGACGCGATGGGCGCGATGCGCGCGGCCACGGCGCCGGGTAAAACGCCGCCCGGCGCGGCGTTGCAGCAGGACACCACGAAGCGGCATCGCACTTCGCCGCGCGCGGTTTTCACCACGGGCCGCTCGCCGCGCACGACTTCGAGCGCGCGCGTATGGGAGAACAGTTGCGCACCTTCGCGGCGCGCGGCAGCAGCAAGGCCGAGACAGTACTTGAGCGGATGAAGATGCCCCGACACCGGATCGTAGACGCCCGCGATATAGCGCTGCGACGCCACACGTGCGCGCGTGGCGTCGGTGTCGAGCCATTCGAGGCGGTCGTGGCCCCAGCGCGTGCGCGCCGCGTCCATCCATGCACGCAGATCGGGCACGCGTTTGCTCTTCGTCGCGACCGTGAGATAGCCCGGTGTGAAGTCGCAATCGATGCCGTAGCGCGCAATGCGCTCGCGCACGAGTTCCACGCCCTCGATGGAAAGCGCCCACGCCGCGCGTACGCCCTGTGCGCCAAGCTGCTTTTCGAGCACTTCGTCTTTCGCGAAACCCACGAGCGTCTGGCCGCCGTTGCGGCCCGAGGCGCCCCAGCCGGGACGGTGCGCGTCGAGCACCACGACCGAAAGACCGCGTGCGCGGCATTCCAGCGCGACCGAGAGCCCGGCGAAGCCGGCGCCGATCACGCAGACGTCGGCGTCGAGCACGCCTTCGAGCACGGGGTCGTCGTCGGCGGGGCGCGTGGCGCTGGCTTCGTAGTACGAGTGGCGGGCGAGGGCGTCCGCCTGGGCGTCGAGGTCGAGTGTCGTCAAAGCAGGTCCTTCATTCGATACCACGCCATCGCGAGCACGAGGGCAGGGGTTCGCAGTGTAGCGCCGCCAGGGAAATCGCGGTGGCGGATCTTGCCGAACAGATCGAAGCGCGCGGCCTGGCCGTGAATGGCTTCGGCGATCAGCGTGCCCGCCAGTCCCGTAGTGTTCACGCCGTGGCCCGAGAAACCCTGCGCAAAATACACCGTGGGCGAGAGGCGGCCGAAGTGCGGCGCGCGATTCATGGTGATGTCCACGTAGCCGCCCCACGCGTAATCCACCTTCACGTCGGCGAGTTGGGGAAACGTTTTCAGCATGTCGCGGCGCATCGCTTCGCCGAGATTGCGCGGGGCGAACGTCGAGTAACTCACCTTGCCGCCCCAAAGCAGGCGCGTGTCCGATGCGGGACGGAAGTAGTCGAGCACGAAGCGGCTGTCGCATACGGCGGCCTGAGCGGGCATCAGCGCGTTCATGCGCTCGGCGCCCAATTTCCCGGTGGCGATGACATAGGTGCCCACGGGCATGATCTTGCGCGAGAGGGCGGGCGCAAGATCGCCGAGATACGTATTGCATGCGAGCACAACGAATTTCGAGCGCACGTTGCCTCGCGCCGTTTCGACTACATGGGTGCCGTTTTCCTCGCGCAGCCGCGTGACGGGGCTGTTTTCATACACGCGCACGCCGGCTTCGACGGCCGCGCGCGCCAGTCCGAGCGTGTAGTTGAGCGGATGCAGATGGCCGCTATCAGGATCGTAGAGGCCGCCCACGTAGCGCGACGACTGCACGTAGCGACCCACGCCGCCCGAGGCTACGTACTGGAAGCGGTCGTAGCCGAAGCGCTGCGCCGCCTCGTCGCGCCAGCGCTTGAGCGCATCCGCGTCGCGCCCCTTGTTCGCGGCGGTGAAATAGCCCGCGGTGAGCGCGCAATCGATGTTGTGCTGCCTGACGCGCCGCTTCACGATGTCGAGTGTTTCGAGGCCCATGTCCCAGATCCGCCGAACATCGGCTTCGGGCATGAACTGCGCGAACGTGTCGATGTCGCAGGCAAAGCCGCCGATCAACTGACCGCCGTTGCGCCCGCTTGCGGCCCACGCCACTCGCGAGGCTTCCACGAGCGCGACGCGATAGCCGCGCTCCGCGAGATTGAGCGCGGTGCAAACGCCCGTGAGGCCCGCGCCGACCACGCAGACATCGGCATCGATCGCGCCTTCCAGCGTGGGGTGCGCGGTCGTGTCGTTGGCGGTGGCCGCGTACCAGGACGGGGCATGAGGCTGACTGGCGAATTTGAGCATAGGGAAAGCGTACCGGGAAGCAGCGGGCGACAGCGCGTGGCCGCCGCCCGCCGCGACTTCATCAGAACGAGTAGATGAATTGCGCGCCCAGCAAGTCGTTGCTCTTGCTGTACGAGCCATCGCTGTTCAGGAACACGCGCTGCGTGGCCCAGTCGTGGCGATATTCCACCTTCACCTGGATTTGCTGCGTCGGGTAGAACAGCAGATCGAGCGCGACGTCCTGGCGCGTCGCGCCCTTGCACTCGAAGCCGAAGCCGCCACCGGCCTGCGAATTTGCCAGGCAGTCCGCACCAATGCCGAAGCCATTGTACGGGTCCATCCCATTCGAATTGAGCGCAATGCCGCCGCCACCGCCGCCGTTCTTGCCGTTCGCAAGCAGGTCGTAGCGCGCCGTCACACCCATGCGGCCCACCACCGGCGCGCTGAACTTGCGGTGCGCGAGCAGCGAGAAGCCGTACCACTGCGCGTTGCCGCCGTTGAATGCGGCGCGCTGCTGCTGGCCGTAATCGACTTCGGCGTTGTACTGGACGTCCGCGAGCGTATAGGTCGCGTCCATCTCGCCGAAGAAGAAGTAGCCGCCCGAACTCGACGCCTGGCCGCCCACGCCGTACACGGCTTGACCCGTCGTCGGATCGAAAGCGCTCGGCAGCGTCTGGCGGCCGATGTTGAACGAGCCGCCAATGTCGAGTGCGCTCGACCACGTATAGTCGGCGCGCGCCGTGAACGTCGGGATCTTGTTGCTCGTGGTGATCGGGTCGCCCAGTGCGTTCTGGCCAGTCTGCACGATCGCGCCGTTGGTGCGGTACTGCTCGTTGCCGACCATGAACTTGAACGCCCACTGGCTGCCGTCTGGCGTGTAGTTCCAGCCGACGCCCACGTAGCTGCCCGGATCGGAGAAGTCGTAGAGCAGGTTGTGCGTGAGCGTGAGCATCTGGTTGGACTGCTGCACCTCGTACCCGCCAAAGCTCGGCATGAGACCGGCGACGAACGTGCCCGTGGACGTCACCGGCACGGTAACGACCGCGGTGTTCAGGATGTTGTTGCCGATCTCGCCATGCTCGTTTTGCAGCAGCGTGATCCCGTTGCCGCGGTTGGGCATGAGCGTGATTTCGGCCGAAGGCGCCATCGGGCCCACGCCGAAGGTCTTTTTGATGTCGAGGTAGACGTCGCCGAACGTGCTGTTGAAGTAGTTGTACGAACCAGTGTGGTTCGCGAAAAGGAACGACGACGTGCCCGGCGCGCGGTTGTAGATATACGTCGGGTCGATATACCCCGTGATCGACAGACCCGCGAGCGGCCCGGTCGTGGCGGCGTCGGTGAGCGAATCGACCTTGAGCTGCTGGCTCGCGATCTGTTGCTTCATCGCATCGACCTGGTCGTTAGTCAGGTTCGCGCTCGCCTTGCCGTAGTCGGGCGAGCCGATGTCCACGATGGGGGCGGCCGCAGTGGCGGGTACGGTCGGCGTTGCGGCCTTCGCGGTGGCTGTTTTCGACTGCGCCAGTTCCGTCTTGAGCGATTTCACCTCTTTTTGCAGGGCGTTCAGTTGCGCCTGCAGGGCCTTGATCTGTTCGCTGGTCGAGTCCGCTAACGCGAGCCCTGGCAGCGCCCCGGCCACCAGCAGACAGATTAACTTCTTCCTCATCGAAATTCTCCTTGTTGGTCGTTATTGCAATCAGTTCGAGTTTTACGAGGAGCGGCCCCAGTGCCGCCCCTCTTTACCTGGCAATCCTGATCAGGCCGCGCGGCGACCGATCGGCGCGCCTACCGCGCCGGCGGGCGCGGCAGGCTTGATGGCTTCGGATGCATCGGGCTGGACGAAGGCGAGCTGCATGTCCCGCGTACGCTTCTTTTCGCGTGCGCTCATCAACTGGTTCACGGCGATCACGCCGACCGTCACCGCGCTGATGAAGAGCGTGGCGAGCGCGTTCATCTCCGGGTTCAGACCGAGGCGCACGCGCGAGAACACCACGAGCGGCAGCGTGGTCGAGCCCGGTCCCGAAAGGAACGCGGAGAGCACGAGGTCGTCGATGGAGAGCGTGAACGAAAGAAGCCAGCCGGAAAGGAGCGCTTGCGAGATGAGCGGCAGCGTAATGACGAAGAACACCTTGAGCGGCGTGGCGCCCAGATCGAGCGCGGCCTCTTCGAGCGACTTGTTCATCTCTTTCACGCGCGACTGCACGATGATGGCGACGTACGAGACGCACAGCATCACGTGGCCGATCCAGATCGTCACGATGCCGCGCCCCTTCGGCCAGCCGAGCATTTGCTCCAGCGCGACGAAGAGCAGCAGCAGCGAAATGCCCTGGATGACCTCGGGAATCACGAGCGGCGCGTTGATCATGCCGGTGTATAGCGTGAAGCCGCGAAAGCGCCCCATGCGTGCGAGCACGAAGCCCGCCCACGTGCCGATCGCGACCGAGGCAAATGCCGTCATGAGACCGATCTTGAGCGAGAGCCACGCGGCGCCCAGCAGTTCTTCGTCCCGCAGCAGCGCCGAATACCACTTCAGCGAGAAGCCGGACCACACCGTGACGAGCTTCGACTCGTTGAACGAGTAGACGACGAGGCTGATGATCGGGATATAGAGGAACAGAAACCCGAGCGTGAGAACGCCGGTGGAAAGCGTGCGATTGGGCTTGATCATTTGCCTTCCTCCAGTTCCTTGACCTGGTAGTACTGAAAGATAGCCATCGGCACGAGCAGCAGCAGCACCATCGCCACGGTGACGGCGGAGGCCATCGGCCAGTCCATGTTGTTGAAGAACTCGTCCCACATGACGCGCCCGATCATGAGCGTGTCGGCGCCGCCGAGCAGTTCGGGAATCACGTACTCGCCCACCGCCGGAATGAACACGAGCAGGCTGCCCGCGATGATTCCGTTCTTCGAAAGCGGGAGAGTGATCTGCGTGAACGCCACCCAGGGCCTCGCACCGAGGTCGTAGGCGGCTTCGAGCAGCGTGAGGTCCATCTTCACGAGGTGCGCGTAAAGCGGCATCACCATGAAGGGCAGGTACGAATAGACCATGCCGATATAAACGCCCGCGTCGCTGTGATAGAGCCGCAGCGGTGAATGAAGCAGGCCTGTGGCCATGAGCACGTGATTGAGCAGGCCGTCGTCCTTGAGAATGCCGATCCACGCGTACACGCGAATCAGGAACGACGTCCAGAACGGCAGCATCACGCCCATCATGAGCAGGTTGCGCGTGGCCGGATTCGAGCGCGCGATGTAATACGCGATGGGGTAACCGATCAGCAGGCAAAAGATCGTGGAAACCGCCGCCATTTTCAGTGAGCTGATATAGGTGGCGATGTAGAGGCTGTCCTGCAGCAGGAACGCGTAGTGCCCGAGTTGCAGCGCGAAATGCACCACGCCGTCCTTCATCTCGACCAGGTTCGAGTAGGGCGGAATGCCCATGACCTGGTCGGCGAAGCTGATCTTCAGCACGAGCACGAAAGGCAGTGCGAAGAACAGCGTGAGCCAGACGAACGGCACGCCAATAACGGCAGTGCGGCCCGAGGGCACGAAGCGCGAGAGGAAGCGCACGAGCGCGCCTCGGCGAGCGTCTGCGGCTGCGCGGCCCGAAGCGGCCGTGGTGGGAACGATGGTACTCATGATTCACGCCTCCTTACTGTGTAAGCACAACGCCGCTGGCGGGCGACCACGACACGTATACGTCGTCGTTCCATGCGGGCGCGCCCTCGTTCATGAGGTGCGAACTGGAGAGGTTCGAGACGACCACCTTGCCGCCTGGCAGACGCACGTGATAGAGCGAATAGCTGCCCATGTAGGCCACATCCGTGACCACGCCACGCGCCCAGTTGTGCGGCGTGCCCGGCTTCTCGCGCGTCACGCGCACGCGCTCGGGGCGCACCGAAATGCCCACGGGCATGCCGAGCGGCCCGGTCACGCCGTGGCTCACGTACATGCGCGTTTCGAGGTCCTCGCTTTCCACGAAGATGTGGTCGGGTTCGTCCTCGACGACCTTGCCTTCGAACAGGTTGGTCGAGCCGATGAACTCGGCCGAAAAGCGGCTGTTGGGAAATTCGTAGACTTCGCCGGGCGAGCCGATCTGCACGATGCGGCCTTCGCTCATCACGGCGAGGCGATTGGCCATCGTCATCGCCTCTTCCTGATCGTGCGTGACCATCACACAGGTGACATCGACTTTCTCGATGATGTTCACGAGTTCGAGCTGGGTTTTCTGGCGGATTTTCTTGTCGAGCGCCGACATCGGCTCGTCGAGCAGCAGGAGCTTGGGACGCTTCACGAGCGAACGTGCAAGCGCCACGCGCTGCTGCTGGCCGCCTGAGAGCTGATGCGGTTTGCGCTTCGCGTAGCGGCCCATCTGCACGAGGTTCAGCGCATCGGCCACGCGCTCGCGAATCTCGTTCTTCGGCACGCCTTCCTGCTTGAGGCCGAACGCGACGTTCGCCTCCACGCTCATGTGCGGGAAGAGCGCGTACGACTGGAACATCATGTTGACGGGGCGGCGGTACGGCGGCAGTGAGGCGAGGTCTTCTCCGTCGACATAAATGCGGCCCGACGTGGCCGTTTCGAGCCCTGCGAGCATGCGCAGCAAGGTGGACTTGCCGCAGCCCGAACTGCCGAGCAGCGCGAACAGCTCGTTCTTGGCGATGTTCAGGCTTACGTTGTCCACGGCGGTGCTGTCGCCGAACTTCTTGACGACGTTTTCGATGCGCACGAACGCTTCGTTCCTTGCCGGGGTTGCATTGGCGCGCTGAGTTTCGGGGGCGTTGACTTTAGACGTCGAATTCATGTTCTGACCTTGGTTCCTTTCTGATCGCGGTACACGTTTTTCAGGCACGAGCCGGCCCGCACGGGGCGCTGGCGCGACCCGCGATTAGTACTGCGAACGGAGATCGGGAAAGGCTCGCGCGCGTCGTCAAAAAAGGGGGGGCGGCGCAGCGCGGCCGGACTTCGAAATTGCGTACTTCTGGCGGAGAGGGGTCTAGCGATTCCTCTTCCGCGTCGTCTCCTTCTTGTTCCTTCAGGGGGTGAACAACATCGGGGTGTCAGTGGCCTGTCTTCAACTGGGCCCACAGACGGTTTTCGAGGCGCAGGATTTCAGCGGGCATTGGCTTCATCAGCGTCATTTTCTTGAGCACGTCTTCGGGCGGGTACACCGTCGTATCTTGCGCAACGGCCGGCGTGACGAACTGGCGGGCGGCCTTGTTCGCGGTGGGATAAAACACTTCGTTGGTGATTTGCGCGTTGACCTTCGGGTCCGAGATGTAGTTGATCCACTTCATCGCGTTTTCGGGGTGCGGCGCGTCCTTCGGCACGACCATCACGTCGAACCACAGCAGGCCGCCTTCCTTCACGTTCGAGAACTTCACTTCATAGGAGCGTTTGGCTTCTTCCGCGCGGCGGTGCGCAATGCCCACGTCTCCCGACCATGCCACGGCCACGCAGACGTCGTTGTTCACGAGGTCGTTGATATAGCCCGACGAATTGAACTGGGTGATATACGGGCGGACTTTCTTCAGCACTTCAAACGCGGCCTGGTAGTCGGCGGGGTTTGTGCTGTTGGGGTCCTTGTGCATGTACTGAAGCGTGGCGGCGAACACGTCCACCGCCTGGTCGAGGAACGACACGCCGCAGCCCTTGAGCTTCGAGAGATATTGCGGGTCGAACACGAGCGACCAGCTATCCACCGGCGCATTCGCGCCGAGCGCCTTTTCCACGGCCTGCTTGTTGTAGCCGATGCCGTCGGTGCCGAACGCCCAGGGCACGCCGTACTGATTGCCCGGATCGGCGTCGGCGATCATGTGCATGAGCACGGGGTCGAGGTTCGAGAGGTTGGGGATCTTCGACTTGTCGAGCTTCTGGTACACGCCGGCCTGAATCTGCTTGGCCATGTAATTCGATGTGGGCACAACGACGTCGTAGCCGGAGCTGCCCGCGAGCAGTTTGGCCTGCAGCGTGTCGTCGCTGTCGTAGTTGTCGTACTTGACCTTGATTCCCGCTTCCTTTTCGAAGTTCGGAATCGTGTCCTTCGCAATGTAGTCGGACCAGTTGTAGACGTTCAGATCGCCATCGGCCGCGTGCGCAGGCTCGCTCGAAACGGCCGTGAGTCCCGCACACGCTGCGAGGGCCGCGAGCGCGACCGCATGACGAAGATGACTAACACTCATGTTGCTTTCCCCTGAAGATGAAGACCGGCGGGAGGCGCAGCACCCCGTTGTGCCGCCCGCCGTGGACAAGTCGCGTTAAGAAAGACCCAGTTGTTGCGCGGTTGCGTCGATGGCATTTTTCGCCTTCGACACGATTTCATCGATCTCGCCGCGCGTGATCACGAGCGGCGGCGAGAGCAGCATGCGGTCGCCCGTGGCGCGCATGATGAGGTTGCCGTTGAAGCAGAAGTCGCGGCAGAGCGTGCCCACGTCGCCGCCATTTGCGAAGCGCTTGCGCGCCTTCGGATCTTCGGCGAGCTGCAGGCCGGCCACGAGACCGGCGCCCGAAATGTCGCCGACAATCGGATGATTGGCGAAGGTCTCGCGCAGGCGTTGCTGGAAGTACGGACCGGTGTCGTTCTTCACGCGCGCGACAATGCCCTCGTCGCGCAGCAGCCTGAGGTTCGCTACGGCCACGGCGGCCGCGACGGGATGCCCCGAATACGTGAGGCCGTGATTGAACTCGCCGTTCTCGATCAGCGCCTTCGCCACGCGCTCGTGAATGCCCACCGCTCCCATCGGCACATAGCCGCTCGTGAGGCCCTTGGCCATGGTGATGAGATCGGGCTCGAAGCCGAAGTGCTGATGCGCGAACCATTCGCCGGTGCGCCCAAAGCCGCCGATCACTTCGTCGGCGCAAAGCAGGATGTCGTACTTGCGGCAAATGCGCTGAATTTCCGGCCAGTAGGTCGAGGGCGGAAAAATCACGCCGCCCGCGCCCTGGAACGGCTCGCCGATGAAGGCGGCCACGTTCTCCGCACCCACTTCGAGAATTTTCGCTTCGAGTTGCTGTGCGCGCGCGAGGCCGAACTCCTCCGGCGTGATGTTGCCTTGCGCTTCGCCGTAAAAGTATGGCTGGTCGATGTGCACGATGTTCCCGACTTTCGAAGGCATTTGCTCGTGCATGTAGCCCATGCCGCCAAGCGAGCCGCCCGCGATGGTCGAACCGTGATAGGCATTCCTGCGCGAGATGACGACCTTCTTCGAGGGCTTGCCTTGCGTGAGCCAGTACTGATGCACGATGCGCAGCACCGTGTCGTTGCCTTCGGAGCCGCTGTTGCAATAGAAGAAGTGATTGAACGGCTCGGGCGAAAGCTGCGCGAGCAGCGCCGACAATTCGATGATCGGGGGGTGCGTGGTCTTGAAGAACGTGTTGTAGAAGGGCAGTTCCTGCATTTGCTCATAGGCGGCGTCGGCCAGTTCCTTGCGGCCATAGCCCACGTTCACGCACCAGAGTCCGGCCATGCCGTCGATAATCAGGTTTCCTTCGGAGTCCCACAGATACACGCCCTTCGCCTTCACGATCACGCGGCTGCCCGTCTGGTTGAGCGAGCCCATGTCCGAAAACGGGTGAATATGATGCGCGGCGTCGAGCGCGCGGTATTCGCTCGTCGAGCGCGTCGCGCGGGTGGATTGGGCGCGCAGCGTCGTCGGCACTTCCTGAAGCGCGCTGGCGGGGGCGTCGATTCGATAGCTCATTGCTGTGTCTCCTTTCGTTTTACACGTGCAGCAGCAGGTGCTTGCGTTCCCACGAACTGATCACGCGGAAATACGCTTCGTATTCGGTTTCCTTGAGCGCGAGGTACGCCCGCACGAACTTTTCGCCGAGGATGCCCATGAGCGGTTCGCTCGCGCTCATCAGCGTGAGGCCTTCTTCCAGGTTGCGCGGCAACTGGTACGGCAGCGAATAGCCGTCGCTCACGAGCGGCTCGGTGGGCTTGAGATGCTGCGTCATGCCGAGATAACCGGCGGCCAGCGTCGCGGCGATCGCGAGGTACGGGTTGGTGTCCACGCCCGGAATGCGGTTCTCCACGCGTCGCGCGGCCGGTGACGAATACGGCACGCGAAAGCCCACAGTTCGGTTGTCGTAGCCCCATGCCACGTTGATCGGCGCGGCCATGAAGCGCGAAAGGCGGCGATACGAATTGATGTACGGCGCGAAGATCGGCATGAGCGCGGGCGTGTACTTCTGCTGTCCGGCTATATACGCGTAGAACATGTCCGTCGGCTTGCCGTCCGTACCTGTGAAGAGGTTCTGGCCGCTTTCCTCCGAGACGAGGCTCTGATGGATGTGCATGGCTGAACCCGGCTCGTTCTCCATGGGCTTCGCCATGAACGTGGCGTACATGTGGTGGCGCAGCGCCGCTTCGCGCACCGTGCGCTTGAAGAGAAACACGCGGTCGGCGAGATTGAGCGGATCGCCGTGCAGGAAGTTGATTTCCATCTGCGCCGCGCCCACTTCGTGAATGAGCGTATCCACTTCGAGGTCCTGAATTTCGCAGTACTCGTAGATGTCCTCGAAGAGCGGGTCGAATTCGTTCACCGCTTCGATCGAATAGGCCTGGCGCCCCGTTTCCGGGCGGCCCGTACGGCCGATAGGCGGCGCGAGCGGGATATCGGGGTCCTTGTTCATATCGACGAGATAGAACTCGAGTTCCGGCGCGATGACCGGCTTCCAGCCTTTCGCGGCATACAGATCGAGCACGCGGCGCAGCACGCGGCGCGGGGAGATTTCCACGGGCGTGCCGTCGAAATGCACGCAGTCGTGAATCACCTGTGCGGTGGGATCGACAGCCCACGGAATGATGCGGATGGTGGACGGGTCGGGCACGCACACCATGTCGGGATCGGTGACGCCGGTGAGGCTGCCGTCTTCGGGGTAATCGCCCGTCACGGTCTGGATCATCACGGCTTGCGGCAGACGCATCGCCTCGCCCGATTCGAACTTGCTGCGCGGAATGATCTTGCCGCGCGCAATGCCCGCCATGTCGGGGATGATTGCTTCGATTTCGGTGATGCGATGCTTTTTCAGAAATTCGTCGATTTCATGCATGATCGTTCTCTCTGTTCTGTATGGGCCGGCGTCAGGCGTGGGCGGCGAGCGGCGCATGCGCCGCGTCGTGTCCGGCCCCGCCCGGTATTCGGGCCAGCATGCGGTTGCGGCAGGCATCGCCGAACGCCTGGAAGATGGCGGTGGACAGCGCGTCGCTCGCGTGTTTCCACTCGGGGTGCCATTGCACGCCGAGCGCGAAACTGGGTGAGTTCGCCACGCTCACGGCTTCGATGAGGCCGTCGGGTGCGAATGCTTCGGGCACGAGGCCCGCTCCCAGCCGTTCGATGCCCTGACCGTGCAGTGAATTCACGCGTGCTTCGCGTACGCCACCCGCGAGCCGTTGCAGCAAAGCGCCTTCCACGAGCTTCAACGCGTGCACCGGGCCGTATTGCGTGTCGAGCGGATCGTTCTTGTTCTCGCGATGGTCGTCGTAGCGCGCGACGTTGTGCACCTGCTGATGCAACGTGCCGCCGAACACCACGTTCATTTCCTGGAAGCCGCGGCAGATGGCGAGCACCGGCACGCCGGCTTCGATCGCGGCGCGCATGAGCGGCAGCGTCGTGGCGTCGCGAGCGGGGTCGTGCAGTGTGCTGCTCTCGCTTGCCGGGCCGCCGTAGCGATGCGGCTCGACGTTCGAATAGCTGCCCGTGAAAAGCAGTCCATCCACGGCTTCGAGAATGTCGGACGCGGCCTGCCGCTCGCCGAGCGCGGGCACGACGAATGCCAGCGCGCCTGCGCCGTCTACCGCTGCCGTGAGGTACTTCTCGCCCGCGACGTGCGACGCGTGCGGTCCCATCATCGTGCGGTCGGCGGTGAGGCCAACTAATGGTCTGTTTCGCATGACTAATGATTTGCCTGATTGCCCGTGCAGGACATCCCGATGCGACGGGCGTGACATGACCTTGCAGCCTTGCGGACGCAAAACTACAAACCTTGTGTGCTCCGCGGCAGCGACGCTAACGAATGGCGCTGCGCGTGGAGATCATGTAGGCGGTGCGTTTTCTGCCGGTGTGAGGCGCGATGGTGTTCAGGCGTGCGCGGCCACATCGTGATGGCGCGACGAGACACCTCGCGAACAAACCACGGCGAAGAAAACGAACGGCGCGAGAAGGGGAGGCGCTAGGGCAGGAGCGACGCGACTTCGTCCGTGTGGACGGCAATGAAGGCGCGTGCGGAGACGGCGTTATGACGCCGGACAGAGCGGCGGGAAAGGATCGTGAAGACGGACAGGAACAGGCGAGAGGCAAGCCTGCCGCTACTGCCGTCGGCGATGGCGGCGCAGTCACTGCGAAGACACCTCGCATGACTACGATCCCACCTCACCAGAGGGCCACGGACTCTCACAATAACACTCGACTGGTTGCGTTAAAAAAGACGTCTGATTAAAGCATTCGAGGTCGTCAATTTGAGTAACGTATTAAACATTGAGCGACATCGATGTATTGCTTTCCAAACTCAGCCGACTTGCTATGTTTCTCGCATAAAACGCGGTTTTTGCGACGCAACGCGACAGAAACAATGCTGTGTTCGACCTGTAGTCCAGCATATACGAGCCAAAAAGGGCGTCAATTATTTTTTCAAGTTTTTGATGTCAGCACTTTCCCCGAGTGCCCTGTGAAATAGCACGCTGTGCGAAATATCGGCTCCTGCACTTATATTTCGAATAACTTACACGGGTTTCCACTGACGCAAAATAAAGCAAACTGATTAGAATATTCAACACATTCGTCCTACCCTCTACACGCGGTCATTCTGTCAACGGTTCCTCATCGTGCCCGAGTCTGCCTCTGTGTCATCCGAAGTCGCCACCCGCCTGCGCTACGTTCGCAAGCGCTATGGCCTGTCGCAGCGTGAACTCGCCAAGCGCGCGGGCGTGACCAATGGCGCGATCTCGCTGATCGAGCAAAGTCGCGTCAGTCCCTCGGTGGGCTCGCTCAAGAAGCTGCTCGAATGCATTCCCATGAGCCTCGCCGAATTCTTCACGTTCGATCTGACCGAAGGCACCGAAATCGTGTCGCGGCGGGGCGAAATGCCGAACCTCGGCAACGAGTCGATCGAGTTCTATCTGGCCGGCGCGAACATGAAGGACCGCAATATGGGCATCATGCGCGAGGTCTATCAGCCGCTTGCCGACACCGGCCCCGAAATGCTCGTGCATGCGGGGCACGAAGGCGGCGTGGTGGTCGCCGGGCAACTTGAGCTGACCGTGGACGGCACGACCTGGCTGCTCGACCCCGGGGACAGCTACTACTTCGAAAGCCGCTTCCCGCACCGGTTTCGCAATCCCAGCGCGAACGAAGTCTGCGAGGTGGTGTCGGCCAATTCGCCGCCCACTTTCTGACTCCCTCGTCGCGCGAATCCGTTCGCCTCGCACCGCATTGCGACGTGCAAGGTGGATGGCAAATCATTGAGGCATCCTCATGGAAAAGAAAACTCTCGCTTACTGGCAGGACAAGGCCGCGACGCTTTCGATCGAAGGCCGCGCATACATCGACGGCGCGTATCGCGACGCGTATTCGGGCCGCACCTTCGACTGCGTGAGCCCGATCGACGGCCGCGTGCTCGTTAGCGTGGCCGATTGCGGCGCCGCCGATGTCGACGCCGCGGTGGGCGCCGCGCGCCGCGCGTTCGACGAAGGCGTATGGGCAGGCCTGAATCCGCGTGCGCGCAAGGCCGTTCTGTTGCGCTGGGCCGCGCTCATGCGCGAGCATCTCGACGAACTCGCGCTGCTCGAAACGCTCGATGCCGGCAAGCCCATTGGCGACACGACAACGGTGGACGTGCCGGGCGCGGCCTACTGCGTGGAATGGTTCGCTGAAGCCATCGACAAGGTGGGCGGCGAAGTCGTGCCCGCCGATCATCATCTCGTGGGCCTCGTCACGCGCGAACCGATCGGCGTGGTGGCAGCGATCGTACCGTGGAATTTCCCGATCCTGATGGCCTCGTGGAAGTTCGGCCCCGCGCTCGCGGCGGGCAACAGCGTCGTGCTCAAGCCTTCGGAGAAATCGCCGCTCACGGCAATTCGCGTGGCGCAACTGGCGCACGAGGCCGGCATTCCGGCGGGCGTGTTCAACGTGCTGCCGGGCGGCGGCGAGCCGGGCAAGCTGCTCGGCCTGCATCGCGACGTGGACTGCATTGCGTTCACGGGATCGACGAACGTGGGCAAGCAGATCATGCAGTACGCGGGTCAGTCGAATCTTAAGCGCGTATGGCTCGAACTCGGCGGCAAATCGCCCAATATCGTGCTGCGCGATTGCCCCGATCTCGACCGCGCGGCCAGCGCGGCGGCGGGCGCGATTTTCTACAACATGGGGGAGATGTGCACCGCGGGCTCGCGCCTGCTTGTGCATCACGAGATCAAGGACGTGTTCCTCGCGAAGCTCGTCGAGGCCGCGAAGGCCTATAAGCCTGGGAATCCTCTCGATCCCGATGTGTCGATGGGCGCGATCATCGACAAGGTCCAACTGGAACGGGTGCTGGGCTATATCGAAGCCGGCCGCAAGGATTCGAAGCTGCTGACGGGCGGCGAGCGCGTGAATGCGCAGGGCGGCGGCTTCTACGTGGAGCCCACGGTGTTCGACACGCATCACGACACGAAAATCGCGCGCGAGGAAATTTTCGGGCCGGTGCTTTCCGTCATCACGTTCAGCACGATCGACGAAGCGGTGCGCATTGCGAACGACAGCGACTACGGGCTCGCGGCAGCGGTGTGGACCGCGAACCTCACGCATGCGCATGAAATTTCGCGCAGGCTGCGTGCGGGCACGGTGTGGGTGAACTGCTACGACGAAGGCGGCGACATGAACTTCCCGTTCGGCGGCTTCAAGGAATCCGGCAACGGTCGCGACAAGTCGTTGCACGCGCTCGAAAAGTACACGGAACTCAAGTCCACGCTGGTACGGCTGCGCTGATCAGACCGTTTAGCGTTCCACCAGCGCGCCGAGATTGGCGCGCACCCGCTGAAGCATCGCACTGAACTGCGCGGCTTCTTCAGGCGTGAAGCCCGCCAGGGCTTCCGCCTGCACTTCGTCGCCCACCCGGCGTGCGCCCGTGAGCACGCCTTCCGCCTTGGGCGTGAGGCTCACCAGCCATTCGCGGCGGTCCTCCGGGTTGGGCGCTCGCTCGACCCAGCCGCCCTCTTCCATGCGTTCCAGCAGCCGCCCCGCGGAAATGGGCGCCACTTCCAGCAGTTCGGCGAGGCGCGCCTGGTTCATGTCGCCATAGTGCGCGAGGTACGCGATCATGCGGCACTGCGCGCGCGTGAGTTCGAGCGACGACTTCGCCAGCTCGTCGTAACGTTGGCCATAGAGTCGGCCCACGTCGACAACCAGGAAGCCAAAGCGTTTTTCGAGGTCGGTTTCGAGGTCGGTAGTCATCGCGCGATTATACGGGCGCGCGCCGCGGGGCTTCACATGCGTGTCCGCTCTCCCTCGATACCGATTGCGCCCACAGGCGCGAGTCGTATAATAAGCAGGCTTATTAATTCCGACGCGCTCCGCCCCCAATCACGAGAAACGCACTCGAAACGCACTCGAACCGCATGCAAACCGCACGATGACCGCAGTCATGCAGGACGGCTCCGCCGCGCAGCGTCGGGAGGAGCCGGGCAAGGAAGCCCCGCTCAATCGCGGCATGATCACGCTTTCGATCATGCTCGCCACGCTGATGCAGACGCTGGACAGCACGATCGCCAACGTCGCGCTGCCGCACATGCAGGGCACACTCTCCGCCTCCCAGGACGAGATTACCTGGGTGCTCACCTCGTACATCGTCGCTGCTGCCATTGCCACACCGCTCACGGGCTGGCTCGCGGACCGCTTTGGCGTGAAGCGGCTGCTCGGCGTGGCGATCGCCGGCTTCACCGTGGCCTCGGCGCTGTGCGGGCTTTCGGAAACGCTCGGCGAAATCGTCGCCTCGCGGCTGTTGCAGGGCGTGTTCGGCGCGTCGCTCGTGCCGCTCTCGCAGTCCATTCTTCTCGACATCAATCCGCGCGAGCGGCAGGGCCAGGCCATGGCCGTCTGGGGCATGGGCGTGATGGTCGGGCCCGTGCTGGGCCCCACGCTCGGCGGCTGGCTCACCGATAGCTACAACTGGCGCTGGGTGTTCTTCATCAACGTGCCGGTGGGCCTGTTCGCGTTCTTCGGCGTCTCGACTTTCATGCCCGCGCGTGAGCCTGGCCGCACACAGCGCTTCGACGTGTTCGGTTTCGCCACGCTCGCGCTCGCCATCGGCGCGCTGCAGGCCTTGCTCGATCGCGGCGAGCAACTCGACTGGTTCGGTTCGCTGGAGATCCGCGTCGAAGCGGTGGTTGCAGTCATCGCCTTCGCGTTTTTCATCGTGCATACGGCCACTTCGGGTCCCGGCACGTTCTTTCGCTATCAGTTGCTCAAGGACCGCAACTTCGCCACGGGTACGCTCTTTATCTTCGTGATCGGCGCGGTGCTCTACGCCACGCGCGCGCTGCTGCCGCCCATGCTGCAGAACCTCATGGGCTATCCGGTCGCGACCACGGGTCTCGTGACCGCGCCAAGCGGGGCGGGCACCATGGTCGCCATGCTGATAGCGGGGCGCATACTGAAACGCGTGGACGCGCGCATCATGCTGCTGTTCGGCTTCGTGGTGTCGGCGTACGCGTTGTGGCAGATGATGCAGTACACGCTCGTGCTTTCGCCTTCGGACATCGTGTGGCCGGGCGTGGTGCAGGGCTTTGGTCTCGGCTTCGTGTTCGTTCCGCTTTCCGCGCTGACTTTCTCGACGCTGACGCCGCAACTGCGCGCGGATGGTACGGCCACGTACAGCCTCATGCGCAATATCGGCAGCAGTATCGGCATTTCGATCGTGCAGACCTTCGTTACGCGCGGCACGCAGATCGCGCATTCGGACCTCGCCGCGAACATCACGCCGTTCAACCCGGCGGTTCAGCAGATGCTCGAAAACGGTTCGCGGTACGATCTTGCCGTGCTCAACCAGTCGATCACGCAGCAGGCGCAAATGATCGCGTATCTGAACGACTTCAAGATGATGTTCGTGGCGACGCTGCTCGTGATTCCGCTGCTCTTCCTGATCCGCACCGGCTCCAGCGCCGCTACCGTCGATACGAGTCACGCGGCGATGGACTAGAGAAACGTTTCGCCTTCCGTTTCACCCTGGCGCGCGGCACGTCCGCGCGCTTTGCATTCACGAATCCCGATGCTTTCTGCCGTTTCCATTCTCCTGCCGGTTTTCGGCCTCATTTTTGCGGGCTTCGCCTGCCGCCGCACGAATGTCCTCGGCCCCGCCGCGGCTTCCGAGTTGAACCGTTTCGTCGTCTGGCTCGCGCTGCCCGCGCTGCTCTTCGATATCCTTGCGCACGCAACGTGGCGCGAGTTGTATCAGCCCGCGTTCGTCGCGGCGTTCGGTCTTGCGGCGCTCGTGGTGTTCGCCGCCGTGGTGGGCGCGCGCGTGTTTCTCGGCCGCCCGCTTGCGGATGCGAGCATCGACGGTCTGGCCGCCGCGTATCCGAATACCGGCTACGTAGGCTTTCCGCTATGCATGATCGCGTTCGGGCCGGCGAGCCTCACGCCCACGACCATTGCGACGATTCTCGTGGTCTGCGTGCTGTTCGCCGTCGCCATCGTGCTGATCGAAACCGGGCTGCAAAGCGAGCGGCGTCCGCACCGGCTCGCCATCAAGGTCGTGCGCTCGCTCGTGCGCAATCCGCTGCTGGTTGCGCCGGCGCTGGGCGCGCTAGTCTCTGCCGCGCATGTCACGCTGCCCGCAAGCGCGGAGACCTTCCTCAAGCTGCTGGGCAGCGCGGCGAGCCCGTGCGCGCTCGTGAGCCTCGGGCTCTTTCTCGCCGAGCGCCGGACGAGGGGCGACGCGCCGCGCGAGTCGTCGTGGTGGCTCACGCTCTCGAAGCTCGTCGCGCAGCCGCTCGTCACATGGTGGCTGGCCGACCGCGTATTCGGGCTCTCCGGCCAGCTCGTGGAAATCGCGGTGCTGCTTGCGGCGCTGCCCACGGGCACCGGCCCGTTCATGCTGGCCGAGTACTACCGGCGCGAGGCGCACGTGACGTCGCGCACGATTCTGCATTCGACGCTCGGCTCGCTCGTTACCCTCACGCTGATCCTCCTGCATCTGCACCACGGCTAAAGCCGTCGCGGCACGAAGCTTGCTGACATGAGCGCCACTACCATGGATCAGGAGAATCGGCGATGAACTGGCTTCGACGCACTGGCGCGGCGCGCGCTGCACTCGTCCTCACCATCGTCGTCACTGCGGCAGGGACGGGGGCATGCACGCTGGGCGGCGCGGCCGCGGGCGGCTATGTCGGCAACCGGGCCACCGATGGCAGCACGGTCGGCACCGTGGGCGGCGCGGTGGCCGGCGGCGTGATCGGACACGAGCTGGGCAAGTAGAGTCGAGATAGCGCGGGGCGCGAAACAAAAACGACGGGCATGTGCCCGTCGCTTCTGTTTCGCCTCGAAATCAGGCGTCGTTACTTCACCGCGCCAAGCGCGAGCCCCTTCACCATGTAGCGCTGCAACCACGCGAACACCACGGAAACGGGCAGCGTGGCCGCCAGCGTCGCCGCCATGACGAGTTGCCATTCCACGGTGTACTTGCCTGCCACCATGTCGGTGACCTGCACGGTGAGCGTTTTGTTTTCGGGCGAGCGGATCAGCGTATAGACCACGGCGAATTCATTCCACGCGCTGATGAACGTGAAGATCGCCGTGACCACCACGGCGGGCACCGCGAGCGGCAGGAATACGCGGAACACGGCGCCCGTGCGGCTGCAGCCTTCGAGCCACGCCGATTCTTCCAGGTCGCGCGGCACGGTCTGGAAATACGACGAGAGCATCCACACGGCAAACGCAATGTTGAACGCCGCGTATGAAACGATCACGCCGATCTTCGAGTCGACGAGATTGCCGTCGCCGTACGGAATCATCGCGGCGAGCCGGAACAGGCCGACCACGAGCAAAATCGGCGAGAGCATCTGCGTGACGAGCAGGAACTGGCGGTAGACGCCGCGTCCGCGGAACGGGAAGCGCGCGAGCGCATAGGCGGCCGGCAGGCTCACGGCAAGCGCGAGCGCCGTGGAAAGACAGCTCACGATAATGCTGTTGCGCAGCGCGACGCCAAAGTTCGCGGCCTGCCACATGTCGACGTAGTTCTGCCAGCGCCACTGCATCGGCAGCCAGCGCGCCGGATACACGAACACTTCGGAAGCCGGCTTGAAGGAGGTGAAGAACATCACCGCGAACGGGAACAGCACGGCCAGGACGAGCGGCGAGAGCGCGAGCCAGCACCAGATCGAGCGTTTGAGTTTGCGGTTCATGCGAGGTCTCCTTCGGCGCTGCCGCGTTTTGCCTGCAAGCGCAGATAAACCACCGAGAACGCGAACAGAATGACGAGCATGACGAGCGAGACCGCAGCCGCTTCGCCTGGTCGTCCCAACCTGAAGCCGAGTTCGTAAAGGTACGTGACGAGAATATGCGTGCTGTCGTCGGGGCCGCCTTGCGTCATCACCCAGATGATCGGGAACGAGTTGAACACGTAGATCACGTTCAGCAGGATCGCCATATTGATGAACGGCTTGAGCAGCGGCAGCGTGAGCTGGCGAAACTGCTGCCAGGCGCTCGCGCCGTCGATGCGCGCGGCCTCGTAGATATCGCCCGGCACCGATGAAAGGCCGCCCAGCAGGATCGTCGTCGTGAACGGAATCGACACGAGTATGCCCACGCAGATCTCGACAGGGAACGCATACTCGGGCGTCGCGAGCCAGTGGATCGGCCCGGAAACGAGGCCGAGGCGCTGCAGCGTGACGTTGACCATGCCGTAGTCGTCGTTGAACGCCCAGCGCCAGACCACGGCCGTCATCGTGAGCGAGACGGACCACGGCAGCATGATGATCGTGCGTGCGATGCCGCGGCCGTAAAAGTCCTGGTTGAGCACGAGCGCGACCGGCACGGAAATCCCCACCGTGCCTACCACGACGAAGAACGTCCAGATCAGCGTGTTCTTCAGGGCGCTCATGAACACCGGATCGTCGAACACGTTATAGAAGTTCTGCAGCCCGCTGAAGCCGCGGATCTGCCCGAAGCGCGACACATCATGCAGCGACTGAAACACGATGTTGAAGATCGGATAGCTGATGATGAAGAGCGCGAGCACGAGGCTCGGCACGATCAGGAGCCAGGGCGCGCGGGGCGCGGAAACGGCGCGGGATTCTCGGCTCATGCGGGTTCTCGCGCGTGATCGGTCGGGGGCGTCGCCGGCCGCTGCTGTGGCGGGCGATGGCTTCAGGGGACCCGTAGTCATGTCGAATCGTCAGTGCTTCGAAACATCGGTTTTCAGGCGCTCCGGCGCGCGCCCGGAACTTCGGGCGCGCGCCGGTTTTGCCTGGTTTTGCCTTAAAGGCTGGCTTGCAGCGTGTTTGTCAAACTTACTTGCCGAGCGACTTGTTCGCTTCGGTGGCCGCCTGGTTCAGCGCGTCGGCGGGCTTGGCCTTGCCGAGGTAGATCGACTGCATCGCGTTGGTCACGGCCTTCGCGGTGTCTTCCCAGCCCGTCACGGTCGGCGCGAACTTCGCATGCGGCAGCAGCGCGATGAAGGCTTGCGTGTCCGGATTCTGGAACGCCGGGTCGCTCGCTTCGGCCTTCGTGGTCGGCAGGAAGCCTTCCGTGCTCGTGAACTGCACGCGCGGTTCCTTCGTGAACAGGTAGTCCAGGAACTTCCAGGCGCTCTTCTTCACCTTGGAGTTCTTGAACATCATGATCGAGTCGGTCACCGCATACGTTGCAGGCGTCGTCGCGACCGGGATCGGGTCGATGCCGTACTTGATGTTCGGTGCTTCCTTCTGCAACTGCTTGGCGAGGAACGGCGCCGAGATCATCATCGCCACGCGGCCCTGCTTGAAGAGGTTCTGCACGTCTTCACGGCTGTAGCCCGTCACGCCGGGTTGCGTGAGACCTTCGTCGATCATCGTCTTGTAGAGCGTCGCGGCCTTTACGCCGGCCGGCGAGTTGAACGCCGCCTTGCCGTCCTTGCCCACCACGTCGCCGCCATGGGTCCACAGCGCGTAGTAGAAATACACGTCGGTTTCGATTTCCTTGCCTTGCAGACCGAAGCCCGCAATGCCCTTCGCCTTCAGCTTCTTCGAGGCGTCGATCACGTCGTTCCAGGTCTTCGGACCGTTCGGATAGCCAACCGAAGCGAGCATGTCCTTGTTGTAGTACAGCGCGCGCGCCGATGCGGCGATCGGCAGGCCGTAGGTCTTGCCGTTGATCTGCCCCGGAGCCAGGAACGGGCCGATGAAGCGGGCCTTGAAGTTGGCGTCCATGTACGGGTCGAGCGGTTCGGCGATGTCGTCCTTCACGAAGTCGAGCAGCCAGCGCGTGCCGATGATGGCGAGGTCGGCGTTGGCGCCGCCGGAAATGTCCGTTTGCAGCTTCTGTTGCAGCGAGTCCCAGTTCACGTCTTCGATCTTGACCGTGATGCCGGGGTTGGCGGCCTCGAACTGCTTGGCCATTTTTTCGAAGTACGGGGCGGTGGCGTCGCTGTAGTGGGCGACGGTCACGCGGACCGTATCGGCATGCGCCGCGGCGGTGATGCCGGCGAACGTCAGCGCGACGGCGAGCTTGCCGAGCATGGTGGTTGCACGTGCCTGAAACGACATTCTCTCTCTCCTTGTCGATGGGCGTTGGCGCGTTAGCGCCTTGTCCCATCCCCTGCGGGGTTGTTGCTGCTGGTGGTTTTTCCTGCTTATGCCGCCGCCTTGACCCGGCTGCTGGGTTGCGTTGTTTGAAAAAATCCTACAGGATGAAAAAAATGTTGTCACCTGGTAATCTCGATATTGTTTCGAGCACCGAAATTTGCATAACATGCTGTAAAACAGGGGAAATTCATGCGCTGCAGCAGCGCGGGCAAACTCGGTATAAACCCGCATTAGAGCCACTGCGCACCATTCGTATGTAGGAAATTTTCAGGCCCGCGGGCATGACCGGCGGGCCGCGCGGAGAGTCGTTATGAGCCGGGTGGTGCTGGTGACGGGTGCGGGCGGCGGCATAGGCCGCGCGCTGTGCAAACGGTTTCTGGAAGCGGGAGACACGGTGCTCGCGCTCGACCGCGACGCGGCGCTTGTGCAACAGTTCGCGCACGAGCTGGGCGAAGCGCTCGCGGCGCGCCTCGAGGCGCTCGCCGCCGACGTGAGCGACGAGGCCGCCGTGACCGACGCCGTGGCGCGCGGCGTGGCGGCGCGCGGCCCGGTGGACGTAGCGGTGGCCAACGCGGGCGGCGCGCTCGGCACGACGCTCGCGCATACGGACGCCGCGAGCTGGCGGCGCGACGTCGACCTGAACCTGAACGGAACGTACTACACGGTCGAAGCCGTGCGCGCCTCGATGATCGAGCGCGGGCGCGGGGCGCTCGTGCTGATCGGCTCGGTGAACGGTCTTTCCGCGCTCGGCCACCCGGCGTACAGCGCCGCGAAGGCGGGTCTCGTGAGCTACACGAAGGCGCTTGCGATGGAGCTGGGGCCGCACGGCATACGCGCGAACATCGTGTGCCCGGGCACGGTGAAGACGCCCGCGTGGCGCGCGCGCGTCGAGCAGCATCCGAAAATATTCGAAGAACTAAGCAAATGGTATCCGCTTGGCGACGTGGCGACGCCGGAGGACATTGCCGACGCCGTGCAATTTCTCGCCTCGCCGCAAGCGCGCGTGATCACGGGTGTGGCGCTGCCCGTGGATGCGGGCCTCATGGCGGGCAACCGGCTGATGGCGAACGAGCTGACGCTCGATCCGTTCTGAGGCGCGCGCGCATCGCATCGACCTGAAAAGACTTCACGCAAACGAGGACAGCATGGCAGCGGTACAACTGAACGGCATCTACAAGCGCTATGGCGACACCCAGGTCGTGCACGGCGTCGATCTCGATATCGAAGACGGCGAGTTCGTCGTGCTCGTCGGCCCTTCGGGTTGCGGCAAGACCACGGTGATGCGCATGATCGCCGGTCTCGAAGACATCTCCGGCGGCGACCTCACGATCGGCGGCACGCGCGCGAACGCGCTGCCGCCGCAGCAGCGCAACATCTCGATGGTGTTCCAGAGCTACGCGCTCTATCCGCATCTCTCGGTGTACGACAACATCGCGTTCGGTCCGCGCATTCGCAAGGAGCGCGAGGACGGGTTCAAGCCGCGCATCGAGGCGGCCGCGAAAATGCTCAACCTGTCGAGCTACCTGGAGCGCCTGCCGCGCGCGCTGTCGGGCGGCCAGCGTCAGCGCGTCGCCATGGGTCGCGCCGTGGTGCGCGAGCCCTCGCTCTTCCTCTTCGACGAACCGCTTTCGAACCTCGACGCCAAGCTGCGCGTGCAGATGCGCACCGAGATCAAGGCGCTGCATCAGCGTTTGCGCAACACGGTGGTGTACGTCACGCACGACCAGATCGAGGCGATGACGATGGCCGACCGCATCGTCGTGATGAACGCGGGGCGCATCGAACAGATCGGCCGCCCGCTCGACCTTTACGACAGGCCGGGCAACCTGTTCGTGGCGAGCTTCCTCGGCTCGCCGTCGATGAACTTCGCCGAGGGCACGGTGATGAGCGACGCGCGCGGCACGGCGCTCGTGCTCGAAGACGGCGTGCGCATCCCGTTGCCGGAAGGCAAGGCGCAAGCCGGTGCGCGCGTGACGCTCGGCGTGCGGCCGGAGCATGTCGAGGCCGGCGGCGACGTGCCGTTCAACGTGGACGTGATCGAGCCGACTGGCGCGGAAACCCACTTGTACGGGAAAATAGGCGGTACGACATGGTGCGTCACCACGCGCGCGCGTCCGGACATCGCGCCGGGCCAGCGCATGACGCTGGGTTTGCCTTTGGCGCACCTGCATCTGTTCGATACTGAAAGCGGCAAGCGGCTCGATTGAAGCGGAAGCACGCATCGAAACTGGATAGCGGGCGCCTCGTATCATTCACGGGAAAAACAGCTTGCCGGTCTCCAACCTGATCCATCACATCCGCAACGTCGCGGAGTCGCTGCGTCCCGCTGAGCGCAAGGTCGCGGAGATGGTGCTTGCCGACATCGACTTCGCCATGCGCGCGAGCATCACCGAGCTTGCGTTGCGCGCGGACGTGTCCGAGCCCTCCGTCACGCGCTTTTGCCGCGCGGTGGGCGCGCACGGCCTGCGCGACTTCAAGATGCGGCTCGCGCAGAGCGCGGCGGGCAACGTGCCCTTCGCGCTCGCCACCGAGATGACCGGCGACGAGGCAAGCGGCGCGCAGTGGGCGGGCGAGGTCGGCACGCTGCTCGACAAGGTGACGGAGTCGGTCGTGCAGGGCGTGACGCATGCGCGCGCGTCGCTCGACACGGCCGTGTTCGAAGCCGCCGTGGCGGCGCTTTCCAGCGCGCGGCGCGTGTACTTTTTCGGCGTGGGTGCGGGCTCGGGGCTCGTGGCGCAAGATGCGGCGCTGCGTCTCCTGCGGCTCGACATTGCCGCGAGCGCATTCACGGATGCGCATTTGCAGCGCCTTTACGCGGCGCTGCTCGAACCGGGCGACGTGGCGTTCGCGATCTCGCAGTCGGGGCGCAGCGTCGAGGTGAACGAGAGCATTCAGATCGCGAAGGAGCGCGGCGCGACGACCATCGCGCTCACGAGTGCGGGTTCGCGTCTCGCGTGGGTGGTGGATATTCCGCTGCTGCTGCGCGTGCCCGCCGCGAGCGATGCACACGCGCCCGCCGTGGTGCGCATCGCGCATCTCGCGGTGCTCGATGCGCTCGCGCTGGGCGTGTCGCTCGGGCTCGGGCCCAAGGCGCTCGAAAAGGTGCGCGACGCGCAGGCGCGCAGCGATGGCGCGCCCGACGATACTTCGACGGTTGGCACGCCGGAAGACGGGCGTTGACGGCTAGCCCGGCGTGCTCGCGCCTTCGCGCCGCCTGATCCGCACCGGCATCGTGTCCGGCACCATCGTAAACGCCTGCACTTCCTGAATCTTCACGGGATCGATCGCCAGTTCGATCGTGAACGACTTCATCAGCATCGAGAGCGCGAGGCGCATTTCCACGGTCGCGAGATGGCGGCCCGGGCACACGCGCGGCCCCGCGCCGAATTGCAGATAAGCGCGGACGTCGTGCGCTTTTTCCTCATCGCCCTCGCGTTCGGTGCGCTTCATCCAGCGCCATGGATCGTAGCGCTGCGGATCGGCAAAATGCCTGGCGTCGAGCATGGCGGGACGCGCGACGAAGAACATGCGCGTGCCTTTGGGCAACGCCACGTTGTCCACCACCACGTCTTCCAGCGGCTCGAACGAATGCACGGACGCCACCGGCCGCAGGCGCGTCGCCTCGATGCAGATCGCCTCGAAAATATCGAGGTCTTTCAGCGTGGCGTAGTCGGGACATACCGTCGAATCGCCGAGCGCGCGCGAGGCCTCGTCGCCGAGATGCTGCTGCAAGGCCGTATCCGCGGCGAGGTAGGGCAGCGTCCAGGCAATGGAATCGGCGGTCGTGTCTTCGCCCGCGATCAGCAGCGTGAACACGTTCGCGCGGATCTGCGCGTCGCTCACGGACGCGGCGCCGTCTTGCGCCTGCTGCTGCGCGAGCATCGCTTCGAGCAGATTGCGCGGCGTTTCCGAAGGTTCGTCGCGCATGCGCTCGCGGGCGCGCGCCATCATCGCGTCGATATAGCTGTGCACCTCCTTCACCGAATGCTCGAGCTTGCGGTCCGCTGGCAGCTTCACATATCGCCAGTATGGAAAAAGCGCGTTGGTGCGCCTCATCACGCCCGGCAGGATGCGCTCCAGGTGCTCCTGAATCACGCCGTGATCGCGTTCGAGCGTACGCGGATCCTCGCCGAACGCGAGCGCGCTCGTCACGTCCACCGTGTAGCGCTTGAGGTCGTCGGTCATTTCAACCACGTCGCCGCGCTCGGCGGCGCGTTGCCAGCGCGTGTGAAGCCGCTGCGTGATGTCGGCCAGCGTGGGGTAGAACGCCTTGATGTTGGGTATCGATAGCGCCTGCATCACGAGCTTGCGCTGCGGCTCCCACGCCACGCCTTCCGCGGAGAAAAGCCCGTTGAAGCCCATCTCTTCGAATACCGCTTCGATCGGCTGATAGCGGCGAAAGCGATGCGGGCGCTCGCGCATGATCTGCTGGATCAGCTCGGTGTCGGTCCAGATCGTGATGGGGATGCCGCCCACCTGGAAGCGATAAGGCGCGCCGAGTTCGGCGGCCCATTGCTCGAGGATCAGATGCAGACGCGGCGGCGAAAGCTGCAGGAGATTGCCGAGCAGCGGCAGGCCGCGCGGGCAGGGCAGGTCGGCGATCTGGCGCAGCTTTTGTCCGGTCGAGGCCGTGCTCATGTAATCGTTCTCATGTTGTTGTCGGCTCATAGCGGCGCGGTCGCCGCGCCTTCCATGTAGCCGAAGCGCCGCGAGAGGCGCTCCGCCGCCGCGATCAGAAGCTGCGCTGGGGCGCCTTCGCGCGCGATGTCGAGGCTGCCCGAAGGCCCCATCACCGCGAGCACGAGGCACACGCTGCCCGTGTGGTCGAACACGGGCGCGGTCACGGTGCTGATGCCGGGAATGGGTTTGTCGAGCGCGGTGTCCACGCCCTCGGCGCGAATCGCGGCGAGCCGCGCGAGGTACGCGGGCGTCGCGCCTTCGCGCGGTTTCGCGCCAGCCAGCCGCAGTTCGTCCTGGGCGAGGAGCGCGGCGCGCACATCGTCGTCGACCCATGCGGCGAACACGCGTCCGATCGACGTGTTCACGAGCGACATGACCGTGCCGGGGCGCAGGCTCACGTGCAGCGGCAGCGCCGATTCTTCGAGACGCACGACGGTCGGGCCGAGCGGCCCCGGCACCGCGAGCGCGACGCTCATGGCGGTGGCGGCGGCGAGGCCGACCAGTTCGGCGTCGGCTTCGCGCACGGGTGAAAGGCGCGCCAGGCCGATCAGGCCGAGTTCGAGGCTCAGCGGTCCCGCTTCGTAGCGGCCCGCCGCGTCGCGGGCGAGCAGGCCGATTTTCTGGAGGCTCACGAGGTGCGGAAACGCCTTCGCGGGCGGCATGTTCGCGGCGGCGGCGAGGTCGCGCAGCGGCAAGGGCGTGCCGGCCGCGACGAGCGCGGCGAGCAGTTCGCCCGTGACGTCGAGCGACTGGATGCCGCGCTGCGGTTTGCCGGCTTCCGGTGCGGCTTCGGGCGCGGTATCGGGCGCGGCGCCGGCCGTTTCGCCGCTGTCGTCGCGCGGGGGCCTGGAGCTTACTCGGGGCATGTCGGTGTCGGTGTCGAAGGAAAAGCGGCCTCGGCGATTTCGGCGGCGGCGTCGCGCAGCGCGCGCACGACCGCGCCGTTCGCACGCACGTCGATCACGCCGCTCGCGCCGATGGCGGTGAGCATGAGGCTCGGTTCGCGCTGCGGCCCGAGCACGGGCACGCATACGCTGCTTACGCCTGGGCTGGGGGCGTCGATGGCGAGTTCGTAGCCGCGCGCGCGAATGACGTCGAGCGAGGCGAGGAAGGCGGCGTCGGGCGCGCTTTCCTGCGTCGCGCCGGCGGCGTTCGCGGTGTGGCTGGTGCCGCGCCACACCGGCTCCGCGCTTTGCGCGGCCCATGCGGTTTCGAGCGCTTCACGCCCGAGAAATGCGCAGAACGCGCGGCCTGTGGCCGTGGCCCGCAGCGACATCACGGTGCCCACGTGCAGGTTCACATGCAGCAGCAGGCTCGCGTGTTCATAGCGCACGATGGTTGGGCCCTGCGGCCCTGCAATGCAGAGCGCGACGCTGCAGTTAAGCGCCTGCGCGAGCGCGGCCGCGCGCGGCACGGCTTCGCGCAGCGCGGGCTGCTGCGCGAGATGCAAGAGGCCGAGGCGCAGCGCGAGCGGGCCGGGCTCATAGCGCCCCGAAAGCGCATCGCGCTTGATGAGCCCGAGGCGCGTGAGACTCACGAGATAGGCATGCGCCTGGCTCGACGGAATGTCGCCGCTCGCCGCGAGATCGGTGGCGCCAAGCGGCGCGCGCGCGTCGGCGAGGGCGCGCAGCAGCCGTCCGCCTACTTCCACGCTCTGAATGCCGCGTTGCGTGCGGGCCGCCGTCGCGCTGCTTTCCGGCGCGGACGCGGCGCTGTCGTTGCGACGTCTCATTGGCGCTTTTCTCTGGGTGAAAAAGGGTCCATGTTAACTGAAGGGCGGCGGCTGCAGGCATCCTCACGGGCGCGGCGCGCACGGTATAGAAATTAGCGTATGACGATGTAATTCGCTATTGACAAATAAAAACCGGAAGCCCAAGATGACTCCACCCCGGCATAACAGCGGTCCAGATTCAAACGGGGCGAGACACCCAGGGCTGGCGCCATGCGCGCCGGGCCCCTGCGCGCTTCGCTCCGTCCAGGCTTTTAGATCAGAGCCCCTCAATACGGAGACTCAACATGGCAAAGGCGTTCGCATCCCAGGCCGACCTCGAAGAGAAGAAGGTCACGTTCACGCAGCTTTCGGAAAACGCATACGCGTACACCACGGAAGGCGACCCGAACTCGGGCGTCATCATCGGCGACGACGGCGTGCTGATCGTCGACACCACGGCCACGCCCGCCATGGCGCAGGACCTAATCGCGAAGATCCGCACGGTGACGGACAAGCCCATCAAGTACGTCGTGCTCTCGCACTATCACGCGGTGCGTGTGCTGGGCGCTTCGGCGTATTTCAAGGAAGGCGCGCAGCAGATCATCGCGAGCCGCGGCACGTACGAAATGATCGTCGAGCGCGGCGAAGCCGACATGAAGTCGGAAATCGAGCGCTTCCCGCGCCTGTTCGCGGGCGTCGAAACGGTGCCTGGCCTCACCTGGCCCACGCTCGTGTTCGAGAAGGAAATCACGCTCTTTCTCGGCAAGCTCGAAGTGAAGATCGCGCATCTCGGCTCGGGGCACACGAAGGGCGACACCGTCGTGTGGCTGCCGCAGCAGAAGGTACTGTTCTCGGGCGATCTCGTCGAATACGACGCCGCGTGCTATTGCGGCGACGCCCAGCTTGCCGACTGGCCCGCCACGCTCGAAGCGCTGCGCTCGCTTGGCGCCGAAAAGCTCGTGCCGGGCCGCGGCCCCGCGCTGCTCAATCCCGCCGAAGTGAACAAGGGTCTCGACTACACGAAGGACTTCGTGACCACGCTGCTCGCGCAAGGCCGCGCCGCCGTGGCGCAGAAGCTCGACCTGAAGGGCGCGATGTCGCTCACGCGCGAGGCGATGGACCCGAAGTTCGGCCACGTGTTCATCTACGAGCACTGCCTGCCGTTCGACGTGACGCGCGCGTATGACGAGGCGAGCGGCATTACGCATCCGCGCATCTGGACGGCGCAGCGCGACAAGGAGATGTGGGACGCGCTGCAGGATTGAGAGAGGCAGCGCGCGACGACATGCAGGAGACAAAACGATGATCGACTATCAAACGCTGACCTTCGACTACGCGCGATGCAGCGAACAAACTCCGGACGCCGCCGCGTGCGTGCGTCCGGTCGTGGTGGTCGGCGCGGGGCCGGTGGGTCTCGCGACGGCCATCGACCTCGCGCAGCAAGGCGTGCAGGTGGTGCTCGTGGACGACGACTGCACGCTTTCCACGGGCTCGCGCGCCATCTGCTTTTCCAAGCGTTCGCTCGATATCTTCGACCGCCTCGGCTGCGGCGAGCGCATGGTCGAAAAGGGCGTGAGCTGGAACGTGGGCAAGGTGTTCCGCAAGGACGAACTCGTCTACACGTTTAATCTGCTGCCCGAGAGCGGTCATCATCGGCCGGCCTTCGTCAATCTTCAGCAGTACTACGTTGAAGGCTATCTGCTCGAACGCGCGCAGGCGTTTGCCAACCTCGAAATCCGCTGGAAGAACAAGGTGACGGGTGTGGCGCAGCACGGCGCGCCCGGCGAAAGCGATGCGCACGTCGTGCTCGAAATCGACACGCCCGACGGTCCGTACACGCTGCGCGCGCGCTACGTGGTGGCCGCCGACGGTTCGCGCAGCCCGCTGCGCAAGCTGCTCGGCCTCGACAGTCACGGCCGCACGTTCAAGGACCGCTTCCTGATCGCCGACGTGAAGATGGAGGCCGACTTCCCGACCGAACGCTGGTTCTGGTTCGATCCGCCATTCCATCCGAACCAGTCGGTGCTGCTGCATCGCCAGCCCGACAACGTGTGGCGCATCGACTTCCAGCTTGGCTGGGACGCCGACCCGGTGCTCGAAAAAACGCCCGAGCGCGTGATTCCGCGTGTGCGCGCATTGCTCGGCCCCGATGTGAAGTTCGAACTCGAGTGGGTGAGCATCTACACGTTTTCGTGCCTGCGCATGGACAGCTTTCGCCAGGGCAACGTGCTGTTCGCGGGCGACTCGGCGCATCTGGTTTCGCCGTTCGGCGCGCGCGGCGCGAACAGCGGCTTCCAGGACGGCGAGAACCTCGCATGGAAGCTCGCGATGGTGCTGGCGAACCACGCGCCCGACGCGCTGCTCGACACCTACGCGAGCGAGCGCGAATACGCCGCCGACGAAAACATCCGCAACTCCACGCGCTCGACCGATTTCATCACGCCCAAGAGCGCGGTGAGCCGCGTGTTCCGCGACGCCGTGCTCACGCTTGCCCGCGAACATGCATTCGCGCGGCAACTGGTGAATAGCGGGCGGCTTTCCGTGCCGGCGGTGCTGCGCGAATCGGTCTTGAACACGCCCGACGACGACATATTCCACGGCCAGATGGAACCGGGCGCTTCGTGCGCGGATGCCCCGGTGCTGAACGCAGCGGGCGACGAAAGCTGGCTGCTGGCGCATCTGGGCGACCGGTTCGCGGGCCTCGTGTTCAGCCGCGCGGGCTCGGCATTCGACACCGCGACGCTCGACACCCTGGAGGCGCTTGCGCGTTCGCCGGTGCCGCTCAAGTTCGTGGTGATGCTCGAAGGCGATGCGGCCGTGCCCGCGGGTTTGCCTGCGTCGACAGTGGTGTTGCGCGACGTGCAAGGGCTGGCTGCGCAGCGCTACGGCGCGCAGGAAGGGGCGTTCTATCTGATTCGTCCGGACCAGCACGTGAGCGCGCGCTGGCGGCGCGCCGACGCGGCGCGCGTGGAAAGCGCGCTCGGGCGGGCGCTGTGCGCCGAAGGCATGGCATAGGAGATGACGATGCTCAATACCCAACCCAATCTGGCCAGACCGGACGACTTCTACGAAGCGCTGATCGACATGCATCGCGACCTCGACGAGGCGCAGAGTCAATCGGCCAACGCGCAACTGATCCTGCTGCTCGCGAATCACATCGGCGAACACGAAACGCTGCTGCAAGCGCTTCGATTCGCGCGCGCAGGCGTATGCGCGGCGGCAAGCAACGGCGCGGCGGGAAAGCTCGCGGCATAAAAGCGCGTCACACCTGCATGGACGGCACGTCCTTCATGCAGCGCAAGGCGAACATCGACCGGCTGTGGCGAATGCTCGAAATGCGATAGAGCTTCTCGCGCAGGAAGCGTTCGTAGCCGGCGGTGCCGTCCACGGCCACCTTGATCCAGTAGTCGTATTCGCCGGAGACCAGATAGGCCTCCAGCACTTCGGGCAGCGCCGCGAGTTCGGCGCCGAAGCGCGCGAGCGCGTCGTCTTCGTGGCGGTCGAGCGTCACTTCCAGAATCACGATGTCGGCGTAGCCGAGCTTCTGCTGGTTCACGAGCGCGACATAGCCGTCGATATAGCCATCGGCTTCGAGCTGGCGTGTGCGGTTCCAGCACGCCGTGGTGGACATGCCCACCAGCTCGGCCAGTTCGGCGTTCGAGAGCCGGGCGTTTTTTTGCAGGGCGCCGAGGATCTTGCGGTCCTGATTGTCGAGCGCTTTGGGCTGGCGTTCACGAGGGCTCATGGCGGAAAAGAATTTTGTACAGGTGTACATGATTCTAGCGGAAGAAGATTCCGAAGATCGACCGTTTTCGCCTGAAAACCGGAAGCCTGATCCGGCTTTTAACCGGTATATTTTCCACATGCCTTCTTGCCTGGCACGACCCACGCGGCCACCTCCCCGCGCTGGGGAGCGCCGCCGCAGTCACAAGCCGCGGTGGTCCGTCAGGGCCGGTTTCCGTTGCACCCTGCGGCGGCTACCGGGCATGGCGGGCGATTACCATGCCCCGCCATGTCCGGTCAGGCAGATGGCATTTGCAAACCGCGCTTTCGCGCGGTTTTTTGTTGCCCGTTTTCGTTTTCGCTGTCTCGATACTTTTCGCAACCCCGAGCGCCCCGAGCGCCGTCCGCCACAACGTCTTCGCCAGCACGCCCAGCAATGTCGATCCAGTTGTATCTCTCTTTTCTCGCCGCCGCGCTCGTACTCGTCTACACCCCCGGTCCCGTCAACGTGCTCACCATGAGCCAGGCCCTCCACGCGGGCTGGCGCCGCGCGCTGCCGTGCGTCTGGGGCGGCACGCTCGCGGTGCTGCTCCAGCTTGCGTTGACGGCGCTGTGTCTCAACTCGCTGCTGCTCATCAGTGAGCATTCACTTACGTTGCTGCGGTGGCTGGGCGCGGCCTATCTCGTCTGGCTCGGCTGCAAGCAATGGCGCAGCCGCGCGCTGGCGGGCACGGATACGCCTGCGGCCGCAGCCGATAGCGCTAGCCGTCGCGACTTGTTCTGGCGTGGTTTCGCAACCTCCGGGCTCAATCCGAAGACGCTGCTGTTTTTCCCCTCGTTTTTTCCGCAGTTCATGAGCGCCGATGCGCCCTGGAGCGCGAACCGCCAGTATCTGCTGCTGGCGGCGACGTTCGCGTTGCTGTTTGCGGGAGGCGTGGCTTCGATGGCGCTGTTTTCGCACCGGCTGCGCCACGTGCTGCAGCGGCCCAGGCGCATGCGCGCCGTGAATCGCCTGATGGGCAGCCTGCTCGTGGGAATGGGCGCGATGATGGCCGGCTTGCGCTGAGCGCGCAGGCCGCTGGCGCTTAAGGCGCGGTTGCGCTCGCGGTTGGGCTGCTCGTGCTGGATGCGGCAGGCGGCGTGGCTGACGGATTGGCCGCGCCCGTACTTTGAGCGCCGGAGCTTGCCGAGGCTGCGGCGAGCGTTTGCGGCGCCGCTGCGCCGGCAGATGTTGCGTTCGGGCTAGCCGGTACGCCCATCATGGCAGCCGCTGCCGCCGTGGCGTGATCGACCGGCGCGGACGCGCCCGGAGCCGAAGCGGCTGGCGCCGGCGCGGCCGTAGCAGGCGCGGGTGCGGCTGGAGGAGGCGCCGTCACTACCGGCGCGGCCGGCGCCGCTGTGCCATGCAGCACTGCTGCCCCCGTCGCCGCGGCCGCCGCGGCGGCAGCCGGCGCCGCCGACCCCACCGTGGTGGCGGCGGGTGCCGCGCTGGCGGTGACCGGCTCGACCGGCAGCGGCAACGGCGCAATCTTGATCGCGCCTGCGCCCGGCACGGGCTCGCTACGCGCCGATGCATTCAAATACTTGCCCACCAGATCGAAAAAGCGCGAGTAAAACGGCCCCGACTGGATCGTCTCGCTCGAAATCTTCACCATTTCGTCGCTGTTCGAGCGGATAGGCAAGGAGACCGACCCCAGAATCGAGAGCCCCACGCTCGCCGAGGTATCGCTTTTCTTGAGCGCATAGCCGTTCTGCACGGCGTTCACGTACACCATGCTCGAATTGCTGGCGTCGCCCGGCGTGCAGACCACGTGCACCTCCACGACGATGTGCTGATCCATCGTCGGCTGGAAGTTCTTCGTGGCGTCGACGGTGTCGTTGCGCGTCATCGTCGTCATGTAGCCCTGGCTCAGCAGCGCGCGGCGCGACGACTCGCAGGCGTCGGCGCTCGCGTAGTTGAAGCTGCGCGAGAATTGGCTGGGCGCGGTGCTCAGCAACTGATCTTCCTGGAACTTGGGCTTGGGCGAGGAGCACGCGCCGAGCGCGGCCGCCAGCGTCACCGCGGCAACGGTGAGGGCGCCATGACGAACCGGGACGGGCAAACGAGGGACTACTTTCAAAAAACGGGACATGTTCGGGGCAAACAGGGCAGCAATGCGGCATTGCATGGGACGGCATGCATTGTAGTTCGGTTCCGCCGAACATGACCGAACGCTCGTTTTATCGAAGTCTTTCGAAAGCCGGCCGAAGGGTGGATCGCAAAAAAAGCGAGCGCCCGTCCCGACCCCAAGGCGCTCGCCGGCTCGCTTGAAACAGGCAATGCGAGCCGCTTTCGCTTATACCGCCATTTCCGGGGGCGCCTGGCGGAAGCACCGCGTGATCCAGCCGAGGTACACGAGGCCGAGCACGAACCAGATCACGCCGAGCATGATCGCGGTCTTTTCGAGGCTGCACAGCAGCCAGATGTCGGTCACGGCGCCGATCAGCGGGAACACCAGACCGCCGATGACCCCAAAGCCGCGCGAACCCGCCGCGCCGCTGAAATACTGGCGGATCACGCACAGGTTCACCGAAGTGAACGCGAGGAACGCGCCGAAATTGATGAACGAGGTGGACGTGGCCACGTCGAGCTTCAGCGCGATCAAACCGACGACGCCGGCAATCGCGATGTTGATCGCAGGCGTGCGGAAACGCGGGTGGATGTAGCCGAAAATCGACTTCGGCAGCACGTCGTCGCGGCCCATTGCATAGAGCAGACGTCCCACGCTGGCCTGTGCCGAGATGCCCGAGGCGAACTGCGCGAGAATCAGGCCCCCGAGGAAGATCGTCACGAAGATATCGCCGCCCACCTTGCGGGCGATTTCGAACGCGGCCGAATCGGGGTCCTTGAACACGGCGCCCGGATGCGCGAGCTGCAGCGTGTACGCGGCGATCACGAAGATCGCGCCGCCCACCAGCGCGATCAGCACGATGGCGCGCGGAATGGTCTTTTCGGGCTCGATGGTTTCTTCGGTGAGCGTGGAAACGGCGTCGAAGCCGAGGTACGAATACGCGGCAATCGCGGCGCCCGCCATCGTGGCCGAGAGCGGCACGTGCGGCTGGAAGAACGGCTGCGCGGCGAGGAGTCCGCCCGGGCCCGCGGCCGCGGCGGCGTAGTGCAAACACAGGACTACGAACATTGCCGTGATGCCAAGCTGCACCATCATCAGCACGATGTTAAAGCGCGCCGCGAGTTCGATGCCGACGATGTTCAGCGCGCTCGTGAACACGATGAACGCGACGATCCAGATCCATGTGGGCACGCTCGGGAATGCAGCGCCGAGATACGCCGCGCCGATCAACCAGATCACCATCGGCAGGAAGAAATAATCGAGCAGCGTGGCCCAGCCGATCATGAAGCCCAGGTGCGAACTGAAGCTCTTGCGCGTGTACGTGTAGGCCGAACCTGCCACCGGGAAAAGGCGCGCGAGCTTGCCGTAGCTGAGCGCCGTGAACACGATCGCGATGAGCGCGATGAGATACGCGAGGGCGGCGGTGTCCTGGCTCGCGCCGGCCAGCACGCCATAGGTGCCGTAGACGATCAGCGGCGCCATGTAGGCGAGGCCGAATAGGAGCACGGACGGCAGGCCGAGCGTGCGTTTCAGTTGAAGTTCGTGGGTGCCGCGTTCATGCGACGGCGAGGCGGGCTTCATGATGCAGGTGTCTCCTGATGCTGTGGTTCTGGCAGGCGTGGAAGAGCCTGGCGAGCCGCGAAAAGCGGCTTGCCGGATCGTTTGTTACGCGGGTCGGCTGGTTGCCTGGCAGCGCTTAACGCGTGCGCGGGCGGATATTGAGCGAGCGGCGGCCTTGCGCGTCGTTTTCGTCGGCGAGATCGAGCGCAACGCGTGCGTCGTGCAGATAGCTGTAATGCTCGCGGCTTTGTGCAAGCAGCGCGCGATCCATCGTCGCGTGCAGCACCGCGTCTTCGTTGTTCAATTCGCAGAGCACGTCGCCGAACGGGCTCACGAGCGCCGTTTCGCCGGGGAACGTGAGGTTGTCGTCGCCTTCGCCGGTGCGGTTCACGAGCGCCGCGAACATCTGGTTCTCCATGGCGCGCGCGACGATCGCACGGCGATGCACGGGGCCGAACGGGTCCATGTTGCCGTTCGTGACGACGAGCATTTCCGCGCCGAGCGAGGCCACGGCGCGCGCCGTTTCGGGAAACTCGATGTCGTAGCAGATCAGGAGGCCGACGGTCGTGCCCTTGAATTCGCACACCTCGTAGCGCTCGCCGGGCGTGAACACGCCGACGTCGGAGGCCCACAGGTGCGTCTTGCGGTAACGCAGCGCGATGTCGCCGTGCTCGTCGATCAGCACGGTGGTGTTGTAGAAGCGTTCGCCTTCGCGCTCGGAGAGGCCCACGGCCACGCCGATACTGGCCGCGCGCGCGGCGTCGCGCACTTTGGAGAGCGAGGGACCCGCGAGCGTTTCGGCGATGTCGCGCACGTTTTCGCGCGTGGGAAAGCCCGTGAGCGTGGCTTCGGGAAAGACGATGAGATCGCTGCCTTCGCGGCGTTTTCCGATCGCGTCGAGCACGCGGGCCAGGTTGGGCGCGACGGCGCCGTCCACGACCGGGATCTGCGCGAGTTCGAGTTGCATGCCTTGTCTCCTTATGTATTACGTGAAGCACCGCGTGGGCGTCATGAGCGGCTATTATCTCCACGTTATTTTTGTCGAGGAATTACCCTGCAGGGGTACCCCTCACCGGAGATGCCATGGAACTGGACTGGCAGGACCGCGCGTTCCATCACCATATCGCGACGCTGATCGACGCCCTCGACGGTCCCGACTTCTGGACCCGCGTGACGCGCGTGATCGAGCGCTTCGTCGCGTTCGACAACTGGGTTGCGCTCGTCTTCCGGCGCGATCGCGCGCCGCTCGTGTGCGCCGAGTCGCCCATGCCCGACGGCACCGTGGATCGCTTGTTCCGCGCGTATCTGGAGGGCATGTACCTGCTCGATCCGTTCTATCTCAACGCCAGCGAAAAGCCGCGCGCGGGGCTCGTCACGCTTGCCGAAGTCGCGCCCGATAATTTCCGCATGACGGACTATTACCAGCGCTACTTCAAGAGCAACATCATCGGCGACGAAGTGCAGTTCAACTTGCCGGTGGACAGCGAACGCACGCTGATTTTCTCGCTGGGCGCAAGGCACCATTACACGGAGCGCGATATTGCGATGTTCGCGATGTTCGCGCCGTGGGTGGTCGCGCTCATGAAGCAGCGGCTGGCGTATGAGACGTTTGCCGAGGGCGCCGCCGAGGCGGTCGCGTCGGACTCGCTCGAAGCCGAAAGCGCGCAGCAGCAGACGCAGTTGAGCGAAGCGGGCTTCGCGAGCCGCATCGAGGCAGTCACGCAGCAAAGCGGACGCGTGCCGCTCACCGCGCGCGAGATCGAAGTGGTGCGTTTGAGCCTGAGCGGCTTTTCCACGCGCGCCATTGCGGAGCGGCTCGAAATCTCGTTCGAGACGGTGCGCGCGCACAAGAAGCATATTTACGCGAAGCTCGGCGTGAGTTCGCAGTCGGAGTTGTTTGCGCTGTTCTACGAGCCGTTCGGACGCGCAGGCGTGTGAGTTAAAACTCGACGAGCGCGAAGTCTTCCTTGCCCACGTCGCAAAGCGGGCAGCGCCAGTCGTCGGGCACGTCGGCCCAGCGCGTGCCGGGCGCGAGGCCGTCGTCGGGCGCACCTGCCGCTTCGTCGTACACCCAGCCGCAGATCACGCAGACCCATTGCTTGAGGCCGTCGCCGGCGCTGGCCGCAATCGTCGACGCGTTCGCGGATGCTTCGGGCGCGGCGCTTTCGCGCGGCGTGTCGAGCGCGACGACGAGCGGGGCGGCGGTGCTCTCGCGGGCAGCGAGTTTCGCTTGCAGGGTGGCGAGCAGCGCGGCGGCTTCGTCGGCGGTGAGGTCGATCCAGTACGGGTCGCCTGCGCCGTCATTGAGGCGTTCGGGAGCGAACTGGATTTCGAGGGCGACGCCTTTCTTGTACATAAACGAGGTGAGCTTGATGCTCCGGCCGCGCCGCGCTTACAGGAAGTAGCGGAACAGCAGCGATGCCGCGATGCCGCCAGCCGCGATCAGCGCGAGCATTTGCAAAAGCGTGATGGACTTGCCGGACCTGGCGTTCGAAGCGGTGGAGCGGGTGGTGGTGTTCATAAGGTGAAATTGCGGCGGCGTGGGTTGCGTTCTCGGGTTGCATGCTCGATTGCGCCCCTAAATGTGACCATAGTGTCGCCATGTTTTGCACGGCGTAGGCGGAGCGCGGCGGGGGAGTTTCGCACGATTTCGCATCGAGGGGGGCATTTGCGCGGCCACTGCGCGCAGCCGCCGCATCGGTTGCCCCGGCAACTTGCGCCGGACAGCGGTATGGATTATCGCCGCTAATGCACGCCAGATTCCTGAGCGCCCGGAGATGGATTATTTCGCGTGCGTTGAGAGACGGCGCTCACGCATGCAACCAGCGTCGCTCGATATACGAGAACAGCCAGCTCACCGGCACCGCGCAGGCCATGCCGATGGCGACCTGCGCCACGCGAAAGAGCGCGACGTCCCATACCGGCCCGTTCATGGGCACGAGGAGCACGATGGTGGTGGTGATCGCGCCGAGCCGCGCGGCGGTGCTCACGCTCAGGCACCAGCAGCCGATGATCACCACGCTCACGGCGACGAGATAGGCCGCGAGATTTTCCGGACCGAACGTCGCCGTAGCGAGGCCCACCGCGCCGCCCGCAATCGCGCCGATGAACTGGTCGCGCGACTGCGCGAGCGTATCGGCGTAATCGTGCTGGGTGACGGCAATCGCCGTGATCGCGGCCCAGAACGCCTGTTCGGTGTGGAGCGCGCGGCCGATGCTGTAGGCAAGACCTGCCGCGCAAACGGCGCGCAGCGCCATGAGCGTGCCCTGCGCCGCGCGGCTTTTGAGCGGCAAGCGCTTGAGCGCGCTCAGCGCCGATTGCTGGAGCGAAGTGAGGTAGGCGTACAGGTTGTCTTGAGGATCGTGCATCGCGCGCAATAAATCGTAGGGATGGCGTAATGCCTGGCAGGCGCACCGCAAGCCAGGCAAGCGAGCATTCGATTATGCATGGCGTCTGCCGCGCGAAAGGTTGCCGCGCATATTTGCGATGGTGCTAGATTCCTCGCCCTTTCGTAAAACTCTTTTTTAATGCTTTTAAGTGTATGCAACACAGTTCTGATAATTCCGGTGCGACTGCGCCTCACGGATGCCAGCATCTTCTTCGCGAGCAGTTCAGCGTGCTGAGTGCATTGGTGGCGGGCAGCGGTCGAAACGCATTCCTTACCTTGAGCGGCGAAACTCGCCGGGAGATCGAATCGCTTTATCTGAGAGTGGCAAACGGCCTTGTCGCGCGCACCTGCGACGAAGTGCGGGGCAAATCGATCTGCGTCTCGATTTCCCACTGCCCGTGCGCGGAAGGCGGCGGCGCGACGCTGCCGGTGACGCCCTGAGGCGTGACCGGTCGAGGCGCACGGCGCCGTTTCGCGCCGCGGCGAAAAAAAGCGCGACGCCGTTTGGCGATCGCGCTTCATTTGAAGGGGCATTCGAACGCGCCGGGTCCGCTTCCCGCAAGCGGCCGTTGCATTACCTCCTGTCGATCGAGATCCGTCCGGGACCCGTCACCGCGAGTGCGAGCAAGCCGCCGGCGATGCTGATGTTCTTGTAGAAGTTGATCATGTTCGCCATTTGATCGGCGCCCGTCATGGTCCAGAAGTGATGGCCGATGAATGCCGTCGCAACGGTATAGACGGCGAGCAGCACGGCGAGCGGCCGCGTATAGAACCCCACGAGCAGCAGAATGCCGACCGCGAACTCCATGATCACGGCGATAGCGGCCGAAAGCATCGGCACGGGCGCGCCCACGTGCGCCATGTAATCGACGGTGCCCGCAAAGCCGGTGATCTTCGACCAGCCGAACAGGATGAACAGCGAAGTCAGCAGGACGCGCGAGACGAGCAGCACGACGTCGCTGCCCGGCCCGAACAGGTTGTATCGCATGGTTTTCTCCGAAGAAGTTTTATCGGTTCACAACGTATCAGTCCGGCACAACCCAGGCACCGCGCCGAAGTCAGGACCACAGCTCCGACACTTCGATATTACGCAGATCGAACACCAGAACCTCTGCATCGTGTCCGTCGCTGAAGCTCAACTCTCGTTCCGAGCGGATGCGCGCGCCGTCGCCTTCGCCGAGTTCCACGCCGTTTAGCGTCACGCTGCCCCGCGCCACGTGAACGTAGGCGTAGCGGTCGGCGCCCACTTCGACCTTCGCGGTTTGCGCGCCGTCGAGCCGGCCCGCATACACGCGAGCGTCCTGACGCAGCAGCAGCGAGTCTTCCGCGCCGTCCGGCGAGAGAATCAGGCGAAACTTGCCGCGCTTCTCCTCATCGGCGATGTTCTTTTGCTGGTAGCGCGGCTGCGCGCCCTTCACGTTCGGCGCAATCCAGATTTGCAGGAAGTGCACGCCTTCGTTCGCCGAGTGGTTGAACTCGCTGTGCGCGACGCCGGTGCCGGCGCTCATCAACTGCACGTCGCCGGGAACGATCACCGAGCCCGTGCCCATCGAGTCCTTGTGCTCGAGCGCGCCTTCCAGCACGTACGAGAAGATTTCCATGTCGCGGTGCGGATGCTTGCCGAAACCGCGCGCCGGGGCCACGCGGTCGTCGTTGATCACGAGCAGGTCCGAGAAGCCCACTTGCGTCGGATCGTAGTAGTTGGCAAACGAAAACGTGTGGCGCGAGCTGAGCCAGCCGTGTTCGCCGCGGCCGCGTTGGTCTGCCTTGCGAAGTTCGATCATTTTCGTCTCTCCGTGCGAATCGTTCCGATTCAGTTGACTGGTTGCGATGGAAGAATTTTAGGTCAATCAAATCGACTCGAATCGCCGTAAAATACGACTCACTGTCACAAATAAGTGGACAATTGAAATGCAACTCGACGACATGCGGATCTTCGTGAACACCGTGGATGCGGGAAATTTCACGGCGGCCGCCCACCGGCTGCGGCTTTCCAAACAGTTCGCGAGCCGGCGCGTGGCGGCGCTGGAGGCCGATCTGGGCGCGCGGCTGCTCGTGCGCAACACGCGCAAGCTGGCGGTCACGGATCTGGGCCAGGACTTCTACGAGCGCGCCAAACGCATCCTTTCGGATGTGTCCGAGGCCGAGCAAGCCATGTCGGACAGGCGCAGCGAGCCGCGCGGCCTCCTCAAAATCAGCGCGCCGATGTCGTTCGGCATGGCGCACCTTTCGCCGCTGGTCGCCGAATTTCTGCGCGAGCATCCGGATGTGCGCTTCGACATGGACCTGAGCGATCGCACCGTCGACGTGATCGGCGAGGGCTTCGACATGGCGCTGCGCATCGGCAGGCTGGCGGATTCCACGCTGGTTGCGCAAAAGCTCGCGGACGTGCGCATGATCGCGTGCTGCAGCCCCGGCTACCGCCGCCGCCGCCGCGCGCCGCAAACGCCCGCCGATCTCGCGCAGCACGCCTGCCTGCCATACGGACAGCAGGGCCGCGCGCCGTGGGAGTTCATCGTCGATGGCGTACGCACGTCGTTCGACGTGCACGGACCGCTGCGTGCAAATAATGGCGAAGTGATCCGCGATGCGGCCATTGCAGGGCTCGGCATCTGCTATTTACCGGACTTCATCGTGGCGGGATCGGTTGACGCGGGCGTGCTCGTGGAGGTGCTCGAGCCGTTCGTGCCGCCGCCCAACGCGCTGCACGCGCTGTATCCGCAGCATCGTGAAGCTTCTGTGACGATCCGCGCGTTCACGCAATACCTGCGCGAGCGGCTGGCGGCGCGTGCGGCAACCGCGCGCGGCGGGGCGCTTTGACGCAGCAAGCCTGCGGCCCTTGCAGAAAAGCCGTTGCGCCTGCATCTAAGGTGCAAAGCCGTGTGGGGCGTAACATGAAAGCGTGGGCGTGTGAGGCGCATTGTCGCAGTTTCGTTGTATGCTCACCGCCCCGAGGGTTGCTCGGGCCGCCCGTTGTGTTCGATGCGGGCGCGCAAACCCCATGCTGGCGGGCTTTTGACGGACGCTATGGGGCCCGATAGGCAGGGTTAATACCAGCGATCAAAGCAACCAATTTTTCAAACGGACGCGGTTCCCGTAACCTGTGTCCATACCTTTTCCCAACCCAGAGCGAGGAAACAACGCATGTCTCTCATCAACACGCAAGTCAAGCCGTTCAAGGCAACCGCATACCACAACGGTAAGTTCGTTCCGGTCTCTGAAGAAAACTTCAAGGGCAAGTGGTCGGTTGTCGTGTTCTACCCGGCCGACTTCACTTTCGTGTGCCCCACGGAACTCGGCGACCTGGCTGACCAGTACGCAGAATTCCAGAAGCTGGGCGTTGAAATCTACGGTGTGTCGACCGACACGCACTTCACGCACAAGGCATGGCACGACACGTCGGACACGATCGCCAAGATCAAGTACCCGCTGGTCGGCGACCCGACGGGCGCAATCACGCGCAACTTCGACGTCATGATCGAAGAAGAAGGTCTGGCCCTTCGCGGCACGTTCGTGATCAACCCGGAAGGCGAGATCAAGCTGTGCGAAATCCACGACAACGGCATCGGCCGTGACGCCAAGGAACTGCTGCGCAAGGTGCAGGCGGCTCAGTACGTGGCATCGCACCCGGGTGAAGTGTGCCCCGCCAAGTGGACGCCGGGCGCTGAAACGCTCAAGCCGTCGCTCGACCTCGTCGGCAAGATCTAAGCGTTACATCAACCATGCGATCGCCCTGATCGCATGACGCTGAAGTCTCACTAGCTGTATCCCCGGGCCGCGCCCACGCGGCTGCGGCCCGGGTCTCTGTTCGCCTCGTAACGCCATAAGCGGAACGGCGAAATTGCCAGGCAATACTTAGAATTCCCCCGCTTCTTCTCCAGCCGGAAAAAAACGCCATGCTCGACGCCAACATCAAAGATCAACTCAAAAGCTACCTCGAAAAAGTCACGCAGTCGATCGAGATCGTTGCGTACCTGGACGACGGCGAGAAGTCGCAGGAACTGCAGCAACTGCTGCAGGACATCGCATCGCTCTCGAACCGCATTGCCTACGAAGAACGCCGTGGCGCCGCAGTCGGCGACGCGCGTACTCCTTCGTTCGATATCAGGCGCGCGAACTCCGACGTGAAGGTCACGTTCGCGGGCATTCCGATGGGCCACGAATTCACGTCGCTCGTGCTGGCGCTGCTTCAGGTGGGCGGCCACCCGGTCAAGCTCGAGAACGACACGATCGAACAGGTGAAGGCGCTCGACGGCGTGTTCGCGTTCGAAGTCTATATGTCGCTGTCGTGCCAGAACTGCCCGGAAGTCGTGCAGTCGATCAACGCGATGGCTTCGCTCAACCCGAACGTGCAGATCGTCACGATCGACGGCGCGCTGTATCAGGGCGAAGTCGAGAAACGCCAGATCATGGCCGTGCCGACTATCTACCTGAACGGCGAAGTGTTCGGCCAGGGCCGTATGGGCGTGGAAGAAATTCTCGCGAAGCTCGACACCGGCGCATCGGCGCGTGCGGCTGAAAAGCTGAACCAGAAAGACGTGTTCGACATGCTGATCGTCGGCGGCGGCCCCGCAGGCGCGGCGGCTGCGATCTACGCGGCGCGCAAGGGCATCAAGACCGGCGTGCTAGCCGAGCGCTTCGGCGGCCAGGTGCTCGACACCATGTCGATCGAAAACTTCGTCTCGGTCACGGAAACGGAAGGGCCAAAGTTCGCCACGGCGCTCGAACAGCACGTGCGTGCCTATGATGTCGACATCATGAACTTGCAGCGCGCCGAAGCGCTCGTGCCCTCGGGTAACGGCTTCGAGGTGCGCACGCAAAGCGGCGCGACGCTGCGCGCGAAGAGCGTGGTGCTCGCAACGGGCGCGCGCTGGCGCAACGTCGACGTGCCGGGCGAGCAGGAATACAAGAACAAGGGCGTTGCCTATTGCCCGCACTGCGACGGCCCGCTCTTCAAGGGCAAGCGCGTAGCGGTGATCGGCGGCGGCAACTCGGGCGTGGAAGCGGCCATCGACCTGGCCGGTATCGTGAGCCATGTCACGCTGCTCGAATTCGGCGCGCAACTGCGTGCGGACGAAGTGCTGCAACGCAAGCTGCGCAGCCTGCCGAACGTCGCGGTGCACGTGAACGCGCAAACCACGGAAATTTCCGGCGATGGCCAGAAAGTTACGGGTCTCGCGTATCTCGAACGCACGTCCGGCGAGAAGCGTCATCTCGAACTCGAAGGCGTGTTCGTGCAGATCGGTCTCGTGCCGAACACCGAATTCCTGAAGGGCACGGTGGCGCTTTCGAAGCACGGCGAGATCGAAGTGGACGCGAAGGGCCAGACGTCGGTGCCGGGCGTGTTCGCCGCAGGCGATGTGACGACGGTGCCGTTCAAGCAGATCGTGATCGCCGTGGGTGAGGGCGCGAAGGCATCGCTCGGCGCGTTCGATTACTTGATCCGCTCGTCGGTCGAGCAGGAAGAGGACGCGAAGGCGGCGCCCGTGGTCGCCTGAGCAACGATTTAAAGCGGTTTCTCTGCAGTTTTTCCGCAGTCTCTCTTTACGCCGGCTCACGCCGGCGTTTTTCATGCTTTCGCAAGATAGGGCGTTGGCTCAGTCCTGCACGAGCGGGCTGCCGTACGCGAAGCTGGACGCCGGTTCGGCATGCTTTTGACGGTGCGCATTGCGCAACGGCTTGAGCACGAATACCGCGAGCAGCGCGGAGACCGCGGCCATGCCCGAGGCGAGCATGAACACCGCGTGCCAGCTACCGGTTGCCGCGGTAATCACACTCGTGAACGGCACCAGCAGTGCGGCGGTGCCCTTCGCGGTGTAAAGCAGGCCCGCGTTGGTCGCAGCGAACTTCGGTCCGAAGGTATCGCCGCAGGTGGCGGGAAAGAGGCTGTAGATTTCGCCCCACGCGAAGAACACGATGCCGGTGAGCACGACGAACGCCGCCGGCGTGTGACCGTATCGAGAGAGCAGCACGATGCCGACCGCCTCGATGCCGAACGCGACGAACATCGTGTTTTCGCGGCCAATGCGGTCCGATACCCAGCCGAAGAAGGGTCGCGTGAGGCCGTTGAGCACGCGGTCGATGGTGAGCGCGAACGTGAGCGCGGGCAGCGTGAGGCCGAGCAGCGAAACGGGCGAGTCGTGCAGGCCAAAATCCTTTGCGATCGGGCCGAGTTGCGCGGTCGCCATCAGACCGCCGGCGGCCATCATCACGAACATGGCATACATCACCCAGAAGACGGGCGATGCAATCACCTCACGCGGCCCTGCGTTGTAGACGGCGCTCGCACTCTGCGCGACCTGCTTCGCCGCTTGCCCGATGGCGCGTTTCGCTGCGGCAACGCCGTGCGAGGCGGGCGCGCTGAGCGCGAAACCAAGCACGAGCACGACGATCCCTTGCCCCAGCCCGAACCAGAGGAACGTGGACTCGTAGCCGCTGCTCTTGATCATGTTGGCGATGGGCACCACGGTTGCCGCGGACCCCGCCCCGAAGCCCGCCGCGGTAATGCCGGCCGCGAGCCCGCGCCGGGTCGGAAACCACTTGAGCGCGTTGCCGACGCAAGTGCCATAAACGGCGCCCGCACCGAGCCCGCCGATCGCGGCGGCGATATAGAGCACGGGCAGCGACGCGGCCACGGAGTTGAGCACCCAGGCAACGGCGCACAACAGGCCGCCGGCCACGACCACGGGGCGCGGCCCATACTTGTCGACGAGCCAGCCCTCCACAGGCACGAGCCAGGTTTCGGTAACGACGAAGATCGTGAACGCGACCTGAATCGCGGGCCGCCCCCAGTGGTACTTCTCGTTGATCGGATTGACGAACAGCGTCCAGCCGTACTGCATGTTGGCGATCATCGCCATGCAGATGACGCCGAACACGAGTTGAGTCCACGGCGACGCGAATCGCGACGCCCCTCCTTGCCGATGCTCCATGTGTGTCTCCGGTTTTTTTCGAATGAACGGCCTTGCGCGAGGGGCGGTATGTGCCTGGATCGCGGTCAGCAAATCCTGTCGTTTAGCTGACAGTCGTTTACACAATATGTAATATATCAACGAAGTCAAGCGGAAGACATCTCAGGGCTTCCACTAGCTCTGGGCATTGATGAGTATGGTTTTTGAAAGGTTTTGACCCATGCTCCTTATGCCGAAAAAAAGCCCGCTGGCAACGCCAGGCGGGCTGAGGCACGCGCGAGATAGCGGAAATCGCGACATGTGTTGTCGTTATAGATGAAAGCTTTTAGTAATGTAAGGAGAATTTTTCTAAAACCTTTCATCGGGAGTTGGATGAAAGGTTGATGGCTGTGCGCGTACGGAAGTTGGCGATTCAGCGGGTGGCAAGATCGTGCAGCGGCTGGGCGCGCGTGCCAAACTGCTGCTGGCGGGGCGATGCCGCCGAACGAGGAGACGAATCGTGCAGCGTGAAACATTCATCCGCAGCCTGGCCGACGAAGGCTTTCCGGAGCCCGTTGTCGTGACGCGCGAAGCCGGCGCCATGGAGGTCCATTCGCATCCGTTCGAAGCGAAGGCGCTGGTGATCGAGGGCGAACTGCACATTCGCGTGGGCGACGAGGAGCGGCATTACAAGGCTGGCGACGTGTTTCATCTCGCCGCCAACCTGCCGCACGCCGAGCGCTACGGTCCGCAGGGCGTGCAGTATCTCGTGGGCAGGAAGTGAGAGGGGGCTATGCAGCCAGGCGCCGAAGTTCGGAGAGATCGGCGTTTCTTGCCGCTTCCTCCAGATCGTAGTCGCTCTGGAGGTGCATCCAGAACTGCGGCGACGTGCCGAATACGATCGACAGGCGCAGCGCGGTGTCGGCCGTCACACTGCGCGCGCCATGCACGATTTCGTTGATGCGCCGCGGCGGCACTTTCATCGCCCGCGCCAGCGCATTCTGGCTCATGTCCATGGGCGTGAGGAATTCCTCCTGAAGCACTTCGCCGGGGTGGACGTTCCGGAGTTTTTTCATAATCCGTACCTCAGTGATAGTCGACGATTTCGACGTCATGGGCGTGGCCGCCGCGCCACCTGAAACATATCCGCCACTGGTCGTTGATGCGGATACTGTGCTGGTCCGCGCGATCGCCCTTCAGAGCCTCAAGCCGATTGGCCGGTGGAATGCGCAGATCGGCGAGATCTTGCGCAGCGTGCAGCATGCGCAATTTACGCCGCGCTACGTGTTGGACTTCTGCGGGCAGCCGACGCGACTGCGCGCCGGACCAGATCAGTGCCGTTTCCCTGTCGTAGAAGTTCTGGATCGCCATGCCAAAGCATAACGCCATGCGTCATATGACGCATGGCGTTATAGTCGACAAAAGTCTGTCCGCCGTCAAGCGAATGGGGAAAAGTGTCGCGCTCTCACCCCCGCGCCGCAATCTCCTTCTTCCACCCCGCGATGATCTTCGCGGCGAGTGCGTTGTAGTCGCCGTCGAAGTGATGATCGCCGCTCGTCTTGACCACGTCGATGCCGCTATTTACGAGCGCCGGGCATAGCGTGTCTTTCTCGCCCGCGCCATACACGCACTGGACGATCGAAGGCGGCACCTTCGCGAGTTCCGGACGCACCTGCAGCGCCTTGTCGCTCGCGGGCATGCCGAGCCAGCCCGTCACGCGGATCTGGAAGTCGGCGTCCGGCGCGAAGCCGAGCAGCGACATGTACGACACCTTAGCGCGCAACGCATCGGGCAGACGGTTGTACGCGAACGGCATCACGTCCGCGCCGAACGAATAGCCCACGAGCGCAATGTGCTGCGCATGCCAGCGCGAGCCATAGGTCTTCAGCACGCGTGCGAGATCGTGGCTCGTTTGCGCCGGCGTCTTTTCGCTCCAGAAGTAACGCAGCGCGTCCCAGCCGATCACCGAAATACCCTGCTTTTGCAGCGCTTCCGCAATCGTCTTGTCGAGATCGCGCCAGCCGCCGTCGCCCGAGATCACTACCGCGAGCATGTCGGTGGGGTGCGCCGCCGGCAGTTCGACGAGCGGCAGATCCGACACGTCTTCTTCGCTTTCCGTCGCGACACGCAGGTGATTCGATGTGAGCGCAACGATCTTGTCGGCGTCGGCTACGCTGGGAGCAAAGGCGCGCGGCGCGCCGGAGTTCGTTGCGCGCGCATCTTTCATCGTCACGCCTTGCTCGAAGAAGCCGGGCAGGCCGTTGCCGCGCGAAAGCGTCGGGTCGGCCGGGCAGGGCGAGAAGCGGGCGTCGAGCTTCGCTGCGGGATCGAGCGATACGGCGCCCGCCATCGTGTTGGCGGGCGCCTGCGAGAGCATGCGCTGCGCGATAAGCGCGCCTTCGCCGCTGCCGATGGCGATCGGGGCGTAATACTCGCTCGCGCCCTGCTGGCGTTCGAGCTGATGGCTCAGCGCTTCGGCGTCGCTGTAGAGCTTGTGGCAGGTTTCGTTCTTGACGGCCGCGAGGTTCTGCGCATAGCGCTCGGTATCCACGCCCACGACGAGCGCGCCGTGCTGCGCGAGCGCGTCGGCGCGTGTCTGGTCGGCGGCGCTCCAGTGCTTGTCCGCCGAGAACAGCACGGTGAAGCCACGCATTGCGCCGCTCGGTTTCGTCACCGCGACCTGGCCGTAGCGGCCGCCGGAGACGTGCATCGTCGCGGCGGAAGCCGGCGTCGATGCGGCGGCCGAAGCCGCGTTGGCGTGAGCCGTGAAAAACGCGAGCACGGCGGCGCCCGCTGCCGTGCCTGCAATGCGCGGCAGCCTGGAAATACGGAATGTCATGAGCGCCAGCCTCCTGCCAGCAGCGATAGATCGGCGAGGGTGATGAACACGCTGATCGAGCCAGACGCGGCCAGATAACGCGGTTCCCAGCGCGGCGCGAACTTGTTCTTGAAGCCGCGCAGCCCCCGGAAGTTATAGAAGCGGCCGCCGAAGCGCCAGATGAAGCCCGCGAGGCGGTGCCACGACGAGGCGAGCGGCGTGGGACCCATGCCCGAGAGCGGCGCCATGCCGAGCGAGAGCGACTGGTAGCCGGCGGCCTTCAGATGCAGCGCGAGTTGCGTGAACAGGTACTCCATCGCGTAGGGCGACGCGCCCGGCAAATGGCGCATGACGCCCACCGTTGCGTCGGTGTTCAGGTCGGTCGTCATGAACGTGACGAAGGCGAGCGGCTCGCCGTTCTGGCGGATCAGCAGCACCGATTGCGCGGCGAGATAGTCGTCGTCGAACGCGGCCACCGAGAAGCTCTTCTCGCGCGCTTCGCGGTCGTGCAGCCACGCGTCGGAGATCGCGCGCAGCACCGGCAGGCTCGCGCCCATTTGCGTGGGCTCGATATGTTCGATCGAAAAGCCGTCGCGTTCGCCGCGCTTGAGCGCGTAGCGCAAATGCGCGCGCTGCGGACCCTTCAGGTCGAATTCCTGCAGCATGACGCGCGCTTCCTCGCCGAGTTTCATCAGCGTGAGGCCGGCGTCGAGATAGAGCGGCAACGCGTCGGCGCGCACCTGGTAGAACGCCGCGCGGCCGTTGTGTGCGTGCGCGAGCGTGACGAATTCGCGGATCAGCGCCGGCCACTCTTCGCGCGGGCCGACAGGATCGTGCAGCGCGGCCCACGTGCGGCCGCGCTTCGCGTACATCAGAAAAGCCTTGCGCGAGGCGGAGAAGAGGAAGCTTTTGTCGCCCATCAGCGCGAGGCCCGCGTCGCTGCGCTCCTGCGCGCGCACGATACGCGCGGCTTCTTCGAGGTCTTCGCTCGGGGGCATCACGAAGCGGCCCGCGGCGGGGCGCAGCAATTGCCAGGTCGCGAACGCGGCGGCGAACACGCCGGCGCCGAGCGTGGCGCGCAATGCGCGCGGGGCGCGGCTGTGGAAGGCGAATTGCCACCAGAGACTTTGCGAGTACTGCACGTCGCGGAACGCGAACAGCAGCACCCACACGGCGAGCGCGATCACGCAGCCGACCGAGGCGAGCCAGGCCGGCGTGAAGCGCTCGGCGAACATCGACGAGTGGCGGTTAAAGCGCTTGCGTGTGGCGAGGAGCAGCACGATCAGCACGCACAGCACGCCTGCTTCGACGAAGGCGAGACCTTTGGCGAGCGAGAGCGCGAGGTTGGCCACGGCGATCACGAGCGCGAGCCACCAGGCGGCGTCCAGTCGCCGCAACAGACCGCGCGCGACGAAAAGGAGCAGCACGCCGAATAGGCTGCCCATCAATTGCGAGCTTTCGAGCACCCACAGCGGCACGACGGTTTGCAGCAGCGCGATGCGCTTGGAGAACGCGGGCGTGGCGCCCGAGATCACCAGCATGCTGCCGGTCACGAACGTGACGATGGCGAGGAAGAGCGGCGCGAGTTGCGAGACGCCGTCGGCGCCGCGCTTCGCGAAGCGCGCACTGAGCGGAGTCTTGAGCGCGCGGCCCTCGAATACCGCGAGCACGCCGGCCGCGAGCGCGAGCGGCGCGCCGAAGTAGATCGCGCGATAAGCGAGCAGCGCGGCCAGCACCCTGGACGTGGGCACGCTCGGTCCGAGCGCATAGACCATCGCGGCTTCGAACACGCCGATGCCGCCGGGCGTGTGGCCGATCAGGCCGAGCAGCATGGCGGCGCAGTAGACGGTGAGGAAGTCGCTGAAGCCGAGCAGCGCGTGCGGCATGACCGACCAGAGCGCGAGTCCGGCGCCGATCACGTCGAGCGCGGCCAGCAGTAGCTGCGCGACGAGGTCGCGCCGCGCCGGCACCGCAAAGCGCAGCCAGGCGCGGCCGAACGGCTCGATTTCGCGCGCGCGGGCGGGGCAAACGACGATCATCGCCGCGCCGCAGCCGAGCACCACGCCGCCGATCAGGCGCAGGTTGTCGGGCGAGAGATGCAGCAGGCCCGAGAGCGTGCTCGCGGCGCCCACCATGCCGAGCGCGGTCATGAGCACGAGCGCGAGGGCGAGCGTGACGCTCGTGAACACCGTCATACGGCCGATCTGCGCGGCGGTGACGCCCGCGCCGCCGTACACGCGGCAGCGCACGGCGCCGCCCGTAAGCGCGCCGAAGCCGGTGACGTTGCCGAGCGCCGAGCCGGCGATCGCGCCGGCCCACAGCGCACCGCGCGAGACGCGCGCGCCGAGGTAGCGCAGGCCCACGGCGTCGCGTCCGACCAGCGCGACGAAGCTCACGGCGGTAGCGGCGAGCGCGCCGGCCCATTGCGCAGGCGTGAGCGTCCAGAGCTGGCGGATGACCGAGTGGTAGTCGACCGTGCGCGAGAGGTGCTGGAACACCACCAGCAGCAGCGCGCAGATGCCGAGCGCGAACACCGGCGCCGCGAAGCGCTGCAGGTGCAGGGCACCGGCACGGCGGCGCAGCGCCGCGAGGGCGCGCGCCGCGCGCGAAGAATGCGATTGAGACATGGATCGGTCTGGTGGCTCTCTGCGGTGTCGCCGTATCGACTGTTACAGCTTCCCCGGCGGTGACATCGCGTTTATTCGTGCTGTGCGGCTACGTTCTTTCGATGCCGGCCCGCGTGCAATTCGCGCCGTGAACCGGAAAATCGAGCCGAATCGTAATCGTTCGGAAAGGACGGGTTAAGCTTCAGCAAACGCATAACACTCCCCGCCGGTTGACGCTTCAGGACAAGAAACCGCTATTGGGTCGCAATCGAACGGCCTGAATGGCCCGTTGTAAGTCGCGCATTTAATTGGGGAGTAACCTCTAGCGGTCCAATGTTTGCAAAGCCTGTTTAGCGGGAGCATTAATCCGAAGGGTATTCGTCAGGGTATGAGTAATCGATGAATGCGGGTTTGGCGACATGCCTCCAAACCCTTGCGTGGTGGGCGGTACGGCGGTTGGGGTTTTATCTTCCGACAGTTATTCAGGCGCTTCCTTAATTAGCTGTCACTAATTCGAGACAGCTTCCTGAATCCTTTTACAATGCTTCAACGGCGAGTTAGTCTGCCTTGGTCAAGAGTTGTTTTACCGCGCCGGGAGAATGAAGTGAAAAGACTCGCCTTGACTTCCCTTTCGCTGGCCGCGCTCGGGGCGGCCGGCACCGCTGACGCACAGACCAGTGTGACGCTGTACGGCACGATCGACACGTCGATCACCTACGTCAACCACGCCGATGGCGGCAACCATCTCTGGACGCTCGGCAACAGCAGCTACGGCAATCTTTCCGGTTCGCGATGGGGTTTGAAGGGCGCCGAAGATCTAGGCGGCGGCCTCAAGGCGATCTTCCAGTTGGAAAACGGCTTTAACCCATCGACGGGTTCGCTCGGGCAGGGCGGCAGGCTGTTCGGGCGGCAGGCGTACGTGGGTTTGACCGCCGAGCAATACGGCTCGCTCACATTGGGGCGGCAGTATGACCCGCTCATCGACCTCGTGCAGGGCATCACGGCGGACAACTATTTCGGCTCCGTGTTCGCCACGGCGGGCGACGTCGACAACTACGACAACAGCTTTCGCGTGAACAACGCCGTCAAGTACACGACGCCCGTGTGGAGCGGCCTGCAGGTCGCGGCAATGTACTCGTTCGGCGGCGTGGCGGGCTCGACAGGCGCGGAGCAGTCGTATTCGGCGGCGCTCAACTACACCAACGGACCGTTCGCGGTCGCTGGTGGCTACTTCTACGCGACGAACAGCCAGGCCGTAAACGGCATTCGCACCGACGGCTGGACGAGCACCTCGGACGGCACCTTCGACGGCCCGATCAACGGCGGCTACGCCACGGCGCACTCGCTCACCATCGCGCGCGCGGCGGCGCAGTACCAGCTAGGCCAGTTCACCTTCGGCCTCGGCTACAGCAATGCGCGCTATTCGCCGGACGGCAGCTCGGTGTTCCGCGACACCCAGAAGTACAACACCGGCCAGGGCTTCATGAACTATCAACTGAGCCCGGCGCTGCTACTCGGCCTCGGCTACAGCTATACGCACGCCAACGGCGATACGACCGCGAGTTATCACCAGGTTTCTCTCGGCGCGGACTACAGCCTCTCCAAGCGCACCGATCTCTATATGACGGCGGCGTGGCAGCACGCGAGCGGCGATACCGGCGACGGCGCGGGCGGCTCGACGCCGGCCGAGGCTTCGATCGGTTCGTATGGCTACGCGGGCACGTCGAACCAGACGATCGTGAACCTCGGGCTGCGGCACAAGTTCTGATCCGACGCTTCGTTTCGCGACGCCGGATGCGCCAGTTGAATGGCGCATCCGGCGTTTTAGCTTGTGAGGCGGGCAGCGTTTCGCGCGTCACGTCTCGCGCGGGCGCCGCAGCGCCAGCAGCGCAAGCCACGCGGCGAGGCGCTCCATACAGCGCCGCACGCCCGCGAATGGCGGCCGCCATGCGCTCGTGATGCTCAGCCGCGCCGGGAAGTCGGCTTCGGTGCTGAGCCAGATGCGCTCGCCGCGTTCGAGCCGGAGCGATTCGCCCGGCTTCAGCCAGTGGTCGTAGGGCGAACGGGCGCGCGTGACCCACACCGGGGCCGCGTGGACCCGCAGCGTGGATGAGGCATTCACGCGCCAGGTGAGCGTGCGCTGGGGCGGCACGGCGAAGTGGACCGATTGCGCGGGCAACGGATCGTCGAAGCGGTCGGTTGCGTCTGCGACGCTCGGTTGGGGTGCGGGCTGTGAAGCTGCCTGAAAAGCGTCATCCATCGTTTTCTCCAGTAGTTGGAGCCGACGAACGGAGCGCTGCCACCCAGAAAAACAAAAAGCCCCGTCGATGCCGGCGGGGCTTGTGATTTGCGTTACGACAGACTGCTAGTACGCACACCATCCCCGTGGGCTACCCATATGGGTTGTCCACGGATGGTTCATCGTGTTTGCGATGACGAGGAGGGCGGAGGCGGTGCGCATGGGTCGAGTGTGCAGGGCGCCTCGCGGTGCTGTCAATCAGAAATGCTTTACATCACGCGATCGTGCCCCTGGACCGTTTATCCCTTGCCGGCAGCACCGGTTTCTCACTAGCATTGCTTGTTTATAGCGATAGGGCGGCGGTCGTACCCATAATGTGGGAGCGAGCCCATTCCAGCCCCGACGTATCGACAGAAGTGTTGTGCCGAAACGACTGCATCTGATATATCACATACAGAATATTGCTTTTTGTCGCGACGCAGCATATCATTGAGTCATTCGATTACTCAATCATGCGGAGCTTCAAATGGATTTCGTTTCTCTCGCACTCTTCGGTGCAGCGGTCGTGGGTCTGGGTGCGGCTGCTACGGTCCTGATCGCCAGATGGTTGCCGCAGTCTGCTATCGAGCAGGCCGCACAACATGGCCGGTACGTCGGTTTGGGCGAAGCGCCCCGCGCAAAGGCGCTGCGTCGTGCACAATTCGGTCCGCGAATCCGTCCGCAGGTCGGAAAAGAGGTAATCAATGTCGTTAGAACAAACTGAAGTTGTAGCAAGCCGGGAAGCGGCGCCGCTCAAGCTGGCGCTGCAACCCATCAACGCAACACTGAGCCTGCGCGATCAGGCTTACGCCATGCTGCGCCAGGCCATTGCGGACGCCGATATTTACCAGTCGCGCGACGAAATCCGGCTCGACGAGCGCGTGCTGAGCGAATCGCTCGGCGTGAGCCGCACGCCCGTGCGCGAGGCCATGACGCTGCTCGAGCAGGAAGGCTTTCTGCGCATGGTGCCGCGCCGCGGCATCTATATCGTGCGCAAGAGCAAGCGCGAAATCGTGGAAATGATCCAGATGTGGGCGGCGCTGGAAAGCATGGCCGCGCGCCTCGCCACGATCCACGCGACCGACGAGGAAATCGCCCGGTTGCGCCACATGTTCGACGACTTCCGCGACAGCACGCCTGCCGAGCATATCGCCGAGTATTCGGACGCCAACATCGCGTTTCACCAGGCGATAGTCGAACTCTCCCGCTCGCAGATCATCCTCGACACCATCAAGAACATCTTCGTGCACGTGCGCGCTATTCGGCGCATGACGATTTCGCAGAGCGATCGCGCCTCGCGTTCGATCGTCGACCATCTACGCATTATCGAGGCGCTGGAAAAGCGCGATACCGAACTGGCGGAAAAGCTCGTGCGCCAGCATTCGCTCGATCTCGCGGTGTACGTCGAGAAGAACTGCGATTTCCTTGACTGACGCGGGCTGCGAAGAGCGATCAGGCAAAACGGGAGACCTCCGGGTCTCCCGTTTTGCGTTTACGTCTCTGCGCGTTTTGCCGGGCTGCTTGCCCGCACCCACCGACTTTATGCGCATCAACTCCTGGCATCCCTGACTAAATTGCGGTCCGTCCCCTCATCCTTCACACGGAATCTGGCATATCAGACACGGTAAACACTCGGGGTTTTCCCTTGTGTGCGCCGCGTCAACGCGGCCGAACTTGCGTCAAAACCATACTGGATAAGGCTTCGACGCGATTCTAATGGCATTCCCGATGGGCAATTCCCCTCTTGCCTCCATCTGATATATCACATACCGTATTGCTCAAGGACGCAGATGTCGCGCCAGCGCGCGAAACGCCTCTGCCCACGCAACCCCCACCATTTTCTAAAACTCGCCCGGCCACGATTAGATAAGGAGACATGACATGGGCAAGGCATTGAACGGCGTGCGCATCCTCGATTTCACGCACGTGCAGTCGGGACCCACCTGCACGCAACTGCTCGCCTGGTTCGGAGCGGACGTGATCAAGATCGAGCGCACCGGCGCAGGAGACGTCACGCGCGACCAGCTACGCGACCTGCCGGACGCGGACAGCCTCTACTTCACGATGCTCAACGGCAACAAGCGCTCGCTCACTCTCGACACGAAGAATCCGCAAGGCAAGCGCGTGCTGGAGCGGCTCATTCGCGACTGCGACGTGCTCGTCGAGAACTTCGCACCCGGCGCGCTCGAACGCATGGGCTTTAGCTGGGAGCGTATCCAGACGCTGAACCCGCGCATGATCGTCGCCTCGGTGAAGGGCTTCGGCCCGGGTCCTTATGAGGACTGCAAGGTCTACGAGAACGTCGCGCAGTGCGTGGGCGGCGCGGCTTCGACGACAGGCTTCGACGACGGCCCGCCGGTCGTCTCCGGCGCGCAGATCGGCGACAGCGGCACCGGTCTGCATCTCGCGCTCGGCATCGTCACGGCGCTCTATCAGCGTACGCATACGGGGCGCGGCCAGAAGGTGCTCGCGGCCATGCAGGACGGCGTGCTTAATCTGTGCCGCGTGAAGCTGCGCGACCAGCAGCGGCTCGAACGCACCGGCGTCATGAAGGAGTACCCGCAATATCCCAACGACAGTTTCGGCGAGGCCGTGCCGCGCGCCGGCAATGCGTCGGGCGGCGGACAGCCCGGCTGGATTCTCAAGTGCAAGGGCTGGGAGACCGATCCGAACGCCTATATCTATTTCATCGCGCAGGCGCCGGTGTGGGACCGCATCTGCAAGCTGATCGGGCGCGAAGAGTGGATCGACGATCCGGACTACGCGACGCCGAACGCGCGCCTGCCGCGTCTGAAGGCGATCTTCGACGAGATCGAGCACTGGACCATGCATCGCACGAAGTTCGACGCGATGGCCGTGCTCAACCGCTACGACATTCCGTGCGGCCCGATTCTGTCGATGAAGGAGATCGCGAGCGACGAATCGCTGCGTGCGAGCGGCACGATCGTCGAGGTGGACCATCCGGTGCGCGGCAAGTACCTCACGGTCGGCAACCCGATCAAGCTCTCGGATAGCCCGACCGACGTCACGCGTTCGCCGATGCTCGGCGAGCACACCGACGAAGTGCTTGCCGAATTCGGCTACTCGAATGAAGAAATCCATTCGTTGCGCGCTTCTGGCGCCATTTGAAACCAGGGAGCGAAACATGGAAACGTGGATGCGTTTGATGGCGAGCGACGGGAGCATTGTGTTCGGCCGCGTCGAGAACGGTTACCTGCACGAATACGAAGGACTCGATCAGCCGGTGCCGACTGGCGCGGTGTTGTCCCTGCGTGCGCTCACGCCGCTCGCGCCCTGTGCGCCCGGCAAGGTGGTCGCGCTCTGGAACAATTTTCACGCGCTCGCCGCGAAGCTGGAAAAGCCGGTGCCTTCGCACCCGCTCTTTCTCATCAAGCCGGCGGCGTCGGTGATCGGTTCGTCGGAATTGATTCGGCGTCCTGCTCACTATGCGGGAAAAATCGTCTTCGAAGGCGAACTCGGCATCGTCATAGGCAAGCGTTGCCGCGATGCGAGCGTCGAAGAAGCGGAGTCGGCGATCTTCGGCTACACGATCGTCAACGATGTCACGGCGGCCGGTCTCATCACCGAGAATCCGCACTTCCCGCAATGGTGCCGAGCCAAAGGTTTCGATACGTTCTGTTGTCTGGGACCGGCGATCGTTTCCGGCTTCGACTGGCAGCGCGCCCGCGTCGTCACGAAACTCGACGGCGTGGAGCGGCAGAATTATCCGCTCGACGACATGGTGTTTTCGCCGGCGCAGCAAGTAAGCCTTATTTCGCAGGACTTGACGCTCGAACCCGGCGACGTGATTGCGTGCGGCACTTCGCTCGGCGTAGGCTCGATCGTTGAGGGCGCAACCGTCGAGGTCACCATCGAAGGAATCGGCACGTTGAGCAATGCGCTCGGCGCCGCGCGCGCGGAAATCGAGTCGCTTTCCGCTGTAGAGGGCGCAGCGTGACGACGTAAAACCCACGAGGCGCGCGGCAACACTATCGCGCGAGGAGGAGAGATGCCGGAGCAACTGGCTGGCGACCTGGCGTGGTTGGGCGCCGGTGCGCTGTTCGCATGGCTCGGCTGTGCATTCGCGCAACTGGCGGCGCTCTGGCCGCTGCGTGCGCGGTCGTCGTCATGTGTCCGCGCCGCGCCACGCTGCACGAAGCATGCGGGTGCAGCGCTCAAGCATCGGCTTGCCTTCGCCCTTTCGTTCGCATTGCTACTCACGCTGCCGCCCGGTGCGATCGCCGCGGGCTGGATGCAGGGGGCAGGGGCGACGGTTGCCGTCGAAGCGGGTGTGCTGTGCGGTTTGTGCTTCGCAGGCCGGCGCGATCTCGCACGATGCGCGCGGCCGGCGGCGCTGGTCGGTAGCGTATCGGGGTCGATTCTGCTGATCGCTGCGTTCGTTGGCTACGTGTTGCAGCCGGAGCGCAGTTCGAACGAACGTATGGCGCTGTTCGTCGCGGCGGCGACCGGCGCATTGCTGGTTGGCGGTGCGCTGAGTCTGTTCAGCCGCGGGCCGCAGGCGGGCGCCGCAGTGCGCCGGCGCGTGCCGTTCGGCCGAGGCGACCGAATCATGCACGTGGTGGCGCTGGTGCTTGCCACCGCGCTCGGCTATGGGTTTTCGAGCGTGCGTGCTTGCCCCGAATTCGAAATCTCCATCCTCGTCGCGGCGAGCGTGTTGTGCGTGGCGCTCGGCGTGCGGCTGATGAGCGGCGCGCGACGACCGCGGCTCGCCCGTACAGGCGGGCTCGATACGTCATCGGCGCGTGAGCCCTTCGGCGCCACATTCCATGCGAGCTTTGCCGGTATTCCGGACGAACTGCTGGTCGCGGCTTGCGGAGGCGGCGCGTTCGAACCGGCGTGGCTGACCGCGAACGAAACACCGCATGGCGGCGCGGGGCGCGCGGGTCATCACGCCTCGCAGGACTTGCCCCGGCGGCGGCGTAGCCGGGGCGGCGCGCTGCGCCAGCGGCAAGGGCCGCATTGAGCTACTGCATCTGCGAGACCGGGAAAAACGCTGGAACGCGCATGGCGACGCGAACGATTAGTAGTGCCTGATAATTTTTTAGATATTCATAAGACCTTACTTATGCAAACTCGCTTCTGACACTTTTGTAATGTTCTCGATGAGCGCCGCGCCTTCCTCCATGAGAAAGCGTTTGAACGCTAGCGCAACGGGAGGCAGACGCTTGTTTTTCCGGTGCACGACGTACCAGTTGAGCATGACCGGAAAGCCCTCGACGTCGAGCACGGCGAGATGGCCGACCTGCAATTCGAGGCTGATGGTGTGCGCCGAAAGAAAGGCGATGCCCATGCCCGCGATCACGGCCTGTTTGATCGTTTCCGTGCTTTGAATCTCCATGGCGATCTTGAGATTCGTGATCTTCCCGGCGAAGCCTTCTTCCATCGAATTCCAGGTGTCCGAGCCGCGCTCGCGCACGATGAACGCCTCGTTGGCGAGCGTGCTGAGCTTGATGCCGCGCTTGCTCGCGAGCGGATGCGTGGGCGCGGCGACGATCACATAAGGGTGGGGCGCAAACGGCTCGTTGATGGCGTCGGTCGCGTGGGGCGGCCGCACCATCACGGCGAGATCGGTCTGGTTGGTGGCGAGTTGCTGCAGCAACTGCTCGCGGTTGTGCACGGAGAGATTGAGCGCGACGCCCTTGTAGCGGCGCGTGAATTCGGCCAGCAGGCGCGGAAAGAAGTAGTCGCCCGCGCTAATGACGGCCACGTTGAGCTTGCCGCCCGAGACGCCCTTTAGCTGGCTCATCGCCTCGTCCACTTCGTGGAACTGCTGCATGATCGCGCGGCTGTAGTGCAGCATCTCCGTGCCCGCGGGCGTGAGATAGATTTTTTTGCCGAGCTGTTCGAAAAGCGGCAGGCCCGCGTGATCTTCGAGCTGGCGAACCTGCGTGGAAACGGCCGGCTGGGTGAGATGCAATTCCTCCGCAGCACGCGAAAAACTGAGGTGGCGCGCCACGGTCTCGAAGACCTTGAGCTGGCGCAGCGTGGCGTTTCGCATGGTCATGGCGGAACCATAAAGGATACTGAATCCACATAATAACAAACTTTAATTGTGAGTAATTCAGCAATCACCCTAGCATGAGTTGAAAGGAGTCCGAATGCCGTGCGGCATGCCGAAACAATGTTCGGGTTAACGCTCGGAAGTACGATTTCATAAGGGACAACGCGTAGAAAAGCCCTTGTTTCACGATGTTTTCAGGGGTTTGCCGTAAAGCCAGGGTGAATGAGGATTGACGAATTTTCATTCGGATTTTTGATTCATCCGGCGAATAAAAGGCACAGCATGGCGACGTGAAATTTAAAACCATAAGTTGTAATTTATGCAGACCGGTAATCACGCAGGCTGCAATGAATAGATAGCGGAGACAAGCGATATGAATGCAATCGGTCAGAGGAGCGAGAGCGGTCCGTTCTGGACGAACCGCTGGTTTCAACTGGTGGTGGGCATGCTATGCATGGCGCTCGTTGCCAATCTGCAGTACGCATGGACGCTGTTCGTCGCCCCGATGAACTCTCGTCACCACTGGGGCCAGGCGGAGATTCAACTGGCGTTCTCGATTTTCATTCTGACCGAGACGTGGCTCGTGCCGGTGGAAGGCTGGCTCGTCGACAAGTTCGGTCCGCGCCCGGTCGTGGCGGGCGGCGCCGTTTGCGCGGGCCTTGCCTGGGTGATCAACTCCTACGTCACGACGCTGCCGATGCTCTACGTTTCGGCCGTGATTGCCGGCATTGGCGCAGGCGGCGTGTACGGCACCTGCGTGGGCAACGCGCTCAAGTGGTTCCCGGACCGCCGCGGCCTCGCCGCGGGCCTCACGGCCGCGGGCTTCGGCGCGGGCGCCGCCGTGACGGTCATTCCGATCGCGAACATGATCACGCGTTCGGGCTACGAGCACACGTTCTTCGTGTTCGGCGTCATTCAGGGCGTGTCGATTCTCCTGCTGTCGTTCCTGCTCGTGAAGCCGGTGCCGCGCGCCGTGGTGGCGAGGGGCCGCACGCTTGTCTCGCGCATCGACTACACGCCGGGCCAGATGGTCAAGCAGCCGGTATTCTGGGTGATCTACGCGTGCTTCGTCGCCGTGGCCGCAGGCGGCCTGATGGCAACGGCGCAGATTGGGCCGATCGCCAAGGACTGGGGCATCGCCCGCATTCCGATGACGATGTTCGGTTTGACGCTGCCGCTCCTCACGCTCACGCTCTCGATCGACAACATCTGCAACGGCTTTACGCGTCCGCTGTGCGGCTTCATCTCCGACAAGATCGGCCGCGAGAACGCCATGTTCCTGATCTTCGCCGGCGAAGGGCTCGCGCTGCTCGGCATGATGCAGTTCGGCACGAACCCGTATGCGTTCATGGTGTTTGCGGCGCTCATCTTCCTGTTCTGGGGCGAGATCTTCTCGATCTTCCCGGCCATCTGCGCGGACACGTTCGGCAGCAAGTACGCCGCGTCGAACGCCGGCACGCTGTACACCGCCAAGGGCACGGCCGCGCTGCTCGTGCCGGTAGCCTCCGTACTCTCCGCAACGGGCGGCTGGAGCGCCGTGTTCATTGCCGCTGCCGTCATCACGATCGCGGCGGCCGTGAGCGCCAAGTTCGTCCTCGCGCCGATGCGCAAGCGTCTGATCGAGCAGAGCAGCGAAGCGGGCAATGAGGCGAGCAACGAGCCCAACGTCACGCTGGCCACGAATACGGGCGCGGGGCTGCCGCACTGGTCCAACCAGAGCGGCGAATAAGGCGCGCGGGGCCGCCATGTCGATGAACGTATCGCTCCAGCAGCTCAAGGTGTTCGTCGCGGTGGCGCGGGCGCGCAGCTTCACGCGCGCCGCGCGCGAATTCGGCCTCACGCAGTCGGCGGTGAGCCGCTGCGTGCGCGAACTGGAAGAAGCGGTCGAACTCAAGCTGTTCGACCGCACCACGCGTCAGGTCGAACTCACGCTCGCGGGCAGCGGTTTCGAGCGGCGCATCGGCCGCCTGCTCGACGAGATCGAGATGGCGCTCAGCGAGGGCCGGGATGCGCACCAGGCGCATAGCGGCGTCGTGCTCGTGGCGAGCAATCCGGTGCTCTCGTCTACGTGGGTGCCCGCCGCGCTCGCGCGCTGCGCCGCGGCGTTTCCTTCGCTCACGCTGCAGTTGCAGGACTTGCCGCAGGCGGCGGTGCTGCAGGCGGTCGAGCAAGGCGAGGCCGATTTCGGCGTGATCGCCGAAAACGTGCCGTTCGCGAGCGGCAACCTCGACGTGCAGCCGCTTTCCGCCACGCCGCTTTGCGCGCTTTTGCCCGCGCACCATCCGCTTGCGCTACAGGGGGCGCTGCGATGGGACGATCTCGCGCGCGAGCCGCTCGTCACGCTCAATCGCGACGCGGGTTGCCGCGGCGCGGTGATGCGCGCGCTGGACGGTTTGCGGCCCGAGGGGAGGCCGCTACAGGAATTCGCGCACGTGGCGGGCGTGGCGCGCATGGCGCAGCTCGGCATGGGCATTGGCGTATTGCCCGTATGCGTGGAAGGCGCGCGCGGAGCGCATGCGCATCGTTCAGGGGAAGTTGCGCACGCAACGTGTCATTGGCCCGCGCCCGCGGCGCCGCTCGTTACGCGCTTGCTGCATCCGGTCGTGAACGTGACGACGATGCTCGTGCGCCGTCGCCATCGTTCGCTGCGGCCTTGCGCCCAGGCCGCGTGGTCGCAGTTCATGGCGGATGGATCCGCGCCAGAAGGATCGGAGGCCGGCGCGTCGGCGCAGGACGACGACGCGCCGCCGGAAACGTCCATCGACGGGTCGCCCATGCGCGGCTCGAAAGGCGCGCCCATGCGCGTCGCGTTGCGCGGCGCCGATGCTCCGCCGCCGCTTCAGGTGACGCGCACCCACGCCCGTATCGAATAGCGGGTTTTCTTTGTCCATCAAGCAAAAACGGATCGCTCGATGCGATCCGTTTTTGCGTTGCGTTGTGCCTTGAAGGGCTTTGTGGGCTTTGAGGGCGGCGCACTCGCCGCCCTCTCCGCGCGACTTACGCCGCCTGCATGGCCATCCGCTCGCGCTGCTTGACCAACGCGAGCACGGTGTCGATAGCCGGCGTCGGCTCGCCGACCAGCCTGCCCATTTCCTGCACGACGGTGATCAGCGGATCGATCTCCATCGGCCGCCCGGTTTCGAGGTCGACGAGCATCGAGGTCTTGTGCGCGCCCACCGCGCCCGCGCCGTCGATGCGACGCTCCACGTCCACGCGGAAATTCACGCCGAACTGTTCGGCAATGCGCTTGCCTTCGAGCATCATCGTGCGCGCGACGGCGCGCGTGGCCGGGTCGCTCGTGATGACGTCGAGCGTAGCGTGCGTGAGCGCGCTGATCGGGTTGAAGCAGAGATTGCCCCACAGCTTGAGCCAGATTTCGTCGCGGATGTTTTCGCGGATCGGCGCCTCGAACCCGGCGGCCTGCATGGCTTCGTGAAGCTGGACGATGCGCGGCGTGCGCTCGCCCGAAGGCTCGCCAATCGGAAACTTCTTGCCGTACACATGGCGGATCACGCCCGGCGCGTCGATTTCGGCGGCTGGGTAGAGCACGCAGCCAATCGCGCGCTCGGGCGTGAGGCGGTTCCACTGCGCGCCGTCCGGGTCGATGCTTTCGAGCCGCGTGCCCGCGAACTTGCCGCCATGCTGGTAGAAGTACCAGTAGGGAATGCCGTTGGTGCCCGTGACGATGGCCGTATGCTTGCCGAGGAGGGGCTGCATCGCGTCGATTACGCCGGCCACTGAATGCGCCTTGAGCGTGATGATGACGACGTCCTGCACACCCAGTTCGCGCGGGTCGGAAGTGCAACGCACTTTCGCCACGTACTCCTCACCATCCATCAAAAGGCGTGCGCCGTTTTCGCGCATGGCGGCCAGATGCGGGCCGCGCGCGACGAAGCTCACGTCGGCGCCGGCGCGCGCGAGTTGGACGCCCATCATGCCTCCAATGGCGCCCGCTCCAAAGATGCAGATCTTCATGTTGAAACCCCAATGACGTTGAAAACCGCTTGTCCGCAGGGTGTTTTGCGAGCGTGGGGAAAAGCTGGCCGCTCGCCGCGACACCGGACGATGATTCGAGCATAGGGGGTGCCGTCGATTAACGACAGTTAAAGTTTCTCGCGAAAATCATCCAGAGAAGCTTATGGATAAAAGTGCATGAAACCCAGTCAGTCAGGCGCGCCGCACTAGCAGGAAACTCACGCCAATGAGGCCGAGAAATGCCCCGCAGGTGCGATTGAACCATCGGCGCACGGCCGTGCGCGTGAGCCAGCGGCCCAGATACATTCCCGCGAGCGAATAGAGCGCGATGGCGATGCATTCGAGTACGAGAAAGCTCGCGCCGAGTACGCCGAATTGCGGCGCGACGGGTTTGGCCACATCGACGAATTGCGGCAAGAAGGCCGTGAAAACGAGAATCGCCTTGGGGTTGCCCGCTGCCACGAGGCACTCGCGCCATGCGAGGCGCGCGAGCGAGGCGTCGCTGTCCACGTTCTCGCCGATGGGGTTGGCTTCGCTGCGCCAGAGCTGCGCGGCGAGCCACACGAGGTAAGCGGCGCCCGCGAGCTTGATGACGAAGAACACCGCTTCGGACGCGCGCAGCACCACGGCAAGACCCGTGGCGGCGAGGGCGATCATCGCGGCGAACGAAACGAGCCGGCCCGCGCCGCCAAGGAAGGCGCGCAGGAAGCCGTGCCGCGCGGCCACGTTGATGGAGAGAAGATTGTTCGGCCCCGGCGCCATGTTCAGCGCGAAACAGGCGGGCAGAAAGAAGAGCCAGGCGGTGAGGGACATGAGGGCGCTCGAACGTTGGCGCCGTGAGGGGCGCACTATGAATCGCACTATGGATCGCACTGTGAATCGCGCCATTCTAGCGCGCCGCGCGCACGGCGCCTTGCCGCTCAATGAAAAATCGGCAGCATGAGAAAGAGCTTGATGGCGATGGCGTTGGCAATGTCGATAAAGAACGCGGCCACCATCGGCACGACGAGAAACGCAATGTGCGAATGCCCAAAGCGCGCTGTGATCGCCTGCATGTTCGCAATCGCCGTGGGCGTGGCGCCGAGGCCAAAGCCGCAGTGTCCGGCCGAGAGCACGACAGCGTCGTAGTCCGCGCCCATTGCGCGGAACGTCACGAAGACCGCGTAGATCACCATGAGGAGCGTCTGCGCGGCGAGGATCGTGAACACGGGCAGCGCGAGCGAGGCGAGGTCCCACAGGCGCAGCGTCATGAGCGCCATGGCGAGAAAGAGCGCGAGGCTCACGTTGCCGATCAGCGCGACGGCGTGCTCGGCCACGGGACGCCTGACGAGCGCGAGCCCATTGGCGAGCAGCACGGCCACGAACAGCACGCACACGAAGGTGGGCAATTCGAACGCGGTGCCCGCGATCAGCCCGGAGATCGTATCGCCCACGGCGAGGCTGATAACGATGAGTGCAAGCGTGTTGATGAACGCGCCCGGCGTGGTGGGCTGCTCGGCCTTCGGTTCTTCGAACGCGTAAGGGTCGGGCGTTGTGCTGCTGGCGCTGGCAGGCGCGGCGTTGCCAGCCGGTGCGCCGATGCGTTTCATGAGGTGCTGCGCGACCGGGCCGCCAAGAATGCCGCCCATGATCAGCCCGAACGTGGCGCACGCAATGGCCGCTTCGGTGGCGGACTGCAATCCGTGGTGTTCGGTGAACACGGCGCCCCACGCGGCGCCCGTGCCGTGCCCGCCCGCGAGCGACACGGAGCCGGCCAGCAGTCCGAACAGCGGATCGACGCCGAACGCCATGGCGAGCGCGATGCCCAGCACGTTTTGCAGCACCAGCAGCACGATTACCACCGAGAGAAAACGCACGAGCACCGGGCCGCCGGCTTTCAGGTTGCGAAGGTTCGCATTGAGGCCGATGGTGGCGAAGAACGCGAGCATGAGCGGCGCTTGTAGCGAGGTGTCGAAGGCCACGTTCACGTGCGCGACGCTGTGCAGTCCGAACACGATCAGCGCGGCGACGATACCGCCTGCCACGGGTTCCGGTATCGTCCATTTGCGTAATACCGGCACGGCGGCAACGAGCCACTGGCCGGCCAGCAGCACGAGCGATGCGACGACGAGCGTTCCGTAGACTTTGACGTTCATGGCGGGTGTGCGGCAAGTCGGTGAGCGCGCGAGGCGAGCGGCGCATCTTTCGCGACGGTACACCAGCCGCTTGCGGATTGCGCGCATGGTGCTCAACGGCGCGCGACGCGGCGGCGGTTGCGGCCGCCTTGCTTGCACGAAACGGGGCCTCACGCTTAAATACGCAAGCGGCGCCCCAACGCGCCCGCGGCGCATGCTGAACGAATATCCCCTCGTTTCCAGCGCTTGCCCGTTTGCCGGGACGGCGCGAGACCGAACAAGAACCGGAGAAGGTCATGAACGGGAGCACCGTTGCTGAACGCGAGGCGGCCGGGCGTGCCGCGCGCGAGCGCTCGAAACGTTCGAGCCACAAGGAAATCGGCGCCATCAAGCGCGATCCGCTCGCGTTGCTGCGCGCGAGCAGCGAAGGCCGCGTGCCGAACCTCGTGCAACTGCGCTACGGGCGCATGATCGTTTCGCCCTTTACCTTCTTTCGCGGCAGCGCGATTCTCCAGGCGCACGATCTCGCGGGCGTGCCCAACACAGGCATGACGATGGAGATTTGCGGCGACGCGCATCTGCTGAATTTCGGCGCGTTCGCCACGCCCGAGCGCCAGCTCGTATTCGATCTCAACGACTTCGACGAGGTCGCGCCCGGCCCGTGGGAATGGGATGTGAAGCGCCTCGTGGCGAGCTTCGTCGTGGCGGCGCGGCACATGCGCTATTCGCGCGGCGTGGCCGAGGAACTGGTGATGACGACCGTGACCAGCTATCGCGACCGCCTGCGCCAGTACGCGGAGTACGGCGCGCTCGATCTCTGGTACGACAAAATCACCTTCGACCGCATGGTCGAAACGGCGCTCACGCCCGAAGGCCGCCGCCTGATCCGGCGCGGCATGGAAAAGGCCGCGAACCGCACGCACGAAAACCTGCTCGAAAAGCTCGCGGAGCGCGATGGCGATCGGTGGACGATTCACGACGCCCCGCCCGCGCTCTTTCACGTGCACGGCGCGAATACGCTGTTCGAACCCGAAGACGACTGGTTCACGCTGGGCGACTGGCGCACGCTGATCGAGCCAATGTACGCGGACTACGCGAAGACCCTCGCGCCCGACCGGCGCGAACTGCTCGATCACTTCGTCATTCAGGATCTGGTGTTCAAGGTGGTGGGCGTGGGCAGCGTGGGCACGCGCTGCCTCGTGGTGCTGCTAGTCGATCATCATGAGAAGCCGCTCTTCCTGCAGGTGAAGGAGGCACGGCGCTCGGTTGTTTCGCAGTACTTCAAATCGCCTTCGATCAAGCACGAGGGCGCGCGCGTCGTGCACGGCCAGCGGCTTTTGCAGGCGGCGAGCGATATCTTTCTTGGTTGGACCACGGGGCCCGGCGCACGGCATTTCTACGTGCGCCAGTTGCGCGACATGAAACTTTCGGTCGATCTGCAACTGCTCGACAGCACGCTCCTCTGTGGCTACGCGCGGCTGTGCGGCTGGGCGCTCGCGCGCGCGCATGCCAAGTCGGGCAGCGCGGCCATCGAAATCGCTTCGTACATTGGCCGCAGCGACCAGTTCGCCGAGGCGCTCACGAGCTACGCGTTCGGCTATGCAGACCAGGTGGAGCGCGATTACGACGTGTTCATCAAGGCCGCACGCAGCGGCGCGATCGTCGCGCGCAGCGACGAGGACATGGCGGCCGATTTCCGCGTGTGAGCGTTTAGTGTGAGCGTTTAACCTGGCGTTTCGCTTCGGGCCGCCAACGAAGCGCGCAGCCGAACGCGCTATCCTTGCGTCTTTCTTTCATCTCGCCGCGCGTGAGCCTTGCTTGCATGCCCGGCACGCGCCCCATGCGTCTACGTCATATCGAAGTTTTTCACGCGATCATGCGTACCGGCTCGCTCTCCAAAGCGGCCGAACTGCTGTGCGTTTCGCAGCCCGCCGTCAGCAAGGTGCTCGCGCATGCGGAGCGCAGCGCGGGCCTCAAGCTGTTCAGCCGCGCGCACGGCCGTTTGCAGCCCACGCGCGAGGCCGAATTGCTGTTCGCCGAAACGCAGAAGCTGCAATCGAACCTCGACAGCATCCGCGATCTCGCGCGCAATCTCGCGCTGCGGCCGCAAGGGCTGCTGCGCATCGGCTGCCTGCCGAGCCTTGGCATGAGCCTGATACCGGCCGCCGTGCAGACGTTTCGCGCGGGCTATCCCGATGTATCGCTCAAGATCCAGACGCGCCACACCGCGGAACTGCTCAACGCGCTGCTCACGCGCGAACTCGATCTGGGCGTCGCGCTCAACCCGCCCGCGCGGCCCGGCATTGCCGCGGTCGAACTGGCGCGCACGGCCGTCGTTTGCGTCGCGCCGCCCGACGAGCCCTCGCCGGAGCACGCGCCGCTCGCGTTGCGCGATCTGCTCGACGGAGAGTGGATCAGCATCGGCAACGTCGATCCGCTTGGCGAGGCGATCGGCAACCTGCTCGAAGCCGAGGGCGTGGACGACCGTTTCGCGGCTGTCGAGGCGCAGACGTGGCACGTCGCGCGCGCGCTCGCGGCGCGCGGCATTGGCCGCGTGCTGCTCGACGAACTCAGCGCGCGCGGGGCGGGCGAGCCGGTGGCGATCCGGCGCGTCGAACCGGCGCTCACGGTCGGCGTGTTCGCCATGTGGCGCGAAGGCGGCATGGATTCGCAGGCAGGCACCGCGTTCGTGGATGTGCTGCGCGGCTGCCTCGCCGCGACGTGCGCGGCGTGAACGCGGCCGCCGCCCAGCACGCGGACAATACGGCGTAAGGCGAGCCGGCAAGCCTCGCCGGTACAATCGCACTCACGGGAGAAGCGCCGCTGCGCGCGCTTCATGCAAACGAACGAGCCATCCACGGGAGACACCGTTGAAGCGCGAGTCAAAGCCGGTGTTGAAGCCTTCCTGCATCGCCGGAACGCTGCATGGCGGCGCGCGCCGCAGCGTCGTGGCTCGCGTGTTCCCGGCCGTCTTGCGCATCGCGCTTGCAGGCGCCTGCACGTTCGCGGGCGCGGCGCATGCCGATGAACTGGACAGCCCCACGCTGCGCAAGATCCGCGACACCGGCACGATCGTCATCGGCGTGCGCGAAGCGGCCGTGCCGTTCTCCTATATGGCCGGCGGCGGCCACGCGACCGGCTACTCGTACGAGACCGCGCAACGCATCGTGGTCAACGTGCGCGAGACGCTGAAGCTTCCCGCGCTGCGCGTGCGCGAACTCGCGGTCACGCCGCAAAACCGTATCACGCTCGTGCAGAACGGCACGATCGATCTCGAATGCAGCACGACGACGCATACGCGGGAGCGCGAGAACGATGTGGCGTTTTCCGACAGCATTTTCGAGTACGGCATGCGCATGCTCGTGAAGCGCGGCTCGCCGGTGCAGGACTTCGGCGATCTCGCGGGCCGTACGGTGGTCACGACCGCTGGCACGTCGGAAGAACGCCTCTTGCGCCGATGGAACGTGGAGCGCGCGATGAACATGCATATCATCGTCGCGAAGACTCATGGCGAGTCCGTCGAAGCCGTGCGCGCGGGGCGCGCCGTTGCCTTCGTGATGGACGAGCCGCTGCTGCACGCCGCGCTCGCGACCGGTTACACGCCCGGCAACACGCCGGGTGCGCCCGTGGCGCAGAGCGCGCACAGCACGAGCGACGCGCATCTTTACGCGATCGTCGGCAAGCCGGCCAGATCGGAAGTGTACGGCTGCATGTTCCGGCGCGGCGACGCGCCCTTCAAGCGCATCGCCGACGACACCATCTCGAAGATGGAGCGCTCGGGCGAAGCACTGGCGCTTTACCGGCGCTGGTTCGAGTCGCCGATTCCGCCCACGGGCGTGAACCTCGACTATCCGCTCTCGGAGCAGATGAAGGCGCTGTTCGCGAATCCCAACGACCAGCCGCTCGATTGAAGGATCGATTCAAGGCTCGATTCAAGGCCCAACCGGAAGAAAGAGGCAACCATGAGTGATACCCAGCAACGCAAGATCGCACTGGTGACGGGCGCGGGCAGCGGCATAGGCCGCGCGTGCGCGCGCAAGCTGCTCGCCAACGGCTTCGCCGTCGTGCTGGCGGGGCGCCGGGCCGAGCCGCTTGAAGCGCTCGCTAACGAAGCCCGCGCGCGCGGCGAGGAAGCGCTGGCCGCGCCCTGCGACGTGACCGACGCGGCGGCGGTCGAGGCGCTGTTCGAGACGATCCGCGCGCGTTACGGCCGGCTCGATCTGCTCTTCAACAATGCGGGCCGCAATGCGCCGGCCGTGGACCTCGACGAGCTTTCCGTCGACGACTGGCGCGCCGTGATCGATACCAACCTCACCGGCGTGTTCCTGTGCACGCGCGCGGCGTTCGGGCTCATGAAGCGGCAGACGCCGCGCGGCGGGCGCATCATCAACAACGGCTCGATTTCGGCGCACGCGCCGCGGCCGTTCAGCGTCGCCTACACGGCCACCAAGCACGCCATCACGGGCCTGACCAAAACCGTTTCGCTCGATGGCCGGCGCTACGACATTGCGTGCGGGCAGATCGACATCGGCAACGCGGCGACGGAGATGGCCGAGCGCATGGCGCGCGGCGTGCCGCAGGCGAACGGCGAGATTGCCGTCGAGCCGCTGATGGACGTGGAACTCGTGGCCGACGCGCTGCTGCACATGGCGCAACTGCCGCTCGAGGCGAACGTGCAGTTCATGACGATCATGGCGACGAAGATGCCGTTCGTGGGGCGCGGTTGAGCGCAGCGTGCCCGCGCGGTGTTCCGCGCAGTCCCGCGCAGGCCGGCGCAGTCCCGCGCAGTCCCGTATACTGGCCGCTGAACCACCACGACGCCTGAGCGCCCATGTCTTTGCCCCCGCGTCCGGACGACGATCCGCGTCCCCAGCCGCCCGAATGTCCCGACAACGACGACTGCTGCCATAGCGGCTGCGACCCCTGCATCTTCGATCTCTACGACGAGGAGTACGGCCGGTATCGCGCCGCGCTGGCTGCGTGGGAAGCGCGCGAAGCCGAACGCGAGGCGCAGGCGAAAGCCCCGCGCAAGCAGGCCGGATCGCGCGAGAAGCCCTCGCGCTGAAACCGCATCGCTTTCTGCCCGCTTCTTGCCGCCATGACCGAATCCATCCTCGTTCCCAACGCGCCCGCCCTCGACGCGCTGCAGGCGTTCGTCGAGCGCCATCCGCGCCTGTTCGTGCTGACTGGCGCGGGCATCAGCACGGATTCGGGCATTCCGGGCTATCGCGACGAAAACGGCGTCTGGAAGCGCTCGCCGCCGATCACGCTGCAGGAATTTCTCGGCTCCGAGAGCATGCGGCGCCGCTACTGGGCGCGCAGCCTGATCGGCTGGCCAACGGTCGGTCTCGCGCAGCCCAACGCCGCGCACCGCGCGCTCGCGCGCCTCGGCGCGGCGGGCTACGCGCGCACGCTCGTCACGCAGAACGTGGACGGGCTGCACCAGCGCGCGGGCAGCCGCGACGTGGTCGAATTGCACGGCAGCATCGCGCACGTGCATTGTCTAGACTGCGGCGCGCAGTATTCGCGCGCATCGATCCAGCCGGAACTCGAGGCGCGCAATCCGGCTGTTGCCGGCGCATACGCGGAACCCGCCGCCGACGGCGACGCCCACCTCGACTTCGACGGCGCGAACGCTTTCCACGTGCCCGCATGCGCCGCTTGCGGCGGCATGCTCAAGCCTTCGGTGGTGTTCTTCGGCGAAAACGTGCCGCGCGAGCGCGTGGCCAGCGCCTCGAACGCGCTCGACGAGGCCGACGCCGTGCTCGTCGTCGGCTCCTCGCTCATGGTGTACTCGGGCTACCGCTTCTGCGTCTGGGCGCAGCAGCGCGGCAAGCCCGTGGCCGCGATCAACATGGGCAAGACGCGCGCCGATCCGCATCTCGCGCTCAAACTCGAAGCCCCTTGCGCCGCCGTGCTCGATGCGCTGGGCGCGCGCCTTGTCCCCTGACACTCCCCCACTCCACGGAACCGACAACATGCTCACCACGCTAGCCGACCTCGAAGCGCACTACGGCGCGCCGCACGAACGCTCGTTGCGCAAGGAAATCGATCACGTCAACGCGGATTACCGGCGCTTCATCGAAAGCTCGCCGTTCGTCGTGCTCGCCACGGGCGGCCCGGAAGGGCTCGACTGCTCGCCGCGCGGCGACGCGCCCGGTTTCGTGCGCATTCTCGACGAGCACACGCTCGCGTTGCCCGACCGTCCCGGCAACAATCGCGTGGACAGCCTGCGCAACGTGGTCGCATCGTCGCAAGTCGGCCTGCTGTTCATGGTGCCGGGCGTGGGCGAAATGCTGCGCGTGAACGGGCGCGCCCGCGTGAGCACCGACGCCGCGCTCGTCGCGAGCTTCGCCGTGGACGGCAAGCCGCCGCGCTCGGTGCTCGTGATCGACGTGGAAAGCGTGTACTTCCATTGCTCGAAGGCCATCGTGCGCTCGAAGCTGTGGGACGCGTCGCGCCATGTCGAACGCTCGCATCTGCCGAGCGCGGGCGAGATGCTGCGCCGCGTGAACGAGGAGCAATATGGCGAGACGTTCGACGCCGAAACCTACGAAGCGGGTCTTGCCGAACGCATCAAGACCACGCTGTACTGATTGAACGCAACACGATGAACGACCCGCAAGCCGCCCAACGCCTTTGCGCGCCTGCCGCCGAGCGCAACGCCGCGCCTATCCTCGCGGTATTGCGCGACGCGCTTCCCGCGCGGGGCACGGTGCTCGAGATCGCAAGCGGCACCGGGCAGCATGCCGTCCATTTCGCGGCCGCGTTTCCCGATCTCGTGTGGCAGCCAAGCGATGCCGACGCGCGGGCCCGCGCCTCGATCGACGCGTGGCGCGAGCATAAGGGTCTCGCCAATCTGCGCGCGCCGCTCGATATCGACGTGCGCCGCGAACCCTGGCCCATCGGCGCGGTGGACGCGATCGTCTGCATCAACATGATTCACATCGCACCGTGGGAAGCCGCGCAAGCGTTAATGAAAGGCGCGGGCGCGCGCATTGCGTCAGGGGGCGCGCTCGTGCTTTACGGGCCGTACCGGCGCGAAGGCGCGCATACGGCGCCGGGCAACGAGGCCTTCGACGCCGACTTGCGCGCGCGCGACCCGTCCTGGGGCGTGCGCGACATGGAGGCCGTGGAGGCGTTGGCGCAGGCGGAAGGTTTCGAATGCGAAGCGCGCGTGGCGATGCCGGCGAACAATTTCAGTCTGGTGTTCCGAAAACAGTAAGCCAGGTCGGCAAACATTGTTGGGCATCGGTGGCGCATGCGCGCATTCGCGCAGTGCCTCCACGTTTCCCTTATGCTTGCACGGTTGGCGCCCCGTTGCGGCGCCGTCTATGAATGAAGTGGAGAAACAACATGAGCAAACAGCCAATCGGCGTTGTGGGTCTGGCCGTGATGGGTAGCAATCTGGCGCTCAACATCGAAAGCCGCGGCCATGCGGTCTCGGTGTTCAATCGCAGCCGCGCCAGAACCGACGAGCTGATCGCCGAGCATCCGGACCGCAAGCTGGTGCCGGCGTACACGCTCGAAGAGTTCGTCGATTCGCTGGAAAAGCCGCGCCGCATTCTGATGATGGTGAAGGCTGGCGAGCCCACCGACGACACCATCGCCGCGCTCAAGCCGCTGCTGGAGAAGGGCGACATCCTCATCGACGGCGGCAATACGCACTTCACGGATACCATCCGCCGCAACCAGGAACTCGCGAAGTCGGGGCTGCATTTCATCGGCACGGGCGTCTCGGGCGGTGAAGAAGGCGCGTTGAAGGGCCCGTCGATCATGCCGGGCGGCCAGCGCGACGCTTACGATCTGGTTGCGCCGATCCTGACCGAAATCGCCGCGAAGGCGCCGGACGGGGAGCCGTGCGTGGCCTACATGGGTCCGGACGGCGCGGGCCACTTCGTGAAGATGGTGCACAACGGCATCGAGTACGGCGACATGCAACTGATCGCCGAAAGTTACGCGGTGCTCAAGCAGGTGCTCGGCCTCTCGAACGAGGAACTGGGCAAGGTCTACACCGAATGGAACGAGGGCGAACTCGACAGCTACCTGATCGAAATCACCTCGAAGATCTTCGGCAAGAAAGACGAAGAAACGGGCAAGGATCTCGTCGATGTGATTCTCGACCGCGCCGCGCAAAAGGGCACCGGCAAGTGGACGAGCCAGAACGCGCTCGATCTCGGCGCGCCGCTGCCGCTCATCACCGAAGCGGTGTTCGCGCGCGTGCTGTCGTCGCTCAAGACCCAGCGCGTGGCCGCGAGCAAGGTGCTCTCGGGCCCGGACGCGAAGCCGTTCTCGGGCGACCGCAAGGCGTTCATCGAGTCGGTGCGCCGCGCGTTGTACTTCTCGAAGGTCATTTCGTACGCGCAAGGCTTCGCGCAACTGCGCGCGGCTTCCGACGAATACAAGTGGGATCTGCAATACGGCACGATTGCCAAAATCTTCCGCGCGGGCTGCATCATCCGCGCGCGCTTCCTGCAGAAGATCATGGACGCCTATCAGAAGAACCCGCAAATCGACAATCTCCTGCTCGACCCCTACTTCCGGGACATCGCGGCCAACTATCAGGCGGCGTTGCGCGACGTGGTCACCCAGGCGGTGGCGGCGGGCGTGCCAGTGCCGGCGTTCTCCTCGGCGATTGCGTACTTCGACGCCTATCGCTCGGAGCGGGTGCCCGCCAATCTCGTGCAGGCGCAGCGCGACTTCTTCGGTGCGCACACGTTCGAGCGCATCGACAAGCCGGGCAGCTTCCACGCCGACTGGTCGTAAGGCAATCGCAAGTCAAAACGCCGCATTGTCGTTGCGTTCTTTGTCGGAATCGTAAGGTGAGTCCCTAGGACTCACCTTTTTTTATTGCCGAAATTGCAACGGTGTTTTGATGAACTAGGGTTTTCCCTAGAGATGCCCGACGCCTACACTGTATTCAACGGCTGACGAACACGGTGTTCCGAAGCTGAAATAAAACAGATGGAGGTCCAATCATGAACAAGCTCATTTCCGCAGTTGCCGTTGCCGCCGCTCTCGCTATCCCGGCGGTTTCGTTCGCCCAGTCGAGCGAACAAGGCCTGACCCGCGCTCAAGTGCGCGCGGAACTGGTTCAACTCGAGCACGCCGGCTACAACCCGTCGGCTGACCATGTGAACTACCCGGACAACCTGCAGGCTGCTCAAGCCCGCGTGACCCAGGAAAAGCTCGCGGCCGGCGATACGAGTGGCTACGGCGCTCCGGCGGCCGGCACGTCGCAGTCGGGTGCAGCGGTGCAACCGGCGCAAGCCGCTCCTAACCAGCGCGTTTATTTCGGTCACTGAGTTCAGGTGCTGTACGTAGTGGGCAGTGGCAGTACGCAGTAGCAGTGAGTAGTAGCAGTGAGTAGTGGCTGTAGAAGTTGCAGTACGCAGAGAGCAGAAGGTAGTAGAAGTTGGCTGGCGCAGTGAGAGGTGCAGCCGTGCAGTAGCAGTACGTTGTTGCAGTAAGCAGTCCAGCGGGCCGGTTCTCCACCGGCCCGTATTTTTTTGTGGCGCGTTTATCCAGATCCTGGGGCGCCAGGATTGACGGGCCAGGACGTCACTCCTATGATCGGGCGGCAGTTTCCATGACAGTTGTCAGCGACAGGAGACGCCCCGCCATGACCCGCTCCACCCGCAAGCCCTTGCGCAGCCAGGCCTGGTTCGGCAAAGCCGACAAGGACGGCTTCATTCACCGCTCGTGGATGAAGAATCAGGGCATTCCCCACGACGCATTCGACGGCCGCCCCGTCATCGGCATCTGCAATACGTGGTCGGAACTCACGCCGTGCAACGCGCATTTCCGTGAACTCGCGGAGTACGTGAAGAAGGGCGTGTACGAAGCCGGCGGCCTGCCGCTCGAATTTCCCGTGATGTCGCTTGGCGAGTCGAACCTGCGGCCCACGGCGATGCTGTTTCGCAACCTCGCTTCGATGGACGTCGAGGAGTCGATTCGCGGCAATCCGATCGACGGCACGATCCTGCTCGTCGGTTGCGACAAGACCACGCCTGCCTTGTTGATGGGCGCCGCGTCGTGCGACCTGCCCGCGCTCGCGGTCTCGGGCGGCCCGATGCTCAACGGGCGTTTTCGCGGCCATGAAATCGGCTCGGGCACGGGCGTGTGGCAAATGTCGGAGGAAGTGCGCGCGGGGACGATGTCGCAGGCCGAATTCGTCGAGGCGGAGTCGTGCATGAACCGCTCGCGCGGCCATTGCATGACCATGGGCACGGCGTCCACGATGGCCTCGATGGTCGAATCGCTGGGCATGGGACTGCCGCACAACGCAGCCATTCCCGCTGTCGATGCGCGCCGCCAGGTGCTCGCGCAACTCGCCGGGCGGCGCATCGTCGAGATGGTGCGCGAAGACCTCACGATGTCGAAGATCCTCACGCGCGCGGCGTTCGAAAACGCGATCCGCGCCAACGCGGCCATCGGCGGTTCGACCAATGCCGTCGTGCATCTGCTCGCGCTCGCGCGGCGCATTGGCGTGCCGCTTTCGCTCGAGGACTGGGAACTCGGCTCGGACATCCCGTGCCTCGTGAATCTGCAGCCTTCCGGGCATTACCTGATGGAGGATTTTTACTACGCGGGCGGCCTGCCCGCGGTGCTGCGGCAACTCGGCGAACAAGGGCTGCTGCATCGCGACGCGTTGACGGTCAACGGCAAAACCATCTGGGACAACGTGGCCGACGCACCGAACTACAACGCCGAAGTCATTACTTCGTTTGCGCAGCCGTTCAAGCCGAAAGCGGGCATCGCCGTGCTCAGGGGCAACCTCGCGCCCGATGGCGCGGTCATCAAGCCTTCCGCCGCCACGCCGGAACTGTTGCGTCATCGTGGCCGCGCGGTGGTGTTCGAGAACGTCGAGGAACTGCACGCGAAGGTCGACGACGCCTCGCTCGACATCGACGAGCATTGCGTCATGGTGCTCAAGGGCGCGGGGCCCAAGGGTTATCCGGGTTTCGCGGAGGTCGGCAACATGCCGCTGCCGAAGAAGGTGCTGCAAAAGGGCATCACCGACATGGTGCGCATTTCGGATGGCCGCATGAGCGGCACGGCGTACGGCGCGGTCGTGCTGCACGTGTCGCCCGAGGCCGCTGCGGGCGGTCCGCTCGCGCTCGTGCGCACGGGCGACGTGATCGAGCTGGACGTCGCGGCGCGCCGCCTGCATCTGGAAGTTTCCGACGAAGAACTCGCGCGCCGCAAGGCCGAATGGAAGGCGCCCGAACTGCCCGAGCGCGGCTATTACCGGCTGTACGTCGAACACGTGCTGCAGGCCGACAAGGGCGCCGACCTGGACTTTCTCGTTGGCGCAAGCGGTGCGGCCGTGCCGCGCGATTCCCACTGATGCCGGAGCCCGCGATGACCGCGCCTGCCAGAACCCCCGGCGCCATCGCCGGCATCTACCCCATCCTCTACGCGTTTTTCGATCGCGATAACCGTCTCGACCGCGCCCCCATGCGCCGCCAGGTCGAAGCGGCCGTGCGCGGCGGCGCGCCGGGCATCGCGGTGCTTGGGCTCGCGACCGAGGTCAACAAGCTGTCGCGCACCGAACGCGAGCAGATAATCGACTGGGCGCAGGAAGACAGCGGCGGCGCGCTGCCGCTTGCCGTCACGGTGAGCGGCGCCACGGTGGCGGCGCAGCGCGAATTCGCGCAACACGCCGTCGAACGCGGCGCGGCGTGGCTGATCCTCCAGCCGCCCGCGCGGGCGCCAGGCGAGAGCGCTCAACCCGAATCGTTCTATTTCGACTTTTTCGCCGAGGTGATGGCGGGGCTCGACGCAACGGTCGGCATTCAGAATGCGCCCGAGTATCTGGGCGTCGGGCTTTCGCCGGGCAGTTTGCGCGCGCTTGCCGCGCAATGCCCGAACTTCCGCGTGCTCAAGGGCGAAGGCCCCGCGATCACGATCGCCGAAACGATTGCGCAGATCGGCGACCTGATGCCCGTGCTCAACGGTCGCGGTGGCATGGAACTCCTCGACAACCTGCGCGCCGGCTGCGCGGGCATGATCGTCGCGCCCGATTGCTTCGACTGGCAGCAGCAGATTTACAAGGCGTTCCGCTCAGGCGACATCGAGCGTGCACAAGCCCTGTATCAGCAGGTGCTGCCCGCCATCGTGTTCGTCATGCAGTCGCTCGATACGCTGATTTGCTATGGCAAGCGCATCGCGGCCTGGCGCATGGGTATCGACGTCGAATACGACCGCGACGCGAAACTGGCGCCAGGCGCGTTCGGCCTCGAAGCCGCGCGGCGATTCGCGCGGCAACTGGGCCCGCTCGCCTGATCACCGCGCATGCAGATGCGGCACGCCCTCGCTCGTCGCGACCTTGAGCTGATGCAGCGCCCGGTGCGCCTTGTTCAACTGGGCCTGCGCCGCGATGCGTTGCGCCTCCAGTTGCGCCACTTCCTTGCGCACCTGATGCTGGCGGCCCGTGACCGTTTGTTCCTGTTCTGCGTGGCGCTGGAGGTCCACGCGCAGGCGTTCGGCCTGGGCTTCGGACTCCTCGATCTGCCGCGTAAGCTCCGCATTTTGGGCGACGAGCTGGACGCGGCGCGTTTCGCCGTCGGCGAGGCGCGTGGCTTGCTCCTGCATCAAATGAAACGCCGAGCCGGCTGCGTCGAGGTCGTTGGCTTTCAGCGCGCGCCACAGTACGCTTTCCTGATGTAGCGCGACGAAGTAGCCGAGCGTGGGCGCGTGGAAGAAGAGGCTGACCGTATAGGCGAAGCAGCGATAAACGCGAAAGGTCATCAGTTCGTCGGAGGCGTGGAGCGCTTCAAACGCGGCGCCGTCGGCGATCTGCACCGGGCGGCCGTTCAGGTGCGCGGGCATGACCGGCACCGGATGCAGCGTGGAAACCGGGCGCGGTCCGCCGGCGCCGTCGGGCATGGCTGCCGCGCCCGCGGCGGGCTCCGCGCGCGACTCGTTCTCGCCGGCGCTTTCGGGCGGCGGGAGTGTGGAATCGGCGAGTTCGCTCGCGGATGGCGGGATGCGTCTCGCGGTTTCGCTCGCGGCGATGCGCTGCGCGGCGGCGTCATGGGCCACGGCGAGAATTCGCGATGGAGCGCCGGAGAGCGCGGTGTGGCGGCGGTTGAGAATGGATTTCACGGCGGTTCCCCCAGTTTGGCGCGCCAGCAACAAGGCGCTCCGCGCGCGGCGGCGTGGCACACGGGCGCCGGCGCGCAGGCAAATGGGGCGGGCGATGCGGGTAGGGCGCCGTCCGCTCCGGGTTCGCGTACTAGTGAAGCAGGCGAGGCCGGCGTGCGATGTCGTCGAAGAGCGCACGGCCGGGTTCGAGCGCGAAAAGCCAGGTTTCGTCATAGCCGCTCAGGGTGTCGAGCGCATCGCGCAGACGCTCGATGACTACGGCGGGAATTTCCACGGACGCCTGCGTGGCGCCGGAAAGCCGGGCGATGCTGGCGTGCTGGACCAGTTCGTCGGCGGCTTCGGCCACATCGGCCGCGAAGATGAGGTGGTTGTTCAACAATTCGACGAGGCCAGGCGATGACGTGACATCTTCGACGTTGAGCTGCAGCGACAGAAAGGTGGCTTTGTTCATTCTCGGATCCCTCAGGGCCATGGGACTGCAGCGAGAGGCCTTTCATCTGATTATCGGGTAATGCCTGAACCAGTATAGGCGTTGGCCCGCGCGAACGGAGGACGCCCGCGCATGCAGGCGAAAAAAGGCAATTGGAGCTTGAAAGATATAATGGGGGACGTTCGCCATTTCCGGCTTAACTCGCGGAATGTGGCGCGCAAGCGAACGCTTGCGGCCCGCCGCGCATCCCATCTGCGTATGTCGTCATACGCGAGGACCCAGCGAGGAACAGCAAGATGAATCGACAACGGCGAAACCCGGGCGCGTATGCGGCGCTGGCCGCTCTCACGCTCGTTTGCAGCGCCTGTAGCAGCACCTACACGCCCTGGGCGGAAACGCCGAGCGCGCCCCCTCTGTCCACGAGCGGCGTGCCGGCGGGTTACTACCGCGTCAATCCGGGCGACACGCTTTCGCGAGTCGCCGGCGCCTTCGGCCAGCGTCCGCAGGACCTCGCGAGCTGGAACCAGTTGCCTTCGGCCAACGCCCAGATCCTGCCAGGCCAGGTGCTGCGCGTCGCGCCCCCGCCCAACTACGCGGCGCTCCCGCCACCGGGGCAGGCGCAGGTTCCCGGCGCGCCCGCCGCCGCCGGGGTTGCCGCGCCGGCGCCCGTTGCGCCCACGCTCGCACTCGCCTGGCCCGCGCGCGGACCGATCCTGCAGCGCTTCGTGCCGGGCAAGTCCACGGGCATCGTGATCGGCGGCACGCCTGGCGAGGAGATCAAGGCCGCGGCGGCCGGCCGCGTGGTCTATGCGGGCACCGGTATCGAGGCTTACGGCCCGCTCGTCATCATCAAGCATAACGACCAGGTCGTGACGGCCTACGGCCGCAACGGCAAGCTGCTCGTGAAGGAAGACGACGCCGTTTCGCAAGGCCAGCCCATCGCCGAAATGGGCACTGGCGGCGTTCAGTTCGAAGTCCGTAGCGACGGCAAGCCCGTCGATCCGCTGCCGCTGCTCGCGCACTAGCCTCGGCGCCCACGGCGGGAGCGCGCCCCGCGCTCGTCCGGCATTGCGCTGGGCCGCCGTTTGAAAATACACTCGATGGTTCTCACGCCGCGCAGCGCGCGCCCGACACGGCGCGCGCGCGTGCGTCCCGCGCGTGCCCGCTTGCATTAACCACGAGGATTTCACCGCAATGATCGACCTGCGCAGCGACACCGTCACCCGTCCGAGCGAAGCCATGCTCGCCGCCATGACCCGCGCCGAAACCGGCGACGACGTATGGGGCGACGACCCGACCGTGCTGCGCCTGCAGGCGCGCGTGGCGCAAGAGGCGGGCAAGCAGGCGGGGCTGTTTTTCCCGAGCGGTACGCAAAGCAACCTCGCCGCGCTGATGGCGCATTGCGCGCGCGGCGACGAGTACATCGTCGGGCAGGCGGCGCACACCTATAAGTACGAGGGCGGCGGCGCGGCCGTGCTCGGCAGCATCCAGCCGCAGCCGCTCGACAACGCGGAAGACGGCACGCTCCCGCTCGCACGCATCGCCGCGGCGATCAAGCCGCTCGACGACCACTTCGCGCGCACGCGTCTGCTCGCGCTCGAAAACACCATCGGCGGCAAGGTGCTGCCTGCGGATTACGTCGCGAAGGCCACGCAGCTCGCGCGTGAGCGCGGGCTCGCCACGCACCTCGACGGCGCACGCGTGTACAACGCGGCGGTCGCCTCGGGCCAGCCGCTCGAAGCGCTCGCGGCGGGTTTCGATTCGGTGTCGATCTGCTTTTCGAAGGGGCTCGGCACGCCGGTCGGGTCGGTGCTGGTGGGCAGCCGCGCGCTCATCGACGTGGCGCACCGCTGGCGCAAGGTGCTCGGCGGCGGCATGCGCCAGGCGGGCGTGCTGGCGGCCGCGTGCCTCTACGCGCTCGATCACAACGTCGCGCGTCTCGCCGACGATCATGCGAACGCCGCGCGTCTGGCCGCCGGTCTCGCGCAGATCGATCAGGTGAAGGTGATGTCGCAGGCCACGAACATGGTGTTCGTGCAGTTCCCGCAGGAACATTGCGCGCCGCTGGAGGCGTATCTCAAGGAGCGCGGCATCCTCACGCAGATGCTGTATGCGTCGCGCTTCGTGACGCACCTCGACGTGACGGCCGCCGATATCGACACGTTCGTGGCGGCGGTGAAGGGTTACTTCGCGCGCTAAGCCTGGCGGACCGCGGCGCGCTCAACCGGCGCGCCGCGGCGGCGGCCTTTAACCCGCCGCGCCGCCTTCATTACCCGCGCTGCACCGCCCGGTGCGATGGCGCGAAGAGCCGCAGCCCGCTCGCAATGGCCGCCGCGCCCGCGAAGACGCAGCCGAGGCCCAACGCGAGCGTCGGGCCGTGCCGGCCCACGATCCCGAAGCACAGCGCGACCAACGCCGCGCCCGTGGTCTGCCCGAGCAGACGCGAAACGGCGATGGTGCCGCTCGCGCCGCCGCTGCGCTCCGGCGGCGCGCTCGCCATGATCGCCCGCAGGTTGGGCGACTGGAAAAAGCCGAAGCCCGCGCCGCAGATCGCCATGCGCACGACGATGTCCGTCACCGTGGGGTGCGCGGGCAGCAGCGCGAGCGATGCCATACCGGCCGAAAGGATGGCAAGGCCGATCGCGCCGAGCAGGCCGGGCGGATAGCGGTCGGAGAGGCGTCCCGCGATGGGTGCGGCGGCGGCCACGACGACGGGCCAGGGTGTCATCAGGAAGCCGGTTTCCACCTGGCTGCGCATCAGCACGGTTTCGAAATAGAACGGCAGCGAGACGAACGCGAGGCCCTGGGCCGCGAACGAGCAGATCGCCGTGACCGACGACAGCGCGAACACGGGCCGCCGGAACAGATCGACGGGCAGCATGGGCGCGGGATGCCCGGCCTCGCGCCGGATCAGCAGCGCGCCGAACACCAGCGCCACCACGGCCGCGATGCCCACTTCCATGCCGGGCGCGCGCTGCGCGGCCTCGCCGAGCGCGAAGATCAGCGCCGCGAAGGTGATCACGTTCAGCCCCGCCGCGACGGGATCGAACGCGTGCTTGCCGCGCGCCGTCTGCGGGAGCGCGGGCAGCGCGAACACGAGGGCGACCACGCCGAGCGGCACGTTGATCGCGAAGAGCCACGGCCAGGTGCCCGCGGAAAGGATCAGCGAAGCCATGGTCGGACCCACGGCGAACGAAACGCCCACGATCAGCGCGTTCATGCCGAGCCCGCGCCCGAGCCGGTGAGGGGGATAGAGAAAGCGGATCAGCGCCGTGTTCACGCTCATGATGGCGCTCGCGCCGAGCCCCTGCAGCACGCGCGCGCCGGCAAGCGCCGTGAGCGTGGGCGCGAGCGCGCAGGCGAGCGATGCGACCGTGAAGATCGCGAGTCCGCTGATATAGATGCGCCGGTGGCCGATGATGTCGCCGAGCGCGGCGAGCGGCAGCAAGGTGGCGACCATCGCGAGCTGGTAGGCGTTGATGATCCACACCGAAGCGGCCGGGGCCGCGTGCAGATCGGTGGCGATGGCGGGCAGCGCCGTATTGGCGATGGCGGTGTCGAGCGTCGCGAGCGCGACCGCGAGCATCACCGCGCCCATGGCGCGGCGGCTTTTCGCGGACATGGGCGCGTCCGGCGGTTCGGAATCGCGGGTATCGCGCGAATGGCGGGTTTCGCGCGCAGCGGAAAAAGTATCGGACAAGACAGTCTCGGGCGGATGGACGGGGAAGGCTGCGGCGCGGGCCGCGCGGACGAATCTCGCGATTGTTGCAGAGGCCGCCCGGTTCTGCAGGCGACGCTTCAAAGCGTGGGCTGACTGTAAGGCTTCAGGCGGGGATTGACCGTCTTTGAGCGCCGTCTATCGCAACTAACCGCCAAGCCCGTCACGCGCGGGCGCGCCGCCGCGCTGTGCGCGCGGAACCGTCCGCATGGCAAGGGATCGAGGCGGCCGGCAAGTTCCGCGTGCGCGCCGGTCGTGCCGCGCGCACGGTTGGCGCGTCGCCGCACGCCATTTGAAAATGCACTACTCTGCAAATTGATCTGCGCTCGCTGGCGAGCGGTGCCGGCCTTTTGCGCCGCGACGCCGACGCGTCATCGTCCCGGTCCGCCGCGCGCGGCGCAGGCCCAGAACAACCGCGCGTCTTGCACCATTTTGGGACGCTCCGTTTCTTCAGGGAGTCAGTTGATGACAGCCATCGGTCTCGAGTTCGATCAGTTGCAAAGCAGCGTCGAAGCGCTGCGCCGTTCCCTCTCCAACCGCCTGATGTACGGTGTCGGCAAGGACGCCGTGACGGCCCGGCCGCAAGACTGGCTGCACGCTGCGGCGCTCGCCGTGCGCGACCGCCTCGTCGAACGCTGGATGATCACCACGCGCCGCCAGTACGATCAGGACGTCAAACGCGTCTATTACCTGTCGATGGAATTTCTCATCGGCCGCACCTTTTCGAACGCGCTGATCGCGCTCGGCATTCACGACCAGATGAGAGAGGCGCTCGCGAGCGTGGGTGTCGACATGGACACCGTGCTCGACTACGAGCCCGACGCCGCGCTCGGCAACGGCGGCCTGGGCCGGCTCGCGGCATGCTTTCTCGATTCGATGGCGACGCTCGGCATTCCGGGCTTCGGCTACGGCATTCGCTACGACTACGGCATGTTTCGTCAGCAGATCGTGAACGGCGAACAGGTCGAAGCGCCCGACTACTGGCTGCGCTACGGCAACCCCTGGGAATTTCCGCGGCCCGAGGTCCAGTATTCGGTGCACTTCGGCGGGCGCACCATGCAGCACAACGGCCACGTGGAATGGGTCGACACGCAGCATGTGAACGCCATGGCTTACGACACGGTGATTCCCGGCTACGACACGAGCGCGACCAATACGCTGCGGCTGTGGTCCGCGCGCGCGGACGAAGAACTCGATCTTTCGGCGTTCAACCAGGGCGACTATCAGCGCGCGGTGGAAGCGCGCAACATTTCCGAGAACGTCTCGCGGCTGCTCTATCCCGACGACTCCACGATGGCCGGCCGCGAACTGCGCCTGCGCCAGGAATATTTCTTCGTCTCGGCGACGATGCAGGACCTGATTCGCCGCTATCTGCGCACGCACAGCACGTTCGGGCGCTTCTCCGAAAAAGTCGCGGTGCACCTGAACGACACGCACCCGGTGCTCGCCATCCCCGAGTTGATCCGCCTGCTCGTGGACGAGCATCGTCTGCCGTGGGAAGAGGCGATGGGCCACGTGCGCCGCGTGTTCTCGTACACCAACCACACGCTGATGCCCGAAGCGCTGGAAACCTGGGACGTCGAACTATTGGCGCGTCTCCTGCCGCGTCACCTCGAAATCATCTTCGACATCAATGCGGCTTTTCTGCGCGAAGCGAGCGATCGCGGCGAGCACGATCTCGACCTGATCCGCCGCATTTCGCTCGTGGACGAATACGGCCAGCGCCGCGTGCGCATGGCCTATCTCGCGATCGTGGCGAGCCACAAGGTGAACGGCGTTTCGAAGCTGCACTCGCAACTGATGACGCGCGATATCTTCGCCGACTTCGCGCGCCTCTTTCCCGACCGCTTCACGAACGTGACCAACGGCATCACGCCGCGCCGCTGGCTCGCGCAGGCAAGCCCGCCGCTCGCGCGCCTCGTGGACGAAGCGATCGGGCCGCGCTGGCGCAGCGATCTGTTCGAGCTGGACGCGCTACGCAAGCTGCGCGGCGACGCTTCGTTCGCCGCCGCGTTCCGCGCGGCCAAGCGCAGCAACAAGGTGCGCCTTGCGCACCGCGCGCTGGAGCGCACGGGCATCGTCTTCAATCCCGACGCGCTGTTCGACATGCAGGTCAAGCGCATTCACGAGTACAAGCGCCAGTTGCTCAACGTGCTGCACGTGATCACGCGCTACAACCGCATTCTCGAAGCGCCGGAGCGCGACTGGGTGCCGCGCGTCGTGCTGTTCGCGGGCAAGGCCGCCTCGGCGTACCGCATGGCGAAGATGATCATTCACCTCATCAACGACGTGGCCGCGAAGATCAACGACGATCCCGTGGTGGGCGATCGCCTCAAGGTGGTGTTCGTGCCGAACTACGGCGTGAGCGTGGCCGAGGCGCTGATTCCTGCCGCGGACCTGTCCGAGCAGATCTCGACGGCGGGCACCGAAGCGTCCGGCACCGGCAACATGAAGCTCGCGCTCAACGGCGCGCTCACGATGGGCACGCTGGACGGCGCGAACATCGAGATCGGCGAGGCCGTGGGGCAGGACAACATCTTTATCTTCGGCCACACGTCCGATCAGGTCGACCAGTTGCGTTGCGCGGGCTACCGGCCGCGCCAGGTGTACGAGGAAAACGCCGAACTGCGCCGCGCGCTCGACCAGATCCGCACGGGCTTCTTTTCGCCGGGCGATACGGCGCGCTACACGGACATCTTCCACACGCTCGTGGACTGGGGCGACCACTACCTCGTGCTGGCGGACTACTCGGCCTTCATCGAGGCCCAGGACGCCGCCGACCTGCGCTTCAAGGACGTGCCGGCGTGGACCGCGAGCGCGATCGAAAACGTGGCGGGAATGGGGAAATTCTCTTCGGACCGTGCGATCGCGGAATATGCCCGCGATATCTGGCACGTGAAGTCGATCGAGATGGAGTGAGGCGCGGGCGAGCGGTGCTACCCGCGAGAGGTCAGGGCGTTGGCGGCTTCGTCGCGCCGCTCGCGGGCTGCGTCGCTTGCGTCGCTTGTTGCGATGCTTGAGACATTTGCGCGGCCTTGGCGGTGCGCACCGCTTGCTCGACGCGTTCGAGAAATGCAGCGTCGAGGCTCGTGACCGCCTCGCGCGATTCTCCGCCCGTCACGACATAAAGACGGTGCAGGGCTTCCTGCCAGAGCCACGCGAGCCAGCCGACCACGATCACCATCACGCCGCATGCGAGACCGGCCGCCGAGCCGAGCACGCCGCCCACGACAGCGCCAGCGGCGCCCACCAGACTGATCGCGATGGGCACGACGCGGCTGCGCCGCCCGATGACGATGCGCACGTCATCGATGTCGCGCATGGGGAAGACCTGGCCGGCTGCGGAAAGCGCGTTGCGCGTGACCGAAACGGCGGCTTCGTTGAAAGGGAGTTCCATCGGTTCGATAGCTGCGAGGTGAGAGAGCGCAGCGTACCAGAAGCCGGGCCGAGGCGGGGTGGCGGCGGTCATAACGTCGCAGGCCGGCCGCCCGGCAGGCTGGGCCACGTGCCCGAGCCGCTATACTTGCGCGCTTTTATTGCCCCTGCCAGCAACAAGGATTTCCCATGAGCGCATTGCCACGCTGTCCGAACTGTAATTCCGGGTTCACCTATGAAGACGGGGACGTCTACATCTGCCCGGAGTGCGCGCACGAATGGTCGCGGCACGCCGCCGCGCAGACCGAAACGGCGGGCAAGGTGTATCGCGATTCGGCCGGCAATGTCCTCCAGGACGGCGACACCGTCACGGTCATCAAGGACCTGAAACTCAAGGGTTCGGGCGGCGTGATCAAGATGGGCACCAAGGTGAAAAACATCCGGCTGGTGGACAGCGACCACGATATCGACTGCAAGATCGACGGCTTTGGCGCGATGAGCCTCAAGTCGGAGTTCGTCAGGAAGGCGTGACAAAAGGCGTCGTGCAGCGACCGCGATGAAGCAAAAAAAAGCGGGGCATCCCAAAGGAATGCCCCGTCCGGTAAGGCGCGGCGCGCAGCCTGGGCTGCGGCGCGCCGGGCGGAGCCGGCGCCATGAGCCGCCGGCTGCGCTGTTGCGTAGATTGCTGCTTAGAACTTGTGGCGGATACCGACGCGAACCGCGACTTGATCCTGCGAACCCGTGCCCGACGGCTGGAAAATGTTCGAGCCCGAGTCGCCGATCTGCGCCTGAACCTTCTGGCCGTTCGGCAGCGTGCCCGATGCGTCCTGGTACGACACGAGGCCGTAGACGTCGGTGCGCTTGCTGAGCGCGTAGTCAAGCGATGCGTTGACCTGGTTCCAGTGAGCCGTCTGGCTGCCCGACGTGCGCGAGTACGTGTAGCCGAGGCCAGCCGCGAAAGCCGGCGTGAAGGCGTACTTGGCGCCCGCTTCGTACGCGTTGTAGAGCGTCGACGAACCGGCGATCGGCGAGAGCAGCGTGTTGGTCCACAGGGCCCACAGCGTTGCCGGGCCGACGATATAGCGGCCACCCACGCCGAACGAGCGCAGGTCGCGCAGCGTGCCCTGCGGCACGTTGGAGAGGGTGGTCGACGTCGCCGGCGTGGTCTGGCCCGGGTACGTGAGGTACGTGTACGCAGCGCCGAGGCTGAACGGGCCGTAGCCGTAGTTCGCGCCGAAGCTGTACGCGCGCGACGAACCGGCGACCGGGTTGGCCGCCGGACCCGTTGCCGGTGCGCCGGCGAACGAGGTCGAGTTCGAGAAGCCGTACAGACCGCCGAACGTGAAGCCCGCGAAGTTCACGCTCTGGAACTTGACCGCGTTGTTGATGCGGCTCGAGGTCAACTGGTCGATGTCGTTGAAGTGGTACGCCCAGTTACCCGAAACCGTGTTGCCGCCGGTCGAGTACTGCGAGCCGAGAATGTCGGTGTTGAACGAGTATTGACGGCCGAACGTCAGCGAACCGATGTTCGATTGCGTCAGACCGACGAACGCTTGACGGCCGAACATCGCGCCGCCCTGGCCTGCCGTGCCGTTGCCGCTGTTGAAGCCGTTTTCGAGCACGAAGATCGCCTTCAGGCCGCCGCCCAGGTCTTCCGTGCCGCGCAGGCCCCAACGGCTGCCCTGCGCCACGCCGTCACCGTACGAGAACTGGTGCGAGCTGCCGCCCGTCGTGTTCTTTACGTTGCTGATGTAGTTCACGCCTGCGTCGATCACGCCGTAAAGCGTCACGCTGCTTTGTGCGTGGGCAACGCCTGCGATCGAGGCAAGAATAGCGGTGGTCAGAATTTTCTTATTCAATTGTTTCTCCGGGTAAAGGGAAGATGACTACTCCGGTCTCTTATGGGCCGGTCAATGCGACGGGGGTGCAATTTAAGGGTCGACAACGAAAGGAATGTGACAGTAAGGGTTTGTAGGCTAAATGTCGCTATTCTGTTGTGTGGATGCGACACACGGGTTGCGCACGAGGGAATTGGCGCATGAGGGCCGCCCGTATTGGCTTTACGGGCGATTTTCGCCGCTATTTGAAAGGCCGGATTGCGATAATCGGCCATATAAAATTTTTTTCTAAGCTTTCTTCTATTTGCCCGGCTAATCGATCTTTTGAATCCGGTTTCAAGCCGGAATTGATTAATCTCAAGAACGCATTAACGGCCGATCAATGCGCCTTTTACATGGCTGATTGCCATCGATTCGTTAAAGTGAAAAATTAGCTATCCGAAATAAATGAAATGGCGGGAAAGCCCATGAAAAAGGGCTCGCACTTGTGGTGCGAGCCCTTTGCGCAAAGCTATTGTGTTTACAGCGAGAGGAGCGAGCCGCTGCGAATGGGCTTTTCGCCGGCAATGCGCGCGACTTCCATGCCAGCCGTGGCGAAGCGCGCGCTATGGCGTGCGTACACCACGCCGCTTACGCCCGCTTGCAGCGTCGTCACGGTGTCGGCGAGCGGGTCGATGATGTCGGCGATTGCCGCGCCGCGTTCCACCCACGTGCCGCAATCCACGCGGAACGCGAGCACGCCGCTGGCGGGCGCCACGATCGGCTCCGTGCCCGCGAGCGGCGTGGCGGCATAAGCGAGCGGCGGCAGCGGCGCGGCCGTGCCCTCGATCACGCCGCGCCCGATCAGATACTCGACGATGGCCTGCGCGTCGTGTTCGGCGAGTTCGTGCGAGACGTCGCGCTGGCCGCGCAGTTCGACCGTCACCGAAATCGAGCCGTACGGAATGGGGTATCGCTTGTCGAAGTGTTCGCGCAGTTCCGACCAGCAGAAGCTGTGAATCTCGTCGAACGGATTGCCGATCGAGTTGAGCGCGAGCAGCGACGCCTTGGCGTCGAGATAGCGCGCGAGCGGCTCGACATCGGGCCACAGCTCGGGGTTTGTGTAGATGTGCATGGCGGCTTCCCAGTCGCAATGCAGGTCGAGCACGATGTCGGCGTCGTACGAAAGGCGCTGGAGCGCGAGTCGCATCGAATCGAGTTCGGTTTTGGGTTGCTGCGCGGCCAGGGCTTCGCCCATGGCCGCGCGAATGGCCGTGCGGTTCGCGGCTTCGTCGGGCCCGAGGCGCGGTTCGATGTCGGGCAGCACGAGTGCGGTCAGCTCGTGGAAATTGCGGTTGAAGTTCTGCGCCGTATTCGATTCGAAGCGGCCGATCATATGACCGAGCCAGTGCTGATTCAGGCCCACGGGGTTGGGCACCGGCACGATCACGACCTCGCCGCGCAGGCGGCCCGCGGCTTCCAGTTCCGCGAGCTTGCGCCGCAGCGCCCACGAGACGAGCATGCCCGGCAGTTCGTCGGCGTGCAGGGAGGACTGAATGTAGACCTTCTGGCCGCCGCTGGCTTCGCCGTAGTGGAAACTGGCAAGTTCCCGCGCGGTACCGAGGGCGGGCGCGATCAACGGATGGTTTCGGGTTTGCATGATGGATGCGCGAGGCGCGGCGGCCCGCAAAAGGTGTTGGAATGAACGATGGCCCCATAAAAGCACGCGGGGGCCGTAGACCGATCTTAGCCGATTCGGCGCGGCGCCGGAACCGGGCCGCCCGCAAGCGCGGCCGGCATCGTCAAAAAATATGGAATCCGAAATAAATCGGGGAAAAGAAAAAGCCCGGACGAAAGTCCGGGCTTCGCGCGCCACCAGGCAGCGCTGGCGCGATACGGTGCTTAGCCGCCGTACACGTCGAAGTCGAAGTATTTGGCTTCGATCTTCTTGTACGTGCCGTCCTTGATCATGTCGGCGATAGCCTTGTCGATCTTCGCCTTCAGGTCGGTGTCTTCCTTGCGCAGGCCGATAGCGGCGGCGCCCGTCGGGATTTCCTTGCCGGCGAACTGGAAGCCAGCGCCGCGCGGCGTCTTCAGGAAGCCCAGGTCCGCTTGCACTTCGTCCTGCAGCGCGGCGTCCAGACGGCCCGAGATCAGGTCGGCGTAGACCTGGTCCTGGTTCTGGTAAGGAACGACGTTCACGCCCTTCGGCGCCCAGTTTTCCTTGGCGTAGGTTTCCTGGATCGTGCCTTGTTCGACGCCCACCGACTTGCCCTTGAGCGAGTCGGCCGTCGGCGTGAGGCTCGAACCCTTCTTGGCGACGAGGCGCGTCGGCGTATTGAACAGCTTCGCCGAGAAGCCGATCTGCTGCTCGCGCTGCGGGGTGATCGTCATCGACGAGAGCACGCCGTCGAACTTCTTGGCCTTCAGGCCCGGGATCATGCCGTCGAAGTCCTGCTCGACCCACACGCACTTGGCGTTCAGGCGCTTGCAGATTTCGTTGCCGAGGTCGATGTCGAAGCCGACCAGCTTGCCATCGGGTGCTTTGGATTCGAACGGTGCGTAGCTGGCGTCGACGCCGAAACGCACGGTGGACCAGTCCTTCGCGTGGGCGACGCCGGCCGAGACGGCAAGCAGGGCAACCGTGAGGGTGGCAAGCAGTTTCTTCACTATGGGTACTCCTCGAGATGGTTCAGGGCGCGCCGCGTGCGGTTGTGCCGCCATGGCGCATTTCCGGCGCGGCTCGCGCCGGATTATTGTTGGACCCGCCGGCCTGCGGCCAGCAAAGCGCGGCAAGCTTACCAGGTCAAAATTGCTGCGTCGCTAGTGTAATACCGGATAGCGGGAAAGCGGCCCATTAAGTGTACGCCCGTGCGCTTGTACGAAGTAAGGCAAAGCCTTGTCGGATAAGGCTTACGGGGCGATGCGGGAAGGGGGCGGCGGCGTGAGCGCGGCGGGTCGGACGATGCTGGGCCGCAACAGTCGGACGGATGCCGGAAGGCATTCCGGCATCGTCCGTAGGGAAGTTGAAATGAAAACGACGGCGTATCGTTGGTGAACGCCGTCGGTGGGCGGGTCGTCAGACCACGCGCACGCCCGCGCGCCAGGTCGCGCGCGGCACCGGTAGCGTGTCGAGCATCGTCACGCGTACGAAGTCCCCGCGAAGGCCCGGCTCGATTGCGCCGCGGTCGTGCAGGCCCGACTTGCTGGCGGGTTCCCACGAGACCGTGGCGAGCGCCCTCGGCAGCGTCCAGTCGGCCTTGGTCACGAGGTCGAACGCGGCGGTCAACAGGCTCGACGGCACGTAGTCGGACGAGAGGATGTCGAGCAAACCGGCCTGCGCCAGTTCCAGCGCCGAGACGTTGCCCGAATGCGAGCCGCCGCGCACCACATTCGGCGCGCCCATGATCGTCGCGATGCCGCGCTTTTTCGCTTCCTCGGCGGCCACGCGCGTGGTCGGGAATTCGGCGAGCACGATGCCTTCGGCGGCGGCCTGCTCGACGTGCTCCACGAGCGTGTCGTCGTGGCTCGCGAGCGGGATGCCGCGCGCGCGGCAGCGCTGTACGATTTCGAGGCGGTGCGCGTCGGCGTAGCGCTCCTGTTCGGTGGCCATTTCGGCGAGCATGGTGTTCGTCTGCTCGTCGGTCCACTTGCCGTGACGCTCCTGGAATTTGCGCCATTGCTCGCGGTCGTGCCACTGGCGCTGGCCCGGCGTGTGGTCCATCACCGAGGCGAGGCGCAGCAGCGGATGACCGCTCAGCGTGTCGAACAGCTCGATCACGTCTTCGGTGGCGATTTCGCAGCGCAGGTGCAGGAAGTGTTCGGCGCGCAGCAGGTTGCGCTCGGAAAAGCGCTTGAGCGCGTTGGCGCTCGCGAGTTGCACGTCGCGGCCGCGCACGCCGACAGCCAGGCGCGTGCCGATGGCGAGCGCATCGAACACCGTGGTGATGCCGGCGGCGGCGATCTGCGCGTCGTGAATGACGAAGGCGGCGTCGGTGTTCCAGTGCACGCCGGGGCGCGGGGCGAGGTGCTTTTCCAGGTTGTCGGTGTGCAGTTCGACGAGACCGGGCAGCAGGAAGTCGCCTTCCCAGTCTTCGGCTTCGGGCGCGGCGGTCGAGCCGCGCGAGATGTCGCGGATCTTGCCGTCGTCCACGCATAGCGTGCCGGTGAAAACTTCGTCTCGCGTCACGATGCGAGCGTTCTTGATCAACATCGTCAGGCTCCGTTATCAGACAGGTATTCAGGCCGCGGCGGTGAGCGGTGCTTGTGCGCGCGGCGCGGCGAGTTCGAGTACGCGCGTGGCGACGCGCTCTCGCGTGTCCTCGTCATGGAACACGCCGACGATCGCGGCGCCGCGCCCGCGCGCCTCGCCGATCAGGCTCGCGACGATTTCGCGGTTTTCCGCGTCGAGCGAGGCCGTGGGCTCGTCGAGCAGCAGCACGCGGTGCTGCGCGATCAGGCCCCGCGCGATGTTCACGCGCTGCTGCTCGCCGCCCGAAAACGTGGCGGGCGCGAGCGGCCAGAGGCGCGGCGGCACGTTCAGGCGCGCCAGCAGCGTTTGCGCGCGCTCGCGGGCTTCGTCTTCTTCCACGCCGCGCGAAACGAGCGGCGCGGCCACGATGTCGAGCGCGCTCACACGGGGAATCACGCGCAAAAACTGGCTCACGTAGCCCATCACGTTGCGGCGCAGCCGCAGGATGTCATGCGGCGCCGCGCCTGTGATCTCCAGATGTTCGAGCGGCGCGCCTTCGTCGCGAATCGTAATGGACCCGCCGCTCGCCAGATAGTTGCCATACAGGCAGCGCAAAAACGTGCTCTTGCCCGCGCCCGATGGCCCGACCAGCACGATGCATTCGCCGCGCTCGACGTCGAGCGAAACGCCCGCGAGCGCTTCGATGCCGATGCCGCCCTGGCCGTGCAGCGTGAAGGTCTTGCGCACGTCTTCGGCGCGCAGCATGAGCGCGGGGCGCTCGATGAACGCGCGCGTGCCGCGGCCAGCGCGTGCGGCCGGCGATTGAGCCGATGATGAAGTGAGGGTCATGTCGATCATCCTAGACCGGCAGCACGGATGCCACCAGCGTCTGCGTATAGGGATGTTGCGGGTCGTCCAGCACCTGGTCGGTCAGGCCCGATTCGACCACCGTGCCGCCTTGCATCACCATCAAGCGATGCGCGAGCAGGCGCGCGACGCCAATGTCGTGCGTGACGATCAGCACCGAAAGATGCAGCGTGCCCGTGAGCGTGCGCAGCAGGTCGAGCAGGCGCGCCTGCACGGACACGTCGAGGCCCGCCGTGGGCTCGTCCATGAAGACGAGACGCGGCCCCGTGACGAGATTGCGCGCGATCTGCAGCCGCTGCTGCATGCCGCCCGAAAACGCCGAAGGCAATTCGTCGATGCGCTGGGCGTCAAGCTCCACGCGCTGCATCCATTGCTGCGCCGTGTTGCGGATTTGCCCGTAATGGCGCGCGCCCACGGCCATCAGCGGCTCGCCGATATTGGCGCCGGCGGAAACGCCCGCGCGCAGGCCGTCACGCGGATTCTGCTGCACGAAGCCCCATTCGGTGCGCGCAAGCAAACGGCGGCGCGGCTCGGAAAGCGTGCGCAAATCGAGCGTTTCGCCGTTCGAGTTCGTGTAGTGCAGCGTGCCCGAGTCGGATTCGGCGCGCAGCGCGAGTGTGTTCAGCAGCGTGGTCTTGCCCGAACCCGATTCGCCGACGATGCACAGCACCTCGCCGGGATAGAGGTCGAAGCTCACGTCGCGGCAGCCGTTGCGGCCGCCGTACTGCTTCGTGAGCGATCGTGCGCTTAACAGCGGCGTCATGCGTTTTCTCCCGCTTCGTTCGTTGCGCGCGCATCGATCTGTTCGCGCCGGTCGTGGCAGTAGTCGCTGTCCGAGCACACGAACATGCGCTTGCCCGCGTCGTCGACGATCATCTCGTCGAGGAAGCTTTCGCGCGAGCCGCACAATGCGCATGCATGCTCCCAGCGCTGCACTTCGAACGGATGGTCGTCGAAATCGAGGCTCTTTACCGGCGTGTACGGCGGAATTGCGTAGATGCGGCGCTCGCGGCCCGCGCCGAACAACTGCAGCGCGGCGTTCATGTGAAGCTTGGGATTGTCGAACTTCGGAATCGGCGAGGGCGACGTGAGATAGCGGCCGTTCACCGTGACCGGATAATCGTAGGTCGTGGCGATGCTGCCGTGCTGCACGATGTCCTCGTACAGTTTCACGCTGATGAGACCGTAGTCGGCGAGCGCATGCAGCTTCCTGCATTCGGCCACGCGCGGCTCCAGGCGGAACAGCGGCTCGGGCATCGGCACCTGGTATACGAGGATCTGCTTGTCCGTGAGCGGCGTTTCGGGAATGCGGTGCCGCGTCTGGACGATCGACGCCTCGCTCGTGCGGCGCGTGGTGGCCACGCCCGTGGTGCGCGCGAAAAAGCGACGGATGTTCACGGCGTTCGTGGTGTCGTCCGAGCCCTGGTCGATCACCTTGAGCGTGTCCTTCGCGCCGATGATCGCCGCCGTCACCTGAATGCCGCCCGTGCCCCAGCCATACGGCAACGGCATTTCGCGCGAGGCGAACGGCACCTGGTAGCCCGGCACGGCCACGGCCTTGAGCAGCGCGCGGCGCAGCATGCGCTTGGTCTGTTCGTCGAGGTACGCGAAGTTGTAGCCCGAAGCAGCCTGCGTTTCATGCGACGCGACTTCGGCTGCGGTCGTGGGCAACGTATCGGGCGCGTTCATGCGGCCTCCTTGTCGCTTGTATCCGCATCGGTAGCGGTGCTGCTTTCATGCTGCGCGCGCAGTTTTCGCACGAGTTCCAGTTCGGCCTGGAAGTCCACGTAATGCGGCAGCTTCAGGTGTTGAACGAAACCCGAAGCTTCCACGTTGTCGCTGTGCGAGAGCATGAATTCGATGTCCTGAGCCGGCGAGGCGATCGTCTCGCCCAGTTCCTCGGCTCGCAGCGCGCGGTCGACGAGCGCCATCGCCATGGACTTGCGTTCCGCGTGCCCGAACGCAAGACCGTAGCCCTGCGTGAACTGCGGCGGCACGTCTTTCGCGCCCGCGAACTGGTTGATCATCTGGCACTCGGTCAGATCGATTTCGCCGATTTCCACGGCCTCGTCGAGTTCGTCCAGCATCATTTCTACGCACACCGAACCAAAACGGATTTCGCCCGCGAACGGATGCGAATGCGCGTAGCCGCGCTGCGTGGCATAGCCCATCGCGAGCAGGAAGCCTTCGTCGCCGCGTGCGAGATTCTGCAGACGCACGGTGCGCCCGGCGGGAAACGCCAGCGGCTCGCGCGAGAGGTCGCCAGGCTCGCGCGCTTCGCACGAGCGCGCTTCCTGCTCGATCAGGCCTTCCCTGTCGAGCAGCGAGATCACGCGCGGCATCGCCTCTTCGGGCGGCGCATCATGGCTCGCGCGCGGCGCGGCGCTGGCGGCATCGTCGCCATCGGCTAGCAGCGTGAAGTCGAGCAGACGCTGCGTGTAATCGTAGGTCGCGCCGAGCACCTGGCCGCCGGGCACATCTTTGAAGGTGGCGGAAATGCGGCGCTCCACCGCCATGTGTTCCGTTTCCACCGGCTGCGTGTAGCCAAAACGCGGCAGTGTGGTGCGATACGCGCGCAGCAAAAAGATCGCTTCGACGAGATCGCCCGCTGCCTGCTTGATTGCGAGCGCGGCGAGTTCTTCGTCGTAGACGGAACCCTCGGCCATCACACGCGCGACGGCCAGGCGCATCTGCTCGCGGATCTGCGCGACGCTCAACTCGGGCACGCCCGGGTCGCCGCGGCGCGCTTCGTCGAGCAGACGCCACGACGCTTCGATCGCGCGCTCCCCTCCTTTGACGGCGACGTACATCAGTGCACCTCCACGAGCGTGGTGCGCGGCAGGCCCATCAGACGGTCGCCGCACACGAGATAGAAGTCGATGCCGCACGGAAAATGCGGCGCGAGGGCGGCGCGTTCGCGCCAGAAGCGCCCCGGCAGCCCGGCCGGCGCGATGCTGCAGCTCGTTTCGATGCCGGGGCCGCGCAGCGTGAGCGGGGCGCCGCCGGTGAGCGAATCGACGCGCACGAAAACCGTGGCCGACTGCTCGGGCGACTCGGGCGTGCCGCTCGCAAAGGTTTCGAGCGGCGGCAGCGCGGCGGCGTCGTGCACGTAGGCGAACGCGGCTTCGTGCGCTTGCACGGCAAGCGGCGCGCCAGCGTGAAAGCGCAACGCGGCGGCGAGCGCCGCGTCGGCTTGAGCGAGCCAAACCGGCGTGGCGTAATCCGCGAGTGAGAGCAGCGAGGCGAAGGCGGCAAGTCCGGCGCGCGCGGGCGAGGCGTTCGCAGCCGTGGCCGCGGGCAGCGGCGCTTCGATCACGCCGATGGTGCCGGGGCGCGCGAGCGCGTCGAGCAGCGTGCGAAATACCGTCTGCGTGTCGTGAACCGGATCGCCGAAACCGGGCGCGAGCGCCGTGAGCAGATCGGGCGTCAAGGCGCTGTTAGTGTCGCGTTCGTTGCTCATGCGTCACCTCGAACCATCGTGAAGAACTCGACCCGCGTGCTGGCGGCATCGGCGCGGCGCGCGTTGCGCCGCGCGGCGAGACGCGCGGCCAGCGGCTCGATCAACCGCGCGTGCAACTGGTCGTGACGCGCGGGCAGTTGCAGCAGCGCGTCGGCGAGCGCGGCCAGTTCGGCGCGGCGCTTGTCGCGGCCCAGATGGCAGGCCACGCCGACCGGGCCGGGTTGACCGGCATCGGCGCCATCGGTGGCAGAGGGGCACAGACGCAGCGTGGCGCGCGTGACAGTGGCTTCGCCCAGGTTGAAGGCGTCGCCGGTGCCCCCAATGCGCCCGCGAACCATGGCAAGGCCGGTTTGCGGCGAACGCAGCCAGTCGAAAGCGGGCTCGGGCGCCCCGGCGAGCGCGACGCCGAGCGCCGCCTCAAGCTCGGCGCGCGGGGTGTGCGCGAGAACGGCCATCCATGCGCGCCGGGTTGCCGCCGTGGAGGATGGAATGGAGGAAGCGTTCATCGGAGTTCCTGTGTCGTGAACGGATGCGGGCGAACATGACAACCGCGCCTTTCGAACCGCGTTGCCCGGACCTCGATTGAACCATCTATTCATCTAAACGTCTAGACGTTTAATGGTACAGTCGTCTAGCGCGAACGCAACGGAGGTTTTCATATTTCCATCACGCCCTGCGCACTACAATGCACAAAACGCCATTGGAACCGAGAGGAATGACAGCACCATGACATCGAACGACGAGGCGCCGTACAGCCTGCTTGAGCGCGGCGCGGGGGTGGCGGTGTGGCGGCAGATCGAGCAGATCCTCGCGGCCGAGATCGCGGCGAAGGGCTTCGGCGAAGACGGGCGGCTGCCTAGCGAGGGCGAGCTTGCGCGCCGCTTCGACGTGAACCGTCACACGGTGCGGCGCGCGATGCTGGGCCTCGCGGCGCTGGGCCTCGTGAGCGTGGAGCAGGGGCGCGGCACCTTCGTGCAGCCCGGCGCGATCGACTACACCATCGGCAAGCGCACGCGTTTTACGGAGAACCTGAAGCGGCATCAGCATGCTGCGGCGGGCAGGCTGCTCGCCTCGTCGCGCGGCAAGGCGGACCCCACGGTCGCCAAGGCGCTCGGCCTGCGCGCGGGCGCACTCGTGTACCGGCTGGAAACGCTGCACGAGTCCAGCGGCGTGCCGCTCACCTACGCGCGAAGCTGGTATCCCGCCGCGCGTTTCGCCGACCTGCCGGTGGTGATGGAGCGCGTCGACAGCACGTCGAAAGCGCTCGCCGAATACGGCGTGACGGACTATCTGCGCAAGTGGAGCCGTATCGGCAGCGTGCTGCCCGATGCGGAAGTGGCGCGGCGCCTGAACATCAACCGGCAGCAGCCAGTGCTGTGGGTGGAAAACGTCGACGTCGATCTCGACGGCGTGCCGATCAAGTACGGCATCACGCACTTCGCGGCTGACCGCGTGCAACTGATGGTGGAGCACGACCTATGAGCGCGCCGCACGAATGGGGCGACGCCGCGCGCTTCGCGCTTTACTATGCGCCGCCGCGCGAGTCGGCGTGGTGGCAGGCGGGCTGCGCGTGGCTTGGCCGCGATCCGGAAACGGGCGATTCCCTCGCGCCGCCGCGGTGGCTCGCGGGCTTGCCGCAACCACTGGACACGCTCACCGCCGCGCCGCGCCGGTACGGCTGGCACGGTACGCTCGTGCCGCCGTTCCGTCTCGCGCCGGGCGTGACGCCCGCGGCGCTTCTGGCCGCCGCGCAGCAGTGGGCGCAGCGGCAGGCGCGTTTGGAGGCCAACGTCGAAGCGGCGCTTCTTGGCCGCTTTGTGGCGCTGTGCCCCGCCGACAATGCCGGCGAAACCGCGCTACGCGAACTGGCTGCCAACGCATTGCGCGCGCTCGCTTCGCTGCGCGCCCCGCAAACGCCCGCCGAACTCGCGAAGCGCCTGGACGCGCCGCTCACGCCGCGCCAGCGCGCGTACGTGGAGGCGTGGGGCTACCCGTACGTATTCGAAGAATTCCGCTTTCACATGACGCTATCCGATTCGCTGAACGACGCGCAAACGTGCGCGCAACTCGTCGACGCCTGGAACACGCAGATGAGCGACGCGGGCACGCTGCCCGTGGAGGGCGCGGCTCTCTTCGTCGAGCCCGGGCCGGGCGCGCCGTTCGCGCTGTGGCGCCGCCTGCCGTTCGCGGAGGCTCGCGCATGAAGGGCGGCCTCATTTACGTCATGGGGCCGTCGGGCGCGGGCAAGGACACGCTGCTGCGTTACGCGCGCGAACGCCTGTCCGGCGAAGACGTCATGTTCGCGCATCGCTACATCACACGCGAAGACAGCGGCGGCGAGAACCACATCGCGCTCACGGAAGCCGAATTCGAGGCGCGTTCGCAGCGCGGTCTCTTCGCGCTGCAATGGCGCAGCCACGCGCTGCGCTACGGCGTGGGCGTGGAGATCGACCAGTGGATGGCGCTCGGCTGCACCGTCGTGGTGAACGGTTCGCGCGCCTACGCGGGCGAAGCGTTCGAGCGCTACCCGCGCATGACGCTCGTGCACGTCGAAGCGGCGCAGCACGTGCTCGCCGCGCGCCTCGCTTCCCGCGCGCGCGAGACGCCCGGGCAGGTCGCGTTGCGGCTCGCGCGGCGTGCGCCGTTCGAGGTGCCCAGGGGCGCGGCGTTCGCGCGTATCGACAATTCGGGTCATCTGGAGGAAGCGGGCGGGGCGTTCGTCAAGCTCGTGCGGCAGGTGGCGGCCGGTTAGCCGCGTTGCGGACTGGGGGATTTTTGTTGGGCGCGGTTGCCATGAGAAGATGCTGGCGACCCGAGAACTCAACGAGAATGCCCTTTGGATCGCTTCCAGGAGATGCAGATTTTTACGCGTATCGTCGACCGCCGCAGCTTCACGCAGGCGGCCGAGGATCTGAACCTGCCGCGCGCGACGGTCACCAATTCGATCAAGCGTCTCGAAGCGCGCCTGGGCGTGCGTCTGCTCGAACGCACGACGCGCCAGGTCAAGCCGACGCTCGACGGCGACGCCTACTATCAGCGCTGCATGCGCCTGCTCGCCGACCTCGAGGAAACCGAGGAGGCGTTTCGCGACACCGATCCGCAGGGGCGCTTGCGCGTGAACATGCAGGGCACGCTCACGCAGTATTTCGTCATGCCGCGCCTGCCCGACTTTCTCGCGCGCTATCCGCGCATCGAACTCTTCATCGGCTCGGGCGACCACTTCGTCGACCTCGTGCGCGAGGGCGTGGATTGCGTGCTGCGCGCGGGCGAGCTGGCCGATTCCTCGATGATCGCGCGGCGCGTGGCGCTGCTGGAGCAGGTGAGCTGCGCGAGCCCGGCGTATCTCGAACGGCACGGCGACCCCGAGTCGATCGAGGCGCTCGCGGGCGCCGGCGCGGACAACGCGGGCAAGCCGGCTGGACCGGGCCATCGGGCCGTGAACTATGTTTCGCCGGCCACCGGCCGCGCGCTGCCGCTCGAATTCACGACATCCGCCGGTGTCGTCGAGGTGACGCTGCCGGGCCCGGTGGCCGTGAACGGCGCGGAACTCTACACGGCGGGCGCGCTGGCCGGCCTCGGCATCGTGCAGGTGCCGCGCTATCGCGTGCGCGAACTGCTCGCCAACGGCGAATTGTGCGTCGTGCTGCCCGCCCATCCGCCGCCGCCCCTGCCGGTTTCGGTGCTGTATCCGCAGAACCGCCAGTTGTCGTTGCGCGTGCGCGCGTTCGCCGACTGGCTCGTGCAGGTGTTTGCCGAGGTGGCGTGAAAATCGCGCGGGCGTGGTTGTCCGCAGTTGCCCGCGGTCGCTTTATGTGCGCCGCGCGACCATGCCCGACACGCGGGCCGCCGCCTGCTGAAGCGGTTCGAGGAAGGTCTTCACCATCTGCCTGGCTGACGTGCGCTGCGCGTTGCCGCTGATGTTCATCGCGGCGATCACGCGGCCCTGGCGGTTGCGAATGGGCGCGGAGATCGAGATGAGGCCGCCTTCCAGTTCCTGATCGACGATCGCCCAGCCCTGCTGGCGCACCTGCCCGATGATTTTTTTGAGTTCGCCGACGTCCGTGACCGTGCGCGGCGTATGCGCGTAGAGCGGCGAGGAGCCGAGCGTTTCTTCCAGCGCGGCGTCGTCGAGCGACGCGAGCAGCACGCGCCCCATCGACGTGCAGTACGCGGGCAGGCGGCTGCCGATCGAGAGGTTGATCGTCATGATCTTGTGCGTGGGCACGCGCAGCACGTAGACGATCTCGGTGCGGTCGAGCACAGCCGCCGAACAGCTCTCGTGCACCTGCTGCGACAGCTCTTCCATCACCGGCTCGGCGAGATTCCAGAACGGCATCGACGTGAGGTACGCGAAACCCAGATCGAGAATGCGCGGGGTGAGGCGAAAAAGGCGTCCCTCGGCTTCGACGTAGCCGAGCGTCTGCAGCGTGAGCAGAATGCGGCGCGCTCCGGCGCGAGTGAGGCCCGTGGCGGCGGCGACGTCGGTGAGGGTCTGCTCGGGATGCTCGGCGTTGAACGCGCGGATCACCGAAAGCCCGCGCGCGAACGACTGCACATAGGAGTCGCCTGGCTTTTCGGGGATCTCCTGCTGGTCGGCGGAGCGGTCTGGCGAGGCACTGGAAGCAGAATTCATGGGCGTGGCGATCGATCTTGCTGCGGCGCTTGGGTAACCTGGCAAGATAACGCAAGCGATCGGTTTCGCCAACAAGCGGCGAGGGTGAGGCGCGCCCGAACCCGTGTGGCTGGGCGCCCCGATGAATGTCGATTGTGCGGCGTCGGACGACATGCGTCAAATGCGCACAGAAGATCATTTGACATTCAATTATTTGATTCCAGTCAATTTATTGCGATCAAAAAAGATTGACGCATAGGTCAGTTATTTAAATTCGAATATCGGCACTGTCGCGAAAATAAAAACGGGATAAAGGCGACGCTGAAATTCGAACGAATTGGCACATTCCCTGACAATTCATCGATTACGCCATGGTTATCTTCGGTCCCCTTCTTCGCCTGGTTCCGCGGCGTAGTTCGCGCTGAAACCATTGTGCAGTGGGCGTTTGCGAGATGAAAGCAGTTAGAAAGATAATTGCGGCTTTCCGTCGCGCTCGCCCGGGCGAGCTTTGTCCTGTTTGCGAATCCTTGGCAAAGATCAAATTTCGAGATTATTGCTTTCCGTAGAATCGAGCCGAATACGATACGGGTGCATTTTGCGTGGCGAGTTTGCGATGCAGATGTGTTGGGTGTTACGGGTTTTGGTGGACAACGGAAGAACAGGCAAACATGAAAGACAGAAAAGCCTTTAAAAGGTGGTTAATCCCCCTCGGCAGCGGGCTGCTCGTTTCCCTTGCGGGGTGCAGCGGCAATTTTGCCGTGATGGACCCGAAGGGCAGCGTGGGCGCGGCCGAGAAATCGCTCATCCTCACGGCCACGTGGGCCATGCTGCTGGTCGTGGTGCCCGTCATCATCCTGACGCTCGTGTTCGCGTGGCGCTACCGCGCCTCGAACCGCAACGCGACCTACGCGCCGAAGTGGGCCCACTCCACGGCGATCGAAGTGGTGGTCTGGGCCATTCCGGCCGTGATCATCCTGTTCCTCGCCATCCTCACGTGGCGAACGTCGCATGAACTCGACCCGTACAAGCCGCTGGAGTCGAGCGTGAAGCCCATCAACGTCGAGGTCGTCGCGCTCGACTGGAAGTGGCTCTTCATCTACCCGGACCTCGGCATTGCCTCGGTGAACCAGCTTGCCGTGCCCGTTGGCACGCCGGTCAACTTCCGCATCACGTCGGACTCGGTGATGAACTCGTTCTTCATCCCGCAACTGGGCACCCAGGTCTACGCCATGGCGGGCATGCAAACGCGTCTGCACCTGATCGCCGACGAAGCGGGCAATTTCGACGGTCTCTCGTCCAACTACAGCGGCAAGGGCTTCTCGGACATGAAGTTCCGCACGCTCGCCACGAGCCAGCAGGACTTCGACGCGTGGGTGCAGAAGGTGAAGACGTCGTCCACGCAGCTTTCGATGGACGAATACGCGTCGGTCGCGAAGCCGCAGGAGAAGGCGCCGGTGCAGTACTTCTCGACCGTCGACCCGAAGCTCTTCAACAACATCATCGCGAAGTACAACAACGGCCACGTCACGAATTTCAGTGACCCGTCTTGCGTGACCAAGGGGTAAGCAGCATGTTTGGAAAACTCACATTAGAGGCGATCCCGTTCGATCAGCCCATCATCATGGGCGCGGCGGCGTTCATGGCGCTGATCGTCCTTGGCGTGCTCGGTCTCGTCACCGTGACCGGCAAGTGGAAGTACATCTGGACCGAGTGGCTCACGAGCGTGGACCACAAACGCATCGGCGTGATGTACATGATCGTGGCGGTGCTCATGCTCGTGCGCGGCTTTGCCGACGCGGTCATGATGCGCATCCAGCAGGCCATTGCGTTCGATTCGCCCGGCTATCTGCCGCCGCATCACTTCGACCAGATCTTCACGGCGCACGGCGTCATCATGATCTTCTTCATGGCGATGGCGCTCATGGTCGGTTTCTTCAACCTCGTCGTGCCCCTGCAGATCGGCGCGCGCGACGTGGCGTTCCCGTTCCTGAACTCGCTCTCGTTCTGGATGACGGCGATCAGCGCGATCCTCATCAACCTTTCGCTCGTGGTCGGCGAGTTCGCGAAGGTGGGTTGGCTCGCGTATCCGCCGCTCTCCGAGTTGCAGTTCAGTCCGGACGTGGGGGTGGACTATTACATCTGGGCGGTCCAGCTTTCCGGCGTCGGCACCTTGATTACGGGCGTGAACTTCTTCGTCACGATCATCAAGATGCGCGCGCCGGGCATGACGCTCATGAAGATGCCCGTGTTCACGTGGACGGCGCTGTGCTCGAACGTGCTCATCATGGCCACGTTCCCCATTCTCACGATCGCCGTGGCGCTGCTCGGTCTCGACCGCTACGTCGGCACGCACTTTTTCACGAATGAGCTTGGCGGCAACCCCATGCTCTACCTGAACCTGATCTGGGCGTGGGGCCACCCCGAGGTGTACATCCTCGTGCTGCCGGCGTTCGGTATCTATTCGGAGGTGATGGCCACGTTCTGCAAGAAGCCGCTGTTCGGCTACAAGACGATGGTCTACGCCTCGTGCGCGATCATGGTGCTGGCGTTCCTCGTGTGGGCGCACCACTTCTTCACGATGGGTTCGGGCGCCGACGTCAACGCGTTCTTCGGCATCGCGACGATGATCATCGCCATTCCGACCGGCGTGAAGATCTTCAACTGGCTGTTCACGATGTACCGTGGCCGCGTCCACTTCACCACGCCGGTGCTCTGGACCATCGGCTTCATGGTGACGTTCTCGATTGGCGGCATGACCGGCGTGATGATGGCCATTCCGGGTGCGGACTTCGTGCTGCACAACTCGTTGTTCCTCGTCGCGCACTTCCACAACGCCATTATCGGCGGCGTGGTGTTCGGCTACCTCGCGGGCCTGCAGTACTGGTTCCCGAAGGTGTTTGGTCTGAAGCCCAGCGAAAAGCTCGGCAAGGCGTCGTTCTGGTGCTGGTTCGTCGGCTTCTACGTGGCTTTCGTGCCTATCTATGTGCTCGGCTTCATGGGCGCCACGCGTCGTACCAACCACTATGACGTGCCCGAATGGCATCCGTACTTCGTCGTCGCCGCCATTGGCGCCGGGATCATCGCGCTTGGCGTCGTGTTCCAGGTCCTGCTGTGGGTGATGGCTTTCGTGAACCGCAACAAGGCCGAGTGCAAGGACGTGAATGGCGATCCGTGGGACGGCCGCACGCTCGAATGGGCAACGTCGTCGCCGCCGGCGGTCTACAACTTCGCGGTCATTCCGCACGTTGAAGATATCGACGCCTTCGCCCATATGAAGGAATCGGGCCGCGGTTACGGTCTTGCAGCGAAATACACGGACATTCATATGCCGTCCAACACCGCGGCGGGTCTTGTCGTCGGCCTCTTCAGCCTCGTGCTCGGCTTTGCCGCCGTGTGGCACATCACCTGGCTTGCGGTGCTCGGCTTCGTCGGCGTTGCGCTGACGATCATCATCAAGAGCTTCGGCAAGAACGACGGTTACTACATTCCGGCCGCGAAGGTCCGCGAGATCGAGGAACGGCGCTTCGGCACCGGCGTCGCCGTGGCCAAGCGTGACCTGGTCGCCGAGGAGGCAATCTGATGTTGACGAAAACCAACACGGCAACGCTTGCCGAATTCGATCACCACGATCATCCGCAGTCGAACTCGGTATTCGGCTTCTGGGTTTACCTGATGACCGACTGCGTGCTGTTCGCGGCGCTGTTCGCCACCTTCGGCGTACTGGGCCATCAGTTCGCGGGCGGCCCCACGGGCAAGGACCTGTTCGACGTTCCGGGCGTGGCGCTCGAAACGGCCGTGCTGCTGCTTTCGAGCATCACGTACGGCTTCGCGATGCTTGGCGCCCACCAGCGCAAGAACGGCATGGTGCTCGGCTGGCTCGCCGTCACCTTCGTCCTGGGTGCGTCGTTCCTCGTGCTCGAACTGCGCGAGTTCTCGCACCTCATCGCCGAAGGCGCCGGCCCGCAGCGCAGCGCGTTCCTTTCGTCGTTCTTCACGCTGGTCGCCACGCACGGTCTGCACGTGTTCTTCGGCCTCGTGTGGATGCTCGTGATGATGATTCAGGTCGTTCGCGCACGGGAACTGGGCGAGCAGGAAATCCGCCGCCTCACGTGCCTGAGCCTCTTCTGGCACTTTCTGGACGTGGTGTGGATCTGCGTGTTTTCTTTTGTCTATCTGGGGAGCGTGCTCTAAATGGCTCAATCTCATGCAGAGTCGCACGGCAGTCTCGGCAGCTATGTGGCGGGCTTTATTCTTTCGGTGCTGCTTACCGCAGGCGCATTCGGCGTTGTCCTGCATGGCACGCTCGACGCCACCACGGCAATAATCGTGATCGCCGTGCTCGCCTTCGTGCAGGTGATCGTGCACCTCGTGTTCTTCCTGCATCTGAACGCGTCGCCGGGGCAAGGCTGGAACGTGCTGTCGCTCGCGTACACGGTGCTGGCCGCCGCGTTCCTGATCTTCGGCACGATCTGGGTCATGCACAACGTCGGCATGCTCATGATGTCGCGTTAAGCGTTTGACGCACTGACGGGCGCATCATCCCGTCTACACTCGCGAAGCCGCACGGGCCTTGTCCTGTGCGGCTTTTTCGCTTTTGGCGCCAGATTCGCGTGCTTGACACCCGTCCCGGGACACGCCTATTATGACCGTCAAATTGTTCGATAAACGATCATTGGTTCGCAATTCGAACAATCTCAATCATCTTTGCATGGGGTCGCATCCGGTGTCTGCGATCGAAAAGGAGACTCACATGACGGAAGCATTCATCTGCGACGCGATTCGCACGCCTATCGGCCGCTACGCGGGCGCCCTGGCCCCGGTGCGCGCCGACGACCTCGGCGCGGTTCCCTTGAAGGCGCTCATGGAGCGCAACAAGGACGTGGACTGGACAGCGGTCGACGACGTCATCTACGGCTGCGCGAACCAGGCGGGCGACGACAACCGTAACGTCGCGCGCATGTCGTCGCTGCTGGCCGGCTTGCCGCAGGGCGTGCCGGGCTCGACGGTGAACCGCCTGTGCGGCTCCGGCATGGATGCCGTGGGCATTGCCGCGCGCGCGCTCAAGTCCGGCGAAGCGGGGCTGATGATTGCGGGCGGCGTGGAAAGCATGAGCCGCGCGCCGTTCGTCATGGGCAAGGCGGCGAGCGCGTTTGCTCGCGACGCCGCGATCTACGACACGACCATCGGCTGGCGCTTCGTCAATCCGCTGATGAAGCAGCAATACGGCGTGGACTCGATGCCGGAAACGGCCGAGAACGTCGCGGTCGATTACAACGTGAGCCGTGCCGATCAAGACGCGTTTGCGGTTCGCAGCCAGCAGAAGGCGGCGCGCGCGCAGGCGGACGGCACGCTCGCGCAGGAGATCGTCGCGGTGACGATCGCGCAGAAGAAGGGCGACCCGATTGTCGTCTCGCGCGACGAGCACCCGCGTGAGACGAGCCTCGAAGCGCTTGCCAGGCTCAAGGGCGTTGTACGCCCGGACGGCTCGGTGACGGCAGGCAACGCTTCGGGTGTGAACGACGGCGCATGCGCGCTGCTCCTCGCCAATGAGGAAAACGCCCGGCGTTTCGGGCTCGTGCCGCGCGCGCGCGTGCTGGGTATCGCAACGGCGGGCGTCGCGCCGCGCGTGATGGGTATCGGTCCCGCGCCCGCTACGCAAAAGCTCCTCGCGCGTTTGAACATGACCATCGACCAGTTCGACGTTATCGAGTTGAACGAAGCTTTTGCTTCGCAAGGTCTCGCCGTGATGCGCATGCTCGGCATTGCCGACGATGATCCTCGCGTCAATCCTAACGGCGGCGCGATTGCGCTTGGGCACCCGCTCGGTATGAGCGGGGCGCGGCTCGTGACGACCGCCACGTATCAGCTTCATCGCACGCAAGGGCGCTTCGCGCTTTGCACGATGTGTATCGGCGTGGGTCAGGGCATTGCTATTGCTATCGAGCGCGTCTGAATATAAATTGCGCTGAAACGACGAAGCCGCGGATCCTTTTGATCCGCGGCTTTTTTGCTTCAGCCGCGTAGAAAGTGGAGCATTTCGCACCACGCAACAATGGCGCGATTCATTTCAAGGGGCAATCACGGGAGAAGTTGAGTCGCCGCAAACTCTGCGACAATTCGCCATATTCTTTAGATATAACTTGATCCTCTTCCGGCCCCGTAGCGTTCTCGCTTTAAAAGCCGCGCGTAGAATCGGTTGCACTTCGGCGCGACGGACGCCGATGCAAATACGGCAACCCATTCAAACCCGTTTGATGAGGAGAAAGCGAATGACGAAGGCAGCGATTCTGGCGGTGGCATGCGTGTTGGGCGTTGGCATTTCGCAGGCGGCGTTAGCGCAAAACAACGCGCCCGCTTCGGCACCGCCGGCGCAAACCCCGCTCGCCAGCGCGGCGCAGGAAATGGTCGCCAACGCGCAGCCCGTCCATATCCAGGCGAAGATTGTCGGCATCGATCGTGCCGCGCGCGTCGTCACGCTGCGCGGTCCGCGCGGCAACGAAGTCGATATCGCGCTCAGCCAGCAGGTCAATAACTTCGATCAGCTCAATGTGGGCGACACCGTCGACGTGCTCTACAAAAACGCGCTGCTCGTGACCGCCGAAAAGGTAACGGGCAAAGACAAGGGCATTCGCAAGCGCGTGGATACCAATGTGTATCTGCCGGCGTCGTCGGGCTACGACGCCGCGCGTCAGGTCGAAGTTCAGGCCACGGTGCAGCACATCAACGCGAAGAAGCGCGAAGTGACGCTGCGCGGCGCCTGGCAGACCGTCACGCTCGAGGCCATGCCGGACGTCGATCTCAAGACCCTGAAGGTCGGCGACACGATCCACGCCGTGTTCGTCGCCGCGTATGCGACGCAGGTGACGCCGGTCGGCGCCACGCACTAAGCACAAAAAAGCCGGCGCATTGTCGCGCCGGCTTTGCCGCGAACCGTGCGGGCGCCTGCGAAGGCGCCCGTCGTTCGTTTGGGGCTTACATGCCCGCCATGCACAGGTACTTGATCACCACGTAGTCGTCCACGCCGTAGTGCGAACCCTCGCGGCCAAGGCCCGACTGCTTCACGCCGCCAAACGGTGCGACTTCGTTCGAGATCAGGCCGGTGTTGATGCCCACCATGCCGTATTCGAGCGCTTCGGCCACGCGCCACACACGGCCGATGTCGCGGCTGTAGAAGTAGGCGGCGAGACCGAATTCGGTATCGTTAGCCATCCTGATCACTTCGTCATCCGACGAGAAGCGGAACAGCGGGGCGAGCGGGCCGAAGGTTTCGTCGCGTGCAACCTTCATCGCGGGCGTGACGCCGGTGAGGATCGTCGGCTCGAAAAAACCGTGGCCGAGCGCGTGACGCTTGCCGCCCGTGATCACTTGCGCGCCCTTCGCGAGCGCGTCCTCTATGTGCGATTCCACCTTCAGCACGGCCGCTTCGTTGATGAGCGGGCCTTGCGTCACGCCGGCCTCGGTGCCGGGACCGACCTTGAGCTTTTCCACCGCATCGCGCAGTTTGGCCGCGAACGCGTCGTACACGGCGTTGTGCACATAGAAGCGGTTCGTGCACACGCAGGTCTGGCCGCTGTTGCGATATTTCGATGCGATGGCGCCGGCTACGGCCGCATCGATATCGGCGTCTTCGAACACGATGAACGGCGCGTTGCCGCCCAGTTCCAGCGAGACTTTTTTGACCGTCGAGGCGCACTGGCTCATGAGCAGGCGGCCCACCGGCGTCGAGCCCGTGAACGAAAGCTTGCGCACGGTCGGATTGCCCGTGAGTTCGCCGCCAATCGCCTTCGGGTCGCCCGTCACGACGCTGAACACGCCGCGCGGCACGCCCGCGCGCTCGGCCAGCACGGCCAGCGCGAGCGCCGAGAACGGCGTGGCTTCGGCGGGCTTGAGCACGATAGGGCAGCCTGCCGCGAGCGCGGGGCCGACCTTGCGCGTGATCATCGCGGCGGGAAAGTTCCACGGCGTAATCGCGGCGCACACGCCCACGGGTTCCTTCGTCACGACGATGCGCTTGTCGTTGGCGGGCGTGGGGATCGTGTCGCCGTAAATGCGCTTGCCTTCCTCCGCGAACCATTCGAGGAACGAGGCTGCGTAGCCGATCTCGCCCTTGGCCTCGGCGAGCGGCTTGCCTTGCTCCGTGGTGAGGATGAGCGCGAGGTCGTCGGCGTTTTCCATCATCAGGTCGTGCCACTTGCGCAGGATGCCGCTGCGCTCCTTCGCGGTCTTCGCGCGCCATGCGGGCCACGCGGCGTTCGCGGCGGCGATCGCGCGGCGCGTTTCCGCGGCGCCCATGCGCGGGACCGTGCCGATCAGCGCGCCAGTGGCGGGGTTTTTCACTTCGAGCGTGGCGCCATCTTCGGCGCCTTGCCATTCGCCATTGATGAAAGCGTTGTGTTGCAGCAGCGATGCGTCTTTCAGATTCATGCCTGAACTCCCGGTAGGCGTTGATTCAATTCGCTTGGAAGAACGAACGGCACAGCGGCAAGCGCCGGTGTGCCGTTTCGTGGATGGCCCGCCTGGCGCGAGCCAGGGTGCGGTGAAGGCTTACGCCGGCACGCCCACGGCTTCCTTGATCGACTCTTCGAGGATAGCGAGCGCTTCGTCGAACACGGCGTCCTGGATCGTCAGCGGGAACAGGAAGCGCACGACGTTCGAGTACACGCCGCACACGAGCAGCAGCAGGCCGCGGCTCAGCGCGGCGGTTTGCACGCGCTTCGTGAAGTCGGCGTCGGCTTCGTTCGTGCCGGGCTTGCAGAACTCAACGGCGTTCATCGCACCGGGGCCGCGCACGTCGGCGATTTGCGGCACTTCGGCCTTCATTGCATTGAGCGCGGCCTTGAGTTTGTCGCCGAGCTTCGTGGCGCGCTCGCACAGCTTTTCTTCTTCGATGATCTCGATCACCGCGTGCGCCGACGCCACAGCCAGCGGATTGCCCGCGTACGTGCCGCCGAGGCCGCCGGGCGCCGCCGCGTCCATGACTTCCGCGCGGCCCACCACGCCCGAAAGGGGCATGCCGCCCGCGAGGCTCTTGGCGATCGTCATGAGGTCGGGCGTGACGTCGTAGTGCTCCATCGCGAACAGCTTGCCGGTGCGCGCGAAGCCCGTTTGCACTTCGTCGGCGATCAGCAGGATGCCGTGCGTGTCGCAGATCTTGCGCAGGCCGCGCACGAAGTCCGCCGGCGCCTGATAGAAGCCGCCTTCGCCCTGAACCGGTTCGAAGATGATCGCGGCGACGCGCTTAGGATCGATGTCGGCCTTGAACAGCATGTCGATGTGCTTGAGCGAATCCGCCGTGCTGATGCCGTGCACCGGGTTCGGATACGGTGCGTGGTACACGTCGGCCGGGAACGGACCGAACGCGAGCTTGTACGGCGCGACCTTGCCCGTGAGCGCCATGCCCATCATCGTGCGGCCGTGGAAGCCGCCCGCGAAGGCGATCACGCCCGGACGGCCCGTATGGGCGCGTGCGATCTTGACGGCGTTTTCGACGGCTTCGGCGCCAGTCGTGAAGAAGGCGGCTTTCTTGGCGAAGCTGCCCGGCGCGCGCTGGGCGACCTTTTCGGCCAGTGAGACGTACGACTCGTACGGCACGATCTGGTAGGCCGTGTGCGTGAAGCGGTCCAGTTGCGCCTTGATCGCGGCGACGATCTTCGGATGACGGTGGCCCGTGTTGCACACGGCGATGCCGGCTGCGAAGTCGATGACGCGGCGGCCTTCCACGTCCCAAAGCTCGGCGTTTTCGGCGCGCTCGGCGTAGAAGTCGCACATCACGCCCACGCCGCGCGGGGTAATGGCGTTCTTGCGGCTTTGCAGGTCGGCGTTCTTGCTCACGTTCATCTCCTGTGGAATTCGGTGTCGGTTCTAAAGTTGGCTGGCGGACCGGCAAGCAGTCCATGTCGCGACTATACTCACGTTTGGCTCTAAATTTCAGAGCCATTCAGTGCAATATTTAGGAGCCAATTTCGATGCGTGCGAGTGTTCTGTCAGATTGGCTGGCCCAACGGCTCGACCGCGGCAGCGCCCAGCCGGTGTACCGGCAACTCCACAAGCTGCTACAGCACGCGATTCTTTCGCGCGAACTGCCGGCGGGGGCGCGAGTGCCGTCCTCGCGGCTGCTGGCGGCCGAGCTGGGGATTGCGCGCAATACCGTGACGCAGGTCTACGAACAATTGGTGCTCGAAGGCTATGTGACGTCGGCGACGGGACGCGGCACGTTCGTGGCGGATACGTCGCCCGATGAGATTGTCGGCGCGACGGAAATTGGCTCTCTGCAAACGCGAAAAACTATCGATGTTTCAGGAGCCGTGCTGTCCGCCCCAGAAGTTGCAACTAACAGCCCAGCCGCCGACCCCACGAGGGCACATGCAGCCATGGCGCCGGAAGCCTCGACGGCGAGCGGCCCGGAAAACATTGCCGCCTCCCACACGCAGCGTCCCGCGGCGCGCGCACTTTCGGTTCGCGGCACGCGCCTGATCGGAAGCGCGGGCGTATCGAAGCGTCAGGGCGGCGCGTTCATGCCCGGCGTGCCCGATGTCTCGCGCTTCCCGGCGCGCGTCTGGACGCGCCTGCATAACAAATACTGGCGCAGCCTGCGCCCCGATCTGCTGACGTACGCGCCCGGCGGCGGCCTCGCGCTGCTGCGCCACGTGCTGGCCGACTATCTGCGCACCTCGCGCTCGGTGCGTTGCTCGCCGGAGCAGATCATCATCACGACGGGCATTCATCAGTCGATCGATCTCGCGGTGCGTCTGCTTTCCGACCCCGGCGACACCATCTGGACCGAAGACCCCTGCTACTGGGGCGTGCGCAGCGTGCTGCACGTTTCCGGCCTCAACACGCGGCCTGTCGCCGTGGACAGCGAAGGTCTGAACCCGTCGGCCGCCGACTTCGCCGCGCCGCCGCCGCGCCTCATGCTCGTGACGCCTTCGCATCAGTATCCGCTCGGCATGGTGATGAGCCTCGCGCGTCGCCGCATGTTGCTCGAGTACGCGCGCCAGCATCAGTGCTGGATCATCGAGGACGACTACGACAGCGAGTTCCGCTACGGCAGCCGTCCGCTAGCCTCATTGCAGGGACTCGATACGGCAGGCCAGGTGATCTATGTGGGGAGCTTCGGCAAGACGCTGTTTCCGGGCTTGCGCGTGGGCTATCTCGTTGCGCCGCAAGCGCTCGCGGAAAGCTTCGCGACCGCGAGCGCGGAGTTGTACCGCGAGGGGCAATTGCTGCAGCAGGCCGTGCTCGCGGAATTCATCGCCGAGGGGCATTTCACCTCGCATATCCGCAAGATGCGCGCGCTTTACGGCCAGCGCCGCCAGGTGCTGCTCGACGCCGTTTCGCGCCGCTACGGCGACGCGCTGCCCGCCATGGGCGGCGACGCGGGCCTGCACGTGGTGATGCAACTGCCCGACGGCAGCGACGACCGCGCCGTGGCCGAAGCCGCGCTCGCGCGCAATATCGTGGTGCGGCCGCTTTCGGGGTATTACTCGTCGCGCGAGCGCGCGAACCCGGGCTTGCTGATCGGTTATGCGTGCGTGCCCGACGAGGAGATTGCGCCAGCGTTCGACACGCTGGCTGAGGCGATTGATACGACGTTGCCCGCGTTCGCGTGAGCCACTTCGAGGCAATCACATACGGATCAACACCGCCCCGCAAGTCACCAGCACGCAAGCCACCACACGCCGCGCCGTGAGCTTCTCCTTCATGAAAAGCCAGCCGATCAGCACGGCGAAGATGGACGACAGTTCGCGCAGCGCCGAGACCATCGCAATCGGCAAATAGCGGAACGCCTCGATCACGAGGCAATACGCCGTGAGCGCGAGCACGCCCGCGAGCATGCCGCGCATGACCGCCGAGGTCGACGTGAACATCTTTGCCGCGCCGCCGCGCAGCTTGCAGACCACGAGGAACTGCGGCACGTTCCAGAGCAGGTACACCCACATGACGTAGCTGAGGCCGTTGCCTGCGAGGCGTGCGCCGAGCCCGTCGATGACCGAATACATCGCGATGAACAGGCCCGTGAGCAGCGCATACGGCACGCTCTCGCCCGAAAAGCGCATGCCGCGCCGGAACGCGAGCGACATGATGCCGAGCGAAACGAGCGCAACGCCCGTAGCCGCGAGCGCATGCAGCGCTTCGTGCGCGAACACGAGCGCGCCGAAGAACACGAGCATGGGCGAGAGCCCGCGCGCGATGGGATAGATCTGCCCGAAGTCGCCGCTGCGATACGCGCGGATGAGCGTGAAGCAGTACGCGAACTCCAGCACCACCGACGCGGCGATATACGGCCAGCTTGCCTGCGCGGGAAGCGGGAGCACGCACACGGCGATCGCGCTGACGACGATGTACGGCACCGAAAACATGCCGAGCAGCCAGAGGCGGTCGCCCGAAAGATGGAGGAAGGCGTTCCAGCTCGCGTGCATGAGTGCCGAGAGCAGGACCAGCAGGACGACGAAACTGGCCATTGGGATTGCGAATCGAAGGGTGTGTTGAAGATGCGGGCCGTTGCGGCCGCAATCGTGCGATTATTCCAGCGAACGCGGGTGGCCGCCAGAAATAGCGAAAAGCCGTGCGAGCCGTTGTCGTGTTGCCAGGCGGCCCGCGCGGCGTTGGGAGTGCGTCAGATCACGCGCGCACGCAGTCTTGCCGAGATGAGATCGATGGCCGTGACGACGACGATCACCATGACGAGGACGGCGCTCGTCTGCTGATAGTCGAACGAGCGGATCTCCTCATACAACACGACGCCGATACCGCCCGCGCCCACCATTCCCACCACCATCGCCGAGCGCACGTTCGACTCGAACCGGTAGAGCGTGTACGAGATCCACAGCGGCATGACCTGGGGCAGCACGCCATAGATGATCTCGTCGAGCGGCGAGGCGCCCGTGGCGCGCACGCCTTCCACCGGGCGCGGGTCGATGGCTTCCACGGCTTCCGCGAAGAGCTTCGCGAGCACGCCCGTGGTGTGCACCCACAGCGCGAGCACGCCGGCGAACGGCCCGAGCCCCACGGCCACGATGAAGAGCATCGCGAACACCATTTCGTTGATGGCGCGGCACGCGTCCATCAAGCGCCGCACGGGGTGCAGCACCCATGCGGGCGCGAGATTGTGCGCCGACATCAACCCGAACGGCACCGCGCAGACGATGGCGAGCGCCGTGCCCCACAGCGCCACCGCGACCGTGACCCACATTTCGTGGGCATAGGTGCGCCATTCCGTGAAGTCCGGCGGGAAGAAGCCGCGCGCGAACGTGCCCATGTTCGCGGAGTCGGAGAAGAGGTCGAGCGGGCGCATGTCGGCCCCGCGCCACGCCACGCCGAGCAGCACGAACACAATGGCCCAGAGCGCGAGCGAGGACCAGCTTCGTTTGCCTGCGTGCTTGCCTCGCGTAACGTTACTGGCGACTTCTGCCTGCCGCACCGCGCGCGAGCTGTCGAAATCCATTGCGCCCATTATTGTTTCGCGAGTGCGCCGATTTTGGCGTCGATGGCCGCGATCTGGCTCTTGCGGTCGTCGTCCGAGAGATGCGTATCTGCGGCAATCTTCTCTTTCTGCTGGAACAGCGCGACCTGACGGATCGGCAGGAGCTGTGCGTCGCTCGCGGGCGCGAAGCCTGCATAGCCGGTGATGTCAGCCATGATCTTCTTCTCACGCGGATCGGTCTTCGCGTAGTGATAGAAGAAGTCGCGCAGCTTTTGCTTCGTCGCTTCAGGCAGATCCTTGCGGTACACGAGCGGATCGGACGCAATGAGCGGCGACGTCCACAGCACGCGCACCTGGGCAAAGCGATCCGGATGCTTCGCCTGAAGCGTGGAAAGCTCGATGGTGTTGTTGGTGGCGATATCCACCTTGTTGTTCACCACGGCGAGCAGGTTCGCTTCATGGCTCGACGGCAGCACGGTCTTGAAGTTTGTCGCGTTCACCGAAACGCCGTGCTGCGCGAAGAGGTAGTAACCCGGAATCAGCGTGCCCGAGGTCGAATTGGGGTCGCCCCAGCCCAGCGTGAGATCCTTTGGGTTCCTGAATACATCGTCGATCGTCTTCACGCGGCTGTTCACGTTGGTGATGAGCACCGACTTGTAGCCGCTGTCGCCATTCGCGTAGAGCACCTTCGCGAAGATTTCGCCATTCGAGCGGTCCACGGCTTCCATGGCCGAAGCATTGCCGAAGTAGCCGATCTGCACCTTGTTGAAGCGCATCGCCTCGATGATGCCCGAGTAGTCGGTAGCGAAGAATGCCTTCACGTTAAGGCCGGTTTGCTTGTTCAGGTCGTCGATGAACGGTTGCCAGCGTTGCTTGAGCACCGCCGACGAATCGGTCGAGATGATGCCGAAGCTGAGGTCTTCCGCGTGGGCGGCCGCGCTGCCGAGCGAGGCAAACGCGACGGCGCCGGCGGCGCACCAGGAGAGCATGGAGCGGAGCAGTTTCATTGGGGCGGTCCGGGGTAAGGAAAACGTTGCGGGTTGAAAAAAAAGCGCAGCCCGTCACGCCGCACGAGGCTGCGCGCCGAAGCGCTTTGCGGCGGAGGGCGCTGCGTCCGGTTCGAGCAATTCGCGCGCGGCGCTGCCATAAAGCTGTTGCAGCAGGGCGGGCGTGAGCGCAGCCGAAGCGCCGTCGTACACCACGCGTCCGTCGCGCAGCGCGACGGTGCGCGGGCAATACTCCATGGCGATATCCACCTGATGCAGCGAGACGACCACCGTCAAGCCGTGATCGCGATTGAGCATGCGCATCATGTCCATCACGCGGCGCGACGAGGCGGGGTCGAGCGAGGCGATCGGTTCGTCCGCGAGAATGAGGCGCGCGCGCTGCACGAGTGCGCGGGCGAGCGCCGCGCGCTGCTGCTGGCCGCCCGAGAGATTCGCCGCGCGCTCGGCGGCCTTGTGCGCGATGCCCACTTCGCCGAGCGCAGCAAACATCAGCTCGCGTTCGGCGCGCGGAAAGCGGCCCGTGAGGCGTCGCCACAACGGCAGCCGCGATAGCGCACCGATCAGCACATTCGTTTCGACCGTGAGGCGATTCACGAGATTGAACTGCTGAAACACGAAGCCGATGTCGCGGCGAATGCGGCGTACTTCACGCACGATGCGCCCGTCCTGCTGAATAGGACGACCAAGGATCTCGATGCGCGAAGGCTGCGGGTCCGAAGCCGTAAATCCCGCGATATGGCGCAGCAAAGTCGATTTGCCCGAGCCTGATGCGCCGATCAGCGCGACCATCTCGCCAACGCCCACGCGCAGGTTGATCTCGTCGAGCGCCTTGCGCCCGCTGTCGAAGCTTTTCGAGAGGCGTTCGATGCGTATGGCGTCCATAACAATCCGTCGCTGTGTAGTCGAGGGGTCATTCTAGGAAGCGACTGTGACGGTTGAGTGAAGGTGTCGCGACGTCTAGACGACTACATGTTTAGCGACACCTCGCGCCGAAGAAAAAAAACGCGTGGGATGTGACAGCCGCGTGACGCCAAATATCTGTCACGCTCAATAGGGAGGTAAGCGGCTATATTGATGGCAACACGTGCTGTCCCTGGTTTTCCCGACATATTGCCGACTACTCATTGACGAGCGACGAAACCCGGCGCCATATGCAGGCACTGAGCTTCCTACCCGACAGCTTCGCGGAATACGAGGACCTCAAGGCGATCCTCGATGCCGGCGCGCGCTGGTTCGACATTCGCAGCGCGGGCGAAGTCGAGGTGCGCGGCCGCGCGTTTGCGCTGCATGTCGCGGCAATCGGCTCGCGCGATCCGTCCGCGCCCGCCATCGGTTTTTTCGGCGGCATTCACGGGCTCGAGCGAATCGGCTCGCAACTGGTGCTCGATTACATGCGCGCGTTGGTGGGGCGTCTCGCGTGGGACGAACTGCTCATGCGCCAGCTTGAATCCGTGCGCATCGTGCTTGCGCCCATCGTCAATCCGGGCGGAATGTGGCTCGCCACGCGTGCGAATCCGAACGGCGTGGATCTCATGCGCAACGCGCCGCAGGACGCCGACGAACGCGTGCCCTTTCTCGCGGGCGGCCAGCGTGTGGGATCGTGGCTGCCGTGGTATCGCGGCAGGCGCGGCGCGCCGATGGAAACCGAGGCGAGCGCGCTTTTGAAAATCGTGGACGAAGAACTTTCGCAGCGCCCGCTCTCGTTCGCGCTCGATTGCCATTCGGGCTACGGATGGAGCGACAGCATCTGGTTCCCATACGCGCGCACGCGCCGCCTCATGCGCCATCTGCCCGAAATGTACGTGCTCAAGACGATGTTCGAGCGCGCGCATCCGCATCACGGCTACACGTTCGAGCCGCAGAGCCATCAATATCTGCTGCACGGCGACTTGTGGGATTGCGCGTACGATCGCGCGCCCGCCGGCAACATCTTCCTGCCGCTCACGCTCGAACTGGGCTCGTGGCTGTGGATCAAGAAAAATCCGCGGCAGATTTTCTCGCGCCAAGGCATGTTCAATCCGCAATTGGCGCATCGCACGGCGCGCGTCCTGAGGCGTCACGCGAACCTGTTCGACTTCCTCACGCGCGCCGCGTATTCGTCGCAACGCTGGCTGCCCGAGGGCGTGACGCGCGAACAGGTGCTGCAAAGCGCAATCGCGCACTGGTATCGCAGGCCCGGCGTATGAGCGCGCCGTGGCTTCTGTTGCGCGGCCTCACGCGCGAATCGCGCCATTGGGGCGCGTTTGCCGCGCTGCTCGCCGCGCGCGAAGGCGTGTTGCCCATCGACCTGCCGGGCAATGGCGCGATGGCAGCCGAACGCTCGCCGTTCAAAGTCGACGCCTACGTGGACGCGCTGCGCGCCGAAGCGCAGCGTCGCGGCGCGCGCGCGCCATACCGCGTGCTGGCGATGTCGCTGGGCGGCATGGTGGCGACGGCGTGGGCCCTGCGCTATCCCGACGAGATCGAGCGCCTCGTGCTCGTGAATACGAGCATGCGGCCGCATGGCCGCGTGTACGAGCGTTTGCGGCCCTCGGCGTGGGCCACGCTCGCGCGCGTAGCGCGGCATTGGGCTGGGCAGGATGACGAAGGCATCGCCGAGACGCTGATCCACGGCCTTACCTGCGCGCGGCGCGAGACGCTCGCCGCCGATCTCGAAACGTGGCGCGCGATCCGCGAGAGCGCCCACGTGAGCCGCGCGAACGCGCTGCGCCAGCTAGGGGCCGCCGCGCGCTTCAAGGCGTGCGGCGTGCCGCACTGCGCGGTGCTCGTGGTGTCGTCGCGCGGCGACCGGCTCGTGAATCCCGTGTGCTCGGGCCGCCTCGCGCGCGCGTGGGGAGCGCCGCACGTGGAGCATCCGTGGGCGGGGCACGATCTGCCGCACGACGACCCGCAATGGCTGGTCGACACGCTCCACGCCCGCGTCGCCCGTCCGGCGATTGCCCCATAATACGAAAACTCATCCGGCACTTTCAGGACGGTTTCCAGACATGAACGATCAACCCGCCATCGGCGCGGCCGTGCCGCGCCTCACGAGCCTTTCGCACGGCGGCGGCTGCGGCTGCAAGATCGCGCCGGGCGTGCTTTCCGCGCTGCTCGCGCGCAGCACGCCGCTCACCGCCGCGTTTCCGAACCTGCTGGTCGGCACCGAGACCGCCGACGACGCCGCCGTCTACAAGCTCAACGACGAGCAGGCTATCGTCGCGACCACGGACTTCTTCATGCCGATCGTGGACGACCCGTACGACTTCGGCCGCATCGCCGCGACCAACGCGCTTTCGGACGTCTACGCCATGGGCGGCAAGCCGATTCTCGCGCTCGCGCTCGTGGGCATGCCCATCAACGTGCTGCCGCACGACGTGATCGCGCAGGTGCTGCGCGGCGGCGAGGACGTGTGCGCGGCGGCGGGCATTCCCGTGGCGGGCGGTCATTCGATCGACTCCGTCGAGCCCATTTACGGCCTGGCGGCCATCGGCGTGGTGCATCCCGGGCGCGTGAAGCGCAACGCTTCGGCACAAGCCGGCGACGTGCTCGTGCTCGGCAAGCCGCTCGGCGTGGGCGTGCTTTCTGCCGCGCTGAAGAAGGAACTGCTCGGCGATGCGGGCTACAAGGCGATGGTGAGCGCCGCGACGATGCTCAACACGCCGGGCGCGGCGCTCGCGGACCTGCCAGGCGTCCACGCGCTGACCGACGTGACGGGCTTCGGCCTGCTCGGCCACACGCTCGAAATCGCACGCGGCGCGAATCTCACGGCGCGCGTGCGCTACGCCGATCTGCCGTGGCTGCCCGGCGTGCAGAAGTTCGTGGACGAGGGCGTGTTCACGGGCGCCTCGGGCCGCAACTGGGCCTCGTACGGCGACGCCGTCACGCTCTCGCCCAGCCTGCCTGAAAGCGCGCGTACGCTGCTCACCGACCCGCAGACCTCAGGCGGTCTGCTCGTCGCCTGCGCGCCCGAAAGCGTGGACGAAGTGCTCGCGATCTTCCGCGCGGAAGGCTTCACCGACGCCCGCGCGATCGGCGAACTGAGCGAAGGCCCGGCGCGCGTCGAGGCGCTATGAGCGGGGAGTCGCCGAAAGCCATCTTCTACGCGCTGGCCGCGAACCTCGGCATTGCCATCTGCAAGTACGCGGCCGCCGCGTTCACGGGTTCGGGTTCGATGTTCGCGGAGGCGATTCACTCCACGGCCGATTGCGGCAATCAACTGTTGCTGCTGTTCGGCCTGCGCCAGTCGCGCGAGCCGCCTACGCCGCTGCATCCCATGGGCACGGGCCGCGCGATCAACTTCTATTCGCTGCTTGTCGCGCTGCTGCTGTTTTTCGTGGGCGGCGCGTTCTCGGTGTACGAGGGCGTGCATCGGCTGATCGCGCGCGAACCGCTGCGATTCGTGTATGTCGCGCTCGTCGTGCTCGGCATTTCCGTGGTGCTGGAGGCGTTTTCGCTTTACGGCGCAATACGCGAAATACGCAAGGGCGCGCCCACGAAATCGCTATGGCGCTGGGCGCGCGAAACGCGCGACTCGGACTTGCTCGTCGTGGCGGGCGAGGATATCGCGGCGCTCGCCGGTCTCGCCATTGCGTTCGCCGCGGTGCTGCTCACGGTCATCACGGGCAATCCGGCATGGGACGCGTGCGGATCGATTGGCGTGGGCGTGCTGCTCATGCTGATTGCGTGGTTCATCGCGCGCGAAGTGAAGTCGATGATCGTCGGCGAATCGGCGAGCCCGGAAATGCGCCATGAAATCGAATTGTTTCTGCGCGCGCGCCCGGAGATTCGCAGCATTATTAGTTTGATTACATTGCAATGGGGCAAGGAAGTCATGGTTGCCGTGCAATGCGAAATGATCGATTTCGACCATAGCCGCCCGATGGTCGAAGCCATCAACGTGATCGAAGCCGATTTGCAGGCGCATTTTCCCGTGGTGCGCTGGGTGTTTTTCGAGCCCGATTTCGTGAATCGATAACGCCAAGGCCCGGCGGGTGTAAAACCGCCGGGCCTTTTCACGTTGCCGCGCGCGCTTCGATCTTCAATGACGGAACGGCGTCCACACCGGCGTGGTGTTGCCCCACTGTTCGAGTTCGGAAGGTACGGTCTGATTCATGATGGACTCCTGATTATCTGGTGGACGGAATCAGTCGCCGGCGCGCGCTACGCTCGTGGCTTGCGCGCGGCTCTCCTGCAGCGCGATGCGTTGCGCCTGCGTGCGGCCGATCAGGCTTTGCTCGGGGTAGCTTGTCTTGTTCAGCGAAGGCAGCGTGCCGTCGCGATACGCGGCGGCGATTTCGGCCTTCACTTCGGCGCGGGTTTTCGGGGCGCTGTTGTCCTGCGCGAAAGCCGACGTGCTAACGGCGAGCGAGAGAACGAGCGTGGCGCCAATGGCGGTTGCGAGAGTGCGTTTCATCATCTGCTCCTTTTCTACTGGTGCCGCGTGGGTCGCGGCGACAGGAGCAAATGTAGTTGCGCAGCCGTTTGCGATAAACGGCCGGAACGCGAAAGCAATTGTCGAAATTCCGGAACAATCGCTGGCCGCGCCCGCGAAAGCATTTGCGGGCGCGGTTTCGAGGAGGTAGCGGCGCTACGGCGTTACGCTCTCCAGCCTATGCGGCCCATTCCGAAATCACCGGCGTTTCGAGCGCCGGGGCATTTTCGCGCTCTTCGAGCGTGCGCAGCGTGCAGGCCTTGTCGAGCGAGGCGCGGCCGGAAAGCAGCGGGCAGCGGTCGAACACTTCGGCGATCCAGTCCACGAACACGCGCACCTTGGGCGACAAATGGCGGCTGTGCGGATACACCGCCGAAATGGGCATGGGCAGCGGCTTGAAATCGGGCAGCACCTCGACGAGCGCGCCCGACTTCAGATGCGGCAACACCATGTAGCGCGGGCCCTGAATAAGGCCGAAACCTTCGATGCCGCAGGTCACGTAGGCGTCGGCGTCGTTCACCGAGACCATGCTCTTGAGCTTGATCTCCACTTCCTTGCCGTCGACAAGAAACGCCCAGTCGATCACGCGCCCCGTGCGCGAGGAGAAATAATTCACGGCGCGGTGTTCGGCGAGTTCCTCGAGCGTTTGCGGCGTACCGTGGCGCTCCAGATACGAGGGCGCCGCGCACGACACGCCTTCGAAAAGGCCGATGCGCCGCGCGACCAGCGACGAATCCTGCAGCGCGCCCACGCGCACCACGCAATCCACGCCTTCCTGCAGCATGTCGACGGGGCGGTCGGAGAGCCCGAGTTGCAGGTCGATGTCCGGATAGCGGCTGTGGAATTCCGAAAGCGACGGAATCACGATGATCCGCCCGATCGAGCCGGGCATGTCGATGCGCAGCTTGCCGTGCGGCTTGCGGTTGCGATCCTGGAAAGTGGTTTCCGTTTCCTCGACGTCCGCGAGAATGCGCACGCAGCGTTCGTAATACGCGGCGCCGTCCGGCGTGAGCGACAGACGGCGCGTGGTGCGATGCATGAGGCGCACGCCGAGAAATGCTTCGAGGTTCTGAATGATCGTCGTGACCGAAGCGCGCGGCATGTCGAGCGTTTCGGCTGCGCGCGTGAAGCTGTTGGTATCGACGACGCGGGTGAACACCTGCATGGCCTGAAGGCGGTCCATTGCCACTCTCCAAAAAGCTTCGGTCGCACGGCGCGCGGCGTTGAATGGAAACGCCCGCGCAGAAAGAGGAGACAGATTGTTCAGGTGCGCCGAATTGTGTTGCCGGATTATAGGCATTTATTTGCAAGTCTGCCGAACCCACAATTCGTTTCACTCGAATCTACTCTCGCGCATTGCGCCGATTTGTCATGGATGTATTTAAACGCCCGACGTCCTGGATCTCCGCGGAGGAAGCGCCGCAGGTAGAAGCACCCGTGGTCTTCCCGCTTGCCGCGTCCGCCGGGCCCGGTCACGTGCGCGCGCTGCTCACGACCGACGTGGCGATCGAAGGCTACGCGCAGCAGATTGCGCTGCGCCTGTATCGCCCCGAGGCCGCGAACGGACTGCCGGTGTTGCTGTATTTCCACGGCGGCGGATTTGTGCGGGGGTCCATCGACGAAGCGGACGCGATAGGGCGGTTTCTCGCAGAGCACTTACCGGCGCTCGTCGTGAGCGTGGGGTATTCGCTTGCACCAAAGCACCCGTTTCCCGCCGCGCCCGAAGATGCGCACCGCGCGGCGTTGTGGGCGCTCACGCGGGCTCGCGCGTTCGGCGGCAACCCGAAGCGCGTGATCGCGGCGGGGCACGACGCGGGCGGCCAGATCGCCAACGTGCTCGCCTTCATGGGACGCGATCGCGGCGACGTGAAGCTCGCGGCGCAGGCGTTGTTCGCGCCGATGCTGGACCCGAGCCTCACGCGTCTGGGCGACGAGGCGCGTCTTGGCTCCGATATCACCGCGAGCGAATGCGCGGCGTGTTATCGCGCGTATCTGCCCGATGCGGCGCAGCGCATGCATCCGTATGCTGCGCCGCTCGAATCGCTGCGCCTTGGCGGCTTGCCGCCCACGCTCATCGTGACCGCGCAGAACGACGTGCTGCATATCGAGGCGGAGAAGTACGCGAGCCGCCTGATCGACGCGGGCGTGCGCACCCAGGTGGTGCGCTATCCGAGCGTCTCGCACGCGAACCTCGCGGCGCATCCGGCCGCGCTCAGCGAAGCCGTGCGGTTTTTCCAATGTTGCTTCGACGCGGGCGCGTCATAAGCGAAGCGCCCTTGCGGCGGTGCTGCCGAACCAGTGAAGAACAATCAACCATTATTTCTGGAGTCCGACATGTCACTCTTTTCGCAATCCCGAACCCGTATCGCGCTGGCGGTCATCGCCGTGCTCGTGGTCGCGGGCCTGGGCACGCTCGGGGCTATCCGCCTCGACGCGCATCCCGCCGTTGCGGCGGAGGCGCCGCCCGCACCCGAGGTCGATGTCGCGGCGGTGCTCAATCGCACCATCACCGACTGGCAGAGCTACTCGGGCCGCATGGCGGCCGTCGAGAAAGTGGAGATACGCCCGCAGGTTTCGGGCACGATCGTCTCCGTGAATTTCCGTGACGGCGCACTTGTCAAGCGGGGCGAAACGCTTTTCGTGATCGATCCGCGCCCGTACCAGGCCGCCGTCGATCAGGCCGCGGCACAGCTTGCCGCCGCGCAGGCGCGCACGGGCTACGCGCAGAGCGACTGGGAGCGCGCGCAGCGCCTCATCGGCGACAACGCCATCGCCAGGCGCGATTACGACGAGAAGCAGAACGCCTCGCGCGAAGCGAACGCGAACCTCAAGGCGGCGCAGGCCGCGCTCGAAGCCGCGCAGATCAACCTCGGCTATACGCGCATCGTCGCGCCGGTTGCGGGGCGCGTGTCGCGCGCCGAGATCACGGTGGGCAACGTCGTTTCGGCGGGCGCGAGCGCCGCGCCGCTCACGACGCTCGTTTCCGTTTCGCCCATCTATGCCGAATTCGACGCCGACGAGCAAACCTATCTCGACTACATTAGCCGCATGAAGGATGGCTCGAAGGTGCCTGTCGAACTGGGCCTTGCGAACGAGTCGGGCTACTCGCGCACGGGCACGATCGAGTCGGTGGACAACCGTCTCGACACTACTTCGGGCACGATCCGCGTGCGCGCGCGTTTCGACAACGCCGACGGCGCGCTGGTGCCGGGACTTTACGCGCGCATCAAGGTGGGCGGCAGCGCCCCGCATCCCGCGCTGCTCGTGGACGATGCGGCCATCGGCACGGACCAGGACAAGAAGTTTGTGTACGTCGTGGACAACAGCGGCAAGATCGCATACCGCACCGTGCAAACCGGCGGCCAGCAGGGCAACCTGCGCGTGATTCTGGGCGGCCTGAAGGCGGGCGACCGTGTGGTGGTGAACGGCACGCAGCGCGTGCGCCCCGGCGAGGCCGTGCGCTCGCATATGGTGCCGATGAACGGCGACCCCGACGCCGGTTCTAGCGATTCGGCCAACGCGGCAGCGAACTCCGGCGCGAAGGTAGCCAGGACGTCCTGACGAGCGGCGGGCGTATGCGATTGCCGCATGCGCCTCGCCGTCGATAAGGATCACTAAGCGTAAAGAATTCGCGTAAAGAATTCGCCTCAAGGCTTCGCCTCAAGGATTCGCGCCAAATTGAGCGTCATGAAAAAGAGCAACCCATGAACATATCGAAATTCTTCATCGACCGGCCGATCTTCGCGGGCGTGCTGTCCGTGCTGATCCTGCTGGCCGGCGTGATCGCGCTGTTCCAGTTGCCGATCTCCGAGTACCCCGAGGTCGTGCCGCCTTCTGTGGTGGTCCACGCGCAATATCCGGGCGCCAATCCGAAGGTGATTGCCGAAGCCGTGGCCGCGCCGCTGGAAGAACAGATCAACGGCGTCGAGAACATGCTGTACATGCAGTCGCAGGCCAATAGCGACGGCAATCTCACGCTCACGGTCACGTTCCGCCTCGGCACCGACCCGGACAAGGCCACGCAACTCGTGCAGAACCGCGTGAACCAGGCGTTGCCGCGCCTGCCGGAAGACGTGCAGCGCCTCGGCATCACGACTATCAAAAGCTCGCCCACGCTGACGATGGTGGTGCACCTGATCTCGCCGGACAACCGTTACGACATGACGTACCTGCGCAATTACGCGCTGCTCAACGTGAAGGATCGTCTTTCGAACATCCCGGGCGTGGGCGAGGTGCAGTTGTGGGGCTCGGGCGATTATGCCATGCGCATCTGGCTCGATCCGCAGAAGGTGGCGCAGCGCAATCTCACGGCGAACGACGTGGTCAACGCGATTCGCGAGCAGAACGTGCAGGTGGCGGCGGGCGTGATCGGCGCGTCGCCCAGCGTGCCCGGCACGCCGTTTCAGTTGAGCGTGAACGCACGCGGCCGTCTGCGCACGGAAAGCGAGTTCGGCAACATCATCGTCAAGACGAACCCGGATGGCGGCGTGACGTACCTGCGCGATATCGCGCGTATCGAGCTTGCCGCTTCGGAATACGGCCTGCGCTCGCTGCTCGACAACAAGCCGGCCGTTGCGCTCGCCATCAACCAGGCGCCGGGCGCGAACTCGCTCGCGATTTCGGACCAGGTGCGCGCGGCGATGAAGGAACTCAAGCAGGACATGCCGGCGGGCGTGGATTACCGCATCGTCTACGACCCCACGCAGTTCGTGCGCTCCAGTATCGAAGCGGTCGTGCATACGTTGCTCGAAGCGATCGCACTCGTCGTGATCGTGGTGATCGTGTTCCTGCAGACGTGGCGTGCCTCGATCATTCCGTTGATTGCGGTGCCGGTGTCTATCGTGGGGACGTTCTCGCTCCTGCTCGCGTTCGGATTCTCGATCAACGCGCTGTCTCTGTTCGGCATGGTGCTCGCCATCGGTATCGTGGTGGACGACGCCATCGTGGTGGTGGAAAACGTCGAGCGCAACATCGCGAGCGGCTTGTCCGCGCGCGACGCGACCTACAAGGCCATGCAGGAAGTGAGCGGGCCGATCATCGCGATTGCGCTCACGCTCGTCGCCGTGTTCGTGCCGCTCGCATTCATGAGCGGTCTTACGGGGCAGTTCTACAAGCAGTTCGCGATGACCATCGCCATCTCCACGGTGATCTCGGCGTTCAATTCGCTCACGCTTTCGCCCGCGCTTTCGGCGCTGCTGCTGCGCGGTCACGGCGAGAAGGAAGACTGGCTCACGCGCGCGATGAACTTCGTGCTGGGCGGCTTTTTCCGCCGCTTCAACCGCGTGTTCCAACGCGGCTCGGAAAGCTATGGGCGCGGCGTGAACGGCGTGCTGCGCCACAAGGGCGCGATGCTTGCCGTGTATGTGGTGCTGATCGCGGCAACGGTGCTGATGGCGCGCGTGGTGCCGGGCGGCTTCGTGCCCGCGCAGGACAAGGAGTATCTGATCGCGTTCGCGCAACTGCCCAATGGCGCCGCGCTCGACCGCACCGAGAACGTGATTCGCGACATGAGCGCCATTGCGCTCAAGCAGCCCGGCGTGGAAAGCGCCGTGGCGTTCCCGGGCCTGTCGGTCAACGGCTTCACCAATAGTTCGAGCGCGGGCATCGTGTTCGTCACGCTCAAGCCGTTCAAGGAGCGCAAGGGCAAGGCGCTTTCGGCGGGGGCGATTGCGGGTGCGTTGAACCAGCAGTACGCGAGTATCAAGGACTCGTTTATCGCCGTGTTCCCGCCGCCGCCGGTGCTCGGCCTCGGCACGCTCGGCGGCTTCAAGATGCAACTGGAGGACCACGGTGCGCTCGGCTATGAGGCGCTCAACCGCGCGACGCAGGACTTCGTGAAGCGCGCGGCGCAAACGCCGGAGCTGGGTCCGACGTTCACCAACTATCAGATCAACGTCCCGCAACTGAACGTCGATCTCGACCGCACAAAGGCGAAGCAGCTTGGCGTGCCCGTCACGGACGTGTTCGACACGATGCAGATCTATCTCGGCTCGCTCTACGTGAACGACTTCAATCGCTTCGGGCGCGTGTATCAGGTGCGCGTGCAGGCCGATGCGCCGTTCCGCCAGAGGGCCGACGACATCCTGCAACTGAAGACGCGTAACGCGGCTGGCGAAATGGTGCCGCTCTCGTCGCTCGTCACGGTCACGCCCACGTACGGCCCCGAAATGGTGGTGCGCTACAACTGCTATACCGCGGCGGACATTAACGGCGGCCCCGCGCCCGGCTACTCGTCGGGTCAGGCGCAGGCGGCGGCGGAGCGCATCGCGCATGAAGTGCTGCCGCGCGGCGTGAAGTTCGAATGGACCGACCTCACGTACCAGCAGGTGCTGGCGGGGAATGCGGGCGTGTGGGTGTTTCCGATCAGCGTGCTGCTCGTGTTCCTCGTGCTGGCGGCGTTGTACGAGAGCCTGACGCTGCCGCTCGCGGTGATCCTGATCGTGCCGATGAGCGTGCTGTGTGCGCTGACCGGCGTATGGCTCACGCAGGGCGACAACAACATCTTCACGCAGATCGGTTTGATGGTGCTGGTGGGGCTGGCTTCGAAGAACGCGATTCTGATTGTCGAGTTTGCGCGCGAGCTTGAACACGACGGGCACACGCCGCTCACGGCCGCCATCGAGGCGAGCCGCCTGCGTCTGCGTCCGATCCTGATGACGTCCATCGCTTTCATCATGGGCGTGGTGCCGCTCGTGCTCTCCAGCGGCGCGGGTTCGGAAATGCGTCATGCGATGGGCGTGGCCGTGTTCTTCGGCATGCTGGGCGTGACCGCGTTCGGTCTGCTGCTCACGCCGGTGTTCTACGTGGTGCTGCGCACGCTCGCGGGCGGCAAGATTCACGTCGCGCAGAAGGACAATGCGCGCAAGCCTCAGTCGATGGTGGATGCCTGATGCGCCAAGGGAGAATGATTAACATGACTAACGAATCAAGTTTGCGCCATGGCGGGACCGCTGAGCCGGGAGCGTGGCGTCTGGCGAGAATCGCGGCGAGCGTCGCGCTCTTCGCGTGGCTCGCGGCGTGCTCGGTCGAACCGACGTACAAGGTGCCCGACGCCGCCGTGCCCGCCGCTTACAAGGAAGCGCCGCAGCAAACGCAGAGCGCGAATCCGCACGACGTGGGCACATGGACGCCCGCGCAGCCCGCCGACGCCGCCCATCGCGGCGAATGGTGGACGGTGTTCGGCGACCCGACGCTCGACACGCTCGAACAGCAGGCGCTCGAAGCGAACCAGGACCTCAAGGCGGCCGCCGCGCGCGTGCAGCAGGCGCGCGCCGTGACGCAAGCCGCGCGCGCCTCGTGGTTCCCGTCGATCGACGCGGGCTTCGGCCCCACGTACGAGCGCGCCTCGCCGGCTTCGCTGTATCTGCCGCAGAACCAGAATGTGCCCGCGCAAACGCTGTGGCGCGCGCAGGCCACGGCGAGCTATGAGGTCGACCTGTTTGGCCGCGTGAGTTCGAACGTCCACGCCGCGCAGGCGGACGCGCAGCAAAGCGAGGCCTTGTTCCTCTCAGTGCAGCTCGCCTTGCAGGCCGATGTCGCGCAGAACTACTTCCAGTTGCGCCAGTTCGATTCGGATATCGATCTGTACCGCCGCACGGTGTCGCTGCGCGAGGACGCGCTCAAGCTCGTCGAGCGGCGCTTCAAGGAAGGCGACATCAGCGCGCTGGACGTAGCGCAGGCGCGCAACGAACTCGCGAGCGCACGTGCCGATGCGGTGGGCGTCGCGCGTCAGCGCGCGGCCTCGGAGCACAGCCTCGCGATTCTGCTCGGCAAGGCGCCCGCGGATTTCGCGTTCCCCGAAACGCCGCTTGCGCCCGTGATCGTGCAAGTGCCGCCGGGCTTGCCTTCCACGCTGCTGGAGCGCCGCCCCGACGTCGCCGCCGCAGAGCGTGCGATGGCCGCTGCGAACGCGCGCGTGGGTCTTGCGAAGTCGGCGTTCTTCCCGCAGCTCAACATCACGGGTGCGGCGGGCTTCGAATCGGCCACGCTCGGCGACCTCTTCATGTGGTCGAGCCGCGCGTTCCTGCTCGGGCCGCTCGCGGGCACGGCGCTCACACTGCCGCTTTTCGACGGCGGCCGGCGCAAGGCGAATCTCGCCCAGTCGCGCGCGAAGTATGAAGAGGATGTCGCGCAATACCGGCAACAGGTGCTCGTGGCCTTCCGCGAGGTCGAGGACAACCTTTCCGACCTGCGCCTGCTCGACGACCAGATTCGCGAGCAGAACGACGCGGTGAGCGCTTCGCAGCAGTCGGCGCATCTTTCGCGCACGCAGTACGAGGAGGGCGAAGTGAGCTATCTGAACGTGATCGACAGCGAACGCACGGTGCTCGTGTCGCAACTGCAGGCCAGCCATCTGCAGGGCTCGCAGGCCGTGGCCACCGTGAACCTGATCCGCGCGCTTGGCGGCGGCTGGGGCGACGCGAAGCCCGGCGAAGGCGCGCCGCCGCCTCCCGCGCCGCTCGCCTCGCGTTAGTCTTAGCGCTAATCCGCGCATCAAACCCGCGTGTAAAGCTCGCCGCCTGTGCATATCGCAGGCGGCGATTTCCTTTGCGCAATCGCTTCGTAGACCCGGCCGCGCCACGCCCCTATCATCATCTGGACCCATCTGGAGCCAACGCGATGGGCCTTCATCGCGTCGCTCCTCATTGAACGAAATCCAACTTCCATTCGAGGAACGCGATGATCCGTGCCGTGCGCGCCGTGGGGCGCCATTCTTCCTTTCAGCGCGTTTTTCCGTGGTTTGGGCTGCTGACGGCGCTCGCCGTGACGCTTGCGGCCACCACGGCGGGCGCATACGCAGACACGCCCACGCTCAAGATCGGCATTGCCACCACGCCGCAAACGCCCGCGCTCCAGGAGGCCGCGCGCGAGGCGAAAGCCCAGGGCGTGGACGTAAAAATCATCGAATTCACCGACTGGAACACGCCTAACGCCGCATTGGCGAACAAGGATATCGACGTCAACTACTTCCAGCACACGCCATTTCTGGAAAACGCCGAAAAGCAGGGCGGCTACAGGTTCGTCGCCATTGCGCCGGGCACGATCATGAAGATCGGCCTGTATTCGAAGAAGGTAAAACGTTTCGAAGACCTAAGGGATGGCGCGACGGTCGCCATCGCGAACGATCCCGTGAACGGCGGGCGCGGTCTGTTGCTGCTGCAGCGCGCGGGCCTCATCACGCTCAAGCCGGGCGTGGATTATCGCGCCACGACGCTCGACATCGTTGCCAACCCGAAACACCTCAAGATCGTTCAGCTAGAAGCGTCGCAACTCGCCCGCTCGCTCGACGATGTCGATCTCGCGCAGGGCTACCCGAGCTTCATCAAGCTCGCGGGCACTATTGATCCGAATAGCGCGCTGCTCTTCGACGGCGTGGAAAACAAGGCGTTCGCGATCCAGTTCGTCGTGCGGCCCGAAAGCGTGAACGATCCGCGCATTCGCAAGTTCATCGACATCTACCAGCATTCGCCGGCCGTGCGCAAGGAACTCGACAAGGCCTTCGGCAACCTTTACGCCGTCGCGTGGTAACGCGCGCGCAATTCACGCACGAGGAGCAGCGATGATGAAATGGTTCGGGGCGGCGCGCTTCATCGAAGCGGGGCCGGCGGCGGGCGAGGCGGCGCGCCATGCCGATGCGTCGGCGCCGGCGGTGGTGTTCGAAAACGTCGGCAAGACCTACGCGGCGGGCGCACCCGCGGCGCTCGCGGGCGTCGACTTGCAGGTGGCGCGCGGCGAGGTGTTCGGCATCATCGGGCGCAGCGGCGCGGGCAAGTCCACGCTGCTGCGGCTCGTGAACGGGCTCGAAAAGCCCACGAGCGGTGGCGTGCGCGTGAACGGCGTGGACGTGGGCGCACTCGACGAGCGCGCGCTGGTGGCGCTGCGGCGGCGCATCGGCATGGTGTTTCAGCACTTCAACCTGCTTTCCGCCAAGACCGTGCACGACAACATCGCGCTGCCGCTGAAAATCGCGGGCGTGCCGAAAGCGGCCATCGAGGCGCGCGTGAACGCCCTGCTCGAACTCGTGGGCTTGAGCGAGCGCCGCGACGCGTGGCCCGCGCGCCTTTCGGGCGGCCAGAAGCAGCGGGTGGGCATTGCGCGCGCGCTCGTACACGAGCCCGACATCCTGCTGTGCGACGAAGCGACTTCGGCGCTCGACCCGGAAACCACGCGGGCCATTCTCGCGCTGCTGCGCGACATCAACCGGCGCCTGGGCGTCACCATCGTCCTCATCACGCACGAGATGGAGGTGATACGCGACGTGTGCGATACGGTCGCGGTGATCGAACGCGGCGAGGTGGTCGAGCAAGGGCCGGTCTGGCGAGTGTTCGGGAATCCTCAGCATGAGGCGACGCGCGCGTTGCTGCATACGCCCGGCCACGAGTTGCCCGACGATCTGGCGGCGCGCATTCACGCCTCGCCGCGAACGAGCGCGCACGCGCTGTTCGACGTGCGCTTCACGGGCGAAGCGGCGCAGGAGCCCGAACTCGTCACGCTCGCGCAGGCGTTCGGCGCGCAGGGCGTGCGGTTCGTGCACGGCGGCATCGAGCGGATTCAGGGGCGCGCGCAAGGGCGGCTGGTGGTTTCCGCGCCGGTGCAGAGCGCCGCCGAAGCCGCGTCGCTCGCCGAACGCGCGCGCGGGTATGCGAGCCGTGTGGAGGTGCTGGGCTATGTCTGATGTGTGGATTACCGAACTGCTCGAAGGCATACGCGACACGTTGTTGATGGTCGGCGTATCGGCGATATTCGCACTCCTGATTGGTATTCCGGTCGCGCTGCTGCTCGTCACGACCGCGCGCGGCGGCATCCTGGAGCGGCCCGCGCTCAATACGACGCTGGGCGCGCTCGTCAATGCGTTTCGCTCCACGCCGTTCATCATCCTGCTCGTGGCGTTGCTGCCGCTCACGCGTTTTCTCGTGGGCACGACCATCGGCGTATGGGCTGCCGTTGTGCCGCTCTCTATCGCGGCCATTCCTTTTTTCGCGCGCGTGGCCGAAGTGAGCTTGCGCGAAGTCGATCGCGGCTTGATCGAGGCGGCCCAGGCCATGGGCGCGCAGCGCCGCCATATTGTGTGGCATGTGCTGCTGCCCGAGGCGCTGCCCGGAATGCTCGGCGGATTTACTATCACCGTGGTGGCAATGATCGGTTCTTCGGCCATGGCGGGCGCCGTGGGCGCGGGCGGTCTTGGCGATCTCGCGATCCGCTACGGCTATCAGCGCTTCGACACGACGGTCATGGTCACCGTAATCGTGCTGCTGATCGCGATTGTCGCGGCCGTGCAGTTTGCGGGCGACGTGCTGGTGCGGCGTCTTTTGCGGCGAACTTGAGAGAGGCGCAAGTCGATCGATCTGACGCGCGCGCAGCCTCTTGCTGCGCGCTTCGCTTTTATTGGCATCTCATTCGGAAAACATGAGCATGAACGGAGCACGGCGCCCACGCGGGCAAGAACAGGACACGCGCTTTACGGCGCTGCTCGAAGCGCTGCGCGCGAACGCGGCGCAACGCGATCTCGCGGGCGGCCACGCGGGGCCCGAAAAGCAGCGCATTGCCGATGCCGGGCTGCTCACGCTCGCGGTGCCGCGCGAATTCGGCGGCCAGTTCGGCAAGGATGGCGTGCGCTGGAGCGACATCTACGCGACGATCCGCGCGCTCGCGCGCGTCGACAGCGCGCTTGCGCATCTGCTTGGCTTCCAGTGTTTGCAGGTGGCGAGCGTGGAGTTGTGGGGCAATGCCGTGCAGCGCGAAAAGTGGCTGCAAGGCACGGTCGAACATCGCTGGTGGTGGGGCAATGCGGTGAATCCCATCGACACGCGGCTCGTCGCGCAGCCCGACAAGGCGGGCGGCTGGCGCCTGCATGGCAAGAAGGGATTTTGTTCGGGCACCTACGGATCGCAGATGATGACTGTGAGCGCGCACGATCCCGCCACGGGCAGCCCGGTATTCGCGGTCGTGCCGACTACGCGCGCCGGGATCGCGGTGCACGACGACTGGGACCCGATCGGCCAGCGCCAGACCGATAGCGGCACGGTGTCGTTCGAGAACGTGGAAGTGCGCGCCGGCGAAGTGCTCGAGCGCCCCGATACGCCGCGCGCCACGCTGCGTACGCTGGTTTCCCAGGGTGTCCTGACGAATCTCTTCGTGGGCCTCGCCGAGGGCGCGCTCGAAGAAGCGCGTGCTTACGTGCTTGCGAACGGCCGCCCGTGGGTCAATGCGGGCGTGCAGCACGTGGCCGACGACCCGTTCCTCCAGCAGCGTTTTGGCGAGATGCGCGTGCAGTCGCTCGCGGCGGCAGTGCTCGCGGATCGCGCGGGCACGCTGCTCGACGCCGCGTGGGACGAGGGCGACGCCTTGAACGCGGCCACGCGCGCCGAACTATCGCTGGCGATTTCCGAGGCGAAGATCGTTGCGCACCGCGCCGCGCTCCACGGCGGCGAGCAGCTTTTCGAGGCGTGCGGCGCGCGCGCCACGGGCGCGGCGCTGGCGCTCGACCGCTTCTGGCGCAACGCGCGTGTGCACACGCTGCACGATCCGCTCGACTACCGTTTGCGCGACGTGGGGCGCTTTACGCTCTTGAGAGAAGCGCCGCAGCCGACGCTGTACACTTGAGGGCCCGAACGCGGCATGGGCCGCGACGCGTCAACCCTTGAGGATCGAACCGTTGGAGTTCCGACTACCGACCACGGCCACGGCGCCTTTTTGCCCGTCCGAAGTGCAGGGCAGCATCGAAGTTTCGCCGCGCGCGCCGTTCTGGAAGAAGTTCTGGCAATTCGCGGGTCCCGGCTTGCTGGTCTCGATCGGGTATATGGACCCCGGCAACTGGGCCACCGACATCGAGGCGGGTTCGCGCTACGGTTACAGCCTTCTGTTCGTGGTCGTGCTGTCGAGCCTCGCGGCCATCGCGCTGCAATGCCTGTCGATGCGCCTTGGCATCGTCACGCAACGCGATCTTGCCGAGCTTTCGCGCGAACGCTATTCGCGGCCCGTCGCGCTTGGCCAGTGGGTGCTCGCGGAGCTGTCGATCATCGCGTGCGATCTGGCCGAGGTGCTGGGCGGCGCGCTCGCCTTTCATCTGCTGCTAGGCGTCTCTCTGATGGTGGGCGTGGCGCTCACCGCGTTCGACACGCTCATCGTGCTCGGCCTGAAGGGCAAGAACTTTCGCTCGCTCGAAGCGATCATGGCCGGGCTCATTGCCACCATCGGTCTTGGCTACGTGATCCAGCTCGCGCTCGTGAAGCCGCACTGGCCCTCGGTGTTCGCGGGCGCGGTGCCGTCGCTGCACGCCATATCTTCCGTGGAGCCGCTGTATCTGGCGATCGGCATTCTCGGCGCGACCGTCATGCCGCACAACCTCTACCTGCATTCGTCGATCGTGCAGACGCGCGCCGTCAAGCGCGACCCGGCCAGCCTGAAGCAGGCCATCGGTCTTTCGCGCCTCGACACGATCGTCTCGCTGCTGATCGCGCTTCTCATCAACGCGGCCATCCTGATTCTGGCCGCGGCGGCGTTTCACGCCAACGGCCATACCCAGGTCACCGATATTGAACAGGCCTACAAGCTGCTCGCGCCGATCGTCGGCACGGGCGCGGCAGCCGTGCTGTTCGCGATCACGCTGCTCGCTTCGGGGCAAAGCTCGACGTTCACGGGCACCGTGGCGGGCCAGGTCATCATGGAAGGCTTCCTGCAGATGAAGATTCCGTGTTACCAGCGGCGGCTGATCACGCGCGTGCTCGCGCTGATTCCCGCTTTCGCGGGCGTGGCGCTGCTCGGCAACGGCGCGGTGAGCAAGCTGCTGGTGGCAAGCCAGGTGGTGTTGAGCCTGCAACTGCCGTTCGCGCTCTGGCCGCTCATCCGCATGACGAACGACCGTGCGCTGATGGGCGAGTTCGCGAACCGGCTCCCCACGCGCGCGCTGGCGTGGTTTCTGTTCGCCGTGATCACGGCGGCGAACCTGTGGCTCGTCTGGCAGACGTTCAGCGGAAATTAAAGCGGGGAAGATGTAACAGGCGCGCCAGGAAAGGCGGCATTGGAAAGCGCTTCGCCGTCCGATGCGCTCAGGCATCGGACGGTTTCGCGTCTTGGTCTCTCGTCCGGTTGAGCCGGATCTGCTCTCCTACGCTTATGCAGCCTCGGCAATGCCATCCGACGTTACCACTGCCGGAAGGTCGCTCTCGGTCTGCTCGGCGCCCCGTCGCGCTGCAGCCGCCTTTTTCGTCTTGCCGGCTCGCGATGGAGGCTGGCATGCGCCGCACACGACGTTGTGCTGAAGGTCGTGGCGATGCGCGACGAATTTGCCGCCGCAACGGCAGCAAGGCGTCATCTGCAGAATATCGGCATCGAAAAACCGCACCAGGGTCCACGCACGCGTGAGGTCGAGCGCCGGCTCGGCCCCGCTGTGGCGGCAGTGTTCCAGATACAGCCGGAACCCCTTGGTGAGCGCGTCGAGATGCGAGCAACGCGCTTCGTTCTTGAGGAACAGGTACGTGTTATAGAACAGCGAGGCGTGGATGTTGGCCAGCCACGTCATGTACCAGTCCGCCGAGAACGGCAGCATACCTTTGGGTGGCGACACGCCACGGATCTCGCGATACAGGCGGATCATGCGGTCGCGCGAGAGCGTAAGTTCGCTTTCGAGCACCTGCATGCGCGCGCCCAACTCGATCAGTGCGATCGCGCGGAATACTTCCTGAGCGTCTTCGGTGAGGCTGCGTCGCGTGGTCATGGACGTCACCCTCAGGCGAATTGGCCAGCCGGCTGTCCCGCAAGCAGGATGGCCGCATGGGTAGCCGCCACGTCGGCATGCTTTGAGGTCTGCGTGAGCGCGGACAGCATCGCATGATCGTCGAAGCGGAAAAAACAGAGAAGTTGGTCGGAAGAGGCCAACCTGACGATCTGCGCGAGCGACAGAGCGCCAAGCAGATCGGCCAGTTCCGACGACAGTCCCAGTCGGAACATCCCGACCGGCTTGTCCTCGCGCAGCATGCGCTGTGCGAGCATCAGATACGACAAATTAATTTCGCGGATAGATTCCAGCGTCTCGCTGCTACGGTCCATTTCTCTAGTTTCCGAAGCCCCGAATTTAACCCCCCGGCTTTTTCGCCGTTGTATCTTTTCTGGTCTTGTGGTCGATCTTCGCTCTTTGGCTCGATCCGACTCTTTGATACAGGTTGTTACATCTCGTAACAACCTTGGAGTGAATTGTATGAGGGCTTATCTCAGAATGCAATCCCTCGGATCAAAAATAATCGTACTGTTGTAAATTATTTTCGGTAAGTTTTGCTGCAGTTTGAAAAGCGGCTTTCGGCAAGCGGCAAGCGCCTTCGCCTGATCGCGACAACCGGCCGCATGGCCTTGGTTTATCAGGGTTTTTGCGAGCCTGTCGATGCATGCGCAACGAATCATGGCGGCGCGGAAAACACCCGCTCGCTCGAATAAACGTTTTGAAAGGAGTTACGTTGACAGGTAAAAAATACGCATCTGCGGATTAATACCTATGACGATTTAGATGTAACAGGTGTTTCGACCCTGATGCCCTGTAACAGGGCAATGTGTAACTGGGATGTTACGAGTCCCGACGGCACGAAAGGACGCGGGTTTTTGCCGATATATGCAAATGGAATAGTGCGCGGAGATCGCGCCTTTCAAACGTTTGCGAGGCGCGCGGAGCGGCACCGGCAGATGAGGACGGCGGCGCCATTTATGTCATGACGTGATATGGCTGGCATGATGAATGCGGCTGTTCGGGTACGGCGCGGTCGCTAGCCCGGCGCCGGGAATTATCGGGGGAGAAGGATCATGGCCTTGTTCAACAGAATTCTGCTGTGTTACGACGCCACGCGCGAAGGCCGTCGGGCTTTGCGCGAGGGCGCGGAGCTTGCGCGCGAATGCCACGCGCAGACGCATTTGCTGGCCGTGCTCGACCAGGCCCCGCTGCAATGGGGCACGGACATCGCCTCGGCCGTGCCGTTCGAAGCCGCGGAAGAAGCGGCGCGGGAGATTCTGCGCGACGGCGTGGCGTGCCTGCAGGACAAGGGGCTCACGGCAACGGGACACTTCGTGGTGGGCCGGCCGATCGAGGTGATTGCGAGCTACTGCGCGGAACTCCTGCCCGATCTCATCGTGCTGGCCCACCATCGGCGCGGTCCGTTCAAGCGCTGGTGGGACGGGCGCGACGACCGCCTGCTGCTCGACCGCGTGTCGTGCAGCGTGCTGGTCGTTACCGCGCCGGACCCGGAGCCGGCGAAAGCGGCGGCTTGAAAAAAAGCCGCCAACCTAAGCCGCCGGTCGGGCGCTGGGTTCGGCAAAAATCGGCGTGGGAAGTCGTCGGCCGCGTACCTGCGTTTGATGCGTGCGCGTAAATCTGGAAGGCGTTATTTCCGCTCGGTTCACGAGCGAGGCCTGTTTCAAGGCGCGTGATCGCGTAATGCCTGCGCTGTTTGCGGATCGGCGGGAAAGAAGGCTTCGATCGCCAGTTCGGAAAGCGTGATGTCGACCGGTGTGCCGAACACGGTGGTCGTACTGTAGAACGCAAGTTCGCCGAGCACCGTGCGCACGCGTAGCGGCACGGCGATGTAATGCGCCAGCGGCTCGACGACGTTCGCGCTCGCGGCGTCCGGCGGAGTGGGATACGCCGCGAGTTCCTCATGCAACGCGGCGAGTGCGGGGTCGCCGCTCGCATCGATCTGGCGTTGCAAACGCGTGAGCAGATGCGCGCGCCACGCGTGCCAGTTGACGATGCGCGGCGCCACGCCCTCGGGATGTAGCGAAAGCCGCAGCGCATTGATGGGCGCGGCGAGCAGCGCGGGCGAAGCGTCGCCGATGAGCGGCGCGAACGCGCCATTCGTGGCGACGATATTCCAGTGGCGATCCACCGCCACGGCGGGATACGGCTCGTGACCGCGCAGCACGAGATCGACCGCCTCGCGCGCGGCGGCGAGCTGCGGGTCGTCCAGGGCGCGCTCGCGGTAGAGCGGCGCATAGCCCGCCGCCACGAGTAGCGCGTTGCGTTCGCGCAGCGGCACGTCGAGTTGCTCGGCCAGATGCATGACCATCTCGCGGCTGGGCAGCGCCCGGCCCGACTCGACGAAGCTCAGATGGCGCGTCGAAATTTCGGCTTCGGTGGCGAGCAGCAACTGGCTCATGCGCCGGCGCGTGCGCCAGTCGCGCAGCATTTCGCCGACACTGCGGCGCGCGGCGCCGGATGGCGCGGCGGGGAGAAGGGACGCGAGCGTGTTCATGTCGCCGATTCTAGCGAAACGCGTGGGCGACGCGATTACGTATGAGGTAAAGAAATGGCTGGCCCCGCCGACAATGGATATATGAAAACCTTGGGTTTATGCCCCTGCTGCATTCGTGGATGACCGTTTACCCTGGCCGGCGCTATCGCCTAGAATGAAAAGTCTCACGGGTTGTGGCGTCGCTCTGAGGAGTCTGCCATGAGGGAAACCGTCGCTGCTTATCTGCTCGGACCAGGCGTCATGCTGCTGGTGTGTGCGGCTATGTGGGCCGTGTCGCGCCGCAGCAGAGGCACGCTCGAAGCGCGCCTCACTCGCTGGCTCGATGCGCATCGGCCGCACGGCATGCGGCATAAGCATTGAGCGTGCCAGCGCGGCGGCGGGTAATGTTCGAGCACCGATCGATCAGGCCCATCGCGAGCAAGGCGGCCTGCGCAGTATTAGCTGAATTACCTGGCAATCCAAATCAATTTGCCGGCTAGTTTGTTACGCCTGGGGGCACGGTGCGCCATTCTGCGAGCTGCCTCGTCTGCCCTTCCTGCGCGACGCCGAGGGAACTGACCGTGCGCCTCGCGGTCATTCCGGTATTGCATACCGGAGCCCTTCATGACCCGTCCCGCCGATTCCTTCATCATCTTCATCGGTCGCATCGCGCTCGCCATTCTGTTTCTCTGGGGCGGTGCCATGAAGCTGCTGGGATACGCGGGGTTCGTCAGCTATCTGCACTCGAAGGGCGTGCCGTATGCCTCGTATGGCGCGATCGTGGCGACCGCCATCGAACTGCTCGGCGGCATTGCGCTCGTGCTGGGCGTGCGCACGCGCGCTGTTGCGTTCCTGCTGGCCGTGTACGCTATCGTCACGGCGATACTCGGCCATGACTTCTGGAACGTGACGCAGGCCGCGGCGCAACAGGACGCGGTCATTCACTTCTGGAAAAACGTGGCGATCGCGGGCGGCTTCCTGCTGCTGAGCGTGACGGGCGCGGGACGTGCTTCCGTCGATGGCATGCGAGCGCCGCGCGGCGGTCTGCGAGGCTGACGCCTTCGCCTCGCGAGGCGCGAGTGAATGACAGCGAGTGAATGACAGCGAGTGAATGACAACCACCGGGCAACCGGGTGTAAAGGGAGCAGGCCTTGATACAAAACTTCGACTTCAATGTGGCGGGCAAGACCGAGCAGCTTTGCGCGAGCCTTGCCGAAGACGGCACGCGGCGCGTGTTCATCAGCTATGCGGATACCGCGAAGACGCTGGTGATTCTCGACGGCACCGGCCTCCTCGGTGCGCTCAAGGCGGAACTCGAGGAGCCCGCCGAACTGATCGCGCACGCCATCCGCAAGGCGCAAAACGATGGCTTGATCGCGCGCGCAATCGACTCCGGCGCGATTCAGGAGGCTTCGCTGTAGGGCTGGCGCCGCGGTTTCCACCGCGGTTCGCCATGAGAGCGGGCGTGGAAAACCGCAAAAAATATCAGGGCGATTCCGGTTCGTTCATTCGCGTCGGCGCGGCGCGGCGCGCGCCCGCATGCGCCGGATCGGTCCTCACGAACCACGCAAGGCCGGCCGCCGTGAGCAGGAGCGCGGCCGAGACCGCCGTTTCCGCGCGCAGGCCGGCCACCACCTCCGCTGCCGCCCCGCCGCCCGCGAGCGCGCCGAACGCCGCCACGCCCACCGCACCGCCTGCCTGGCGCGCCGTGTTGAGCAGCGCCGAGGCCGTGCCGGCGCGGTCCGGTTCGACCGAGGAAAGCACGGCAGTGGTCATCGCGGGCACGGCGAGACCCATGCCCGAGGGAATCAGCAGGAAGGCGAGCATGACGAAGGCAAGCGGCGTCGTGGCGCCCACGCCGATCAGCAGCGCGTAGCCCGCACCGGCTATTAGCGCGCCGACGATCATCGGCCGGCGCGTGCCGTAATGCGCCACCACATGGCCGCTCACGATATTCGAAAGCAGGAAGCCGCCAGTGAGCGGAATGAACGCGAGGCCCGCCTGCAGCGGCGTCTCGCCCCGTGCATGCTGGAGATAAAGCGCGAGCACGAACACGGTGCCGTAATAGGTGAGATTCACGCAGATCCCGAACAGCACCGCCGCGCTGAACGTGCGGTTGCGCAGCATGGCGAGCGGCACCATGGGGTCGCGTGTGCGCGCTTCGAGCGCGACGAACGCAAACCCCGCCACGAGCGCGAGTGCGAAGCCGCCCGCCACGGCCCAGTGCATGAAGCCGAGCGGCCGCCATTCGATCACGGCGCCCGTAAAGGCGGTGAGCGCCACGACGGCGAGTAGCTGGCCGGGCACGTCGAGGCTGCGCACGGCGGACGTCTCGGGATCGTTCGCATGACGGCGCGGCGCGGGAATCCAGGCGAGCGTCGCCCAAAGGCCGGCCGCGCACAGCGGCAGGTTGACGAGAAAAATGCTGCGCCAGCCGAACGCCGCGATCAGCAGCCCGCCCGCCACGGGACCCGCGGCGATGGAAATGGCGCCCGCTGCGGTCCAGAAGCCCACCGCGCGCGCTCTGAGCCCGCGGTCGTGGCGGCACGCTTCGTTGAGCAGCGCGAGCGAGTTGGGCAGCATGGCCGCCGCGCCCGCGCCCTGCACCGCGCGGGAGGCGATCAGCATGACCGGATTGGCGGCGAGCCCGCAGGCCAGCGAGGCGAGCGCGAACACGACGAGGCCGGCGGCGTAGAGGCGTCGCGCGCCGTAGCGGTCGCCTAGTACGCCGCCCGAGAGCATCAGCACGGCGAAGGCGAGCGTGTAGGCGTCGACGATCCATTGCAGGCCCGCGACGTTCGCATGGAGATCGCTTGCGATGCGCGCGAGCGCGATATTGACGATGGTGACGTCGAGCTGCGTGACGACGAACCCGACGCTGACGGTCGCGACGATACGCGTGAGCGCGGGCGTGAAGTGGACGGGGGTGGGGTGTGAGGTATTCATGCGCCCATGGTAGGACGCTCGCCGGCTTCGACGTTTCAGCGCGACGTGAACCGTCGCGGGTGAATCGTCGAAACCGCCGGCGAATCGGGCCGGCCCGGGTCCGGCCCGGCGGCATGCGCCCTGAATGTGTTCGGAGCGCATGGAGAAGCACTTACTGCTCCCGCTGCGGGTCCTTGAAGAACAGCGTCGTGAGCGCGCCGAGCGCGCAGATCGCGGCGACGTAATAAGCCGGCGCGAGCGGCGCGGACTTCATCAGCAGCGCGACGACGATCGGCGTGAGGCCGCCGAACACGGCGTACGCCACGTTGTACGAAAACGAGATGCCCGAGAAGCGCACCACGGGCGGGAACGCATTCACCATCACATACGGCACCGCGCCGATCGTGCCCACCAGCAGCCCGCAGAGCGCGTAGAGCGGCATGAGCATCGAGGTGTCCACGGCGACCTGGCGGAACAGCACATAGTACGAAATCGCTAGCGCGACGCCGCCGATGGCCAGCACGCGGCGCGCGCCGAAACGGTCCGCGAGCGCGCCCGCGCTTACGCAGCCCACGGTCAGGAAGAGCGTCGCCACGCAGTTGGCGAGCAGCGCCGTGGTGGCGTCGAGATGGAACTGCTTCTGCAACAGCGGCGGCGTCATGAGGATCACGACGACGATGGCGGCCGACAGCATCCACGTGAGCAGCATCGAGACGATCACGGCGCGGCCGTGGTCGCGCAGGACGGCCTTGAGCGGAATTTCGCCGGCTAGCGACTTGCGCGCTTTCATCTCCGCGAACACGGGCGTTTCGTGCAGCCACTGGCGCAGATACACCGAAAACATGCCGAACAGCCCGCCGATCAGGAACGGAATGCGCCAAGCATACGCGGCGATGTCGCCCGGCGCGTAATGATGGTTGACGGCTGCCGCGATCAGCGATCCGAGCAGGATGCCGAACGTGAGGCCCGCCGTGAGCGTGCCGCACGCATAGCCGATATGGCGGCGCGGCACGTGCTCGGAGACGAACACCCACGCGCCCGGCACCTCGCCGCCCACGGCCGCGCCTTGCAGCACGCGCAGCGCGAGCAGCAGCACGGGGGCCAGCACGCCGATCGTCGCATAGGTGGGCAGGCAGCCCATGGCGAGCGTGGGCAGCGCCATCAGCAGCACGGAGAGCGTGAACATGCGCTTGCGGCCGAGCAGGTCGCCGAAGTGCGCCATGACGATGCCGCCGAGCGGCCGCGCGAGATAGCCGGCCGCGAAAATGCCGAAAGTCTGGAGCTGGCGCAGCCAGTCGGGAATCGTTGCGGGGAAGAACAACTGGCCGATAGCCGGCGCGAAGAACACGAAGATGATGAAGTCGTAGAACTCGAGGGCGCCGCCCAGCGCGGCGAGCCCGAGCGTCTTGTAGTCGCCGCGGGTGAGCGCGCGCGCAGCGGCAGGCGTGCGCACGCCAATGTCTGTTGCTTGCATTTCCGAAAAACCAGGGTGTTGTTATGTACGACGTTGTACGTAGCGCGTGAAGAACGCGTATGGACGTTCGTGATGGCCGAATTTGCCTGGTGCGCGCGTGGCGCGGGGGCGGCGGTCGTCGGGTAAGCGGGCGCAAGGGTGGGGCACGGCAACAGCGCGTCCGCGCGGGTGGGCGGACGTGCCGACGACTTCAGGCCAGAGCGCGATTCTACAGGAAGCCCCTTGCCGAAAAGAGGCGCGCCCGCTGCGCCCGGCCTCGGTCCGTCAGAGCGCGCATGCGCCGCTGTCGGAAAGCGCTGGGATCGCCTGGATTTCAGACTCGTCCGATGGGCAGATTTTGCACATATCCACAAAATCGCCCGCTCCAATCCAATATTCGAAGATCAAGGGGCCCACCATGCGCATCGCGATTTTTCAGCGCGACGCTGACCACCGTCAGCAGCTCGAGCGCGTGCTCACGCAATGCGGTCACGCGTGCATGCCGTTCAGCGATGCGCTGTTGCTTGCCAGGACGCTGGCCGCATCGACCGTCGACATGCTCGTGCTCGACTGGCAGGGCTCGCAAATCGCCGGCACGGAACTGCTGAGAACATTGCGGGCGGTGAACGGCAGCCAGATTCCGGTGCTGTTCGTTTCCGAGGACGCCTCCGACGAAAGCGTGGTGCGAGCCTTTTCTGTGGGCGCGGACGACTATGTGAGCTTGCCGGTCTGCCCTTCCGTGCTGCGCGCGCGCGTGAATGCGCTGCTGCGCCGCGCGTTTCCCGACCGTTACGAGAACTTGACGATCGACGCCGGTCCCTATCATTTCGACATGCGGCGTCAGGCGGTCAGCGTGCACGGCAAACCCGTGCTGCTCTCGACCACGCAATACCGTCTTGCCGCGCTGTTCTTCTCGAACGTCGGGCGCGTGCTTTCGCGCGATCATATTTACGCGATGGTGTGGGGACGCGAGTTGCATACGCTGACGCGCACGATAGACAGCCACGTGTCGCGGCTGCGCTTGCTGCTGGAGATCGAGACGCCGAACGGCTTCCGGTTGCAGCCGGTTTACAAGAGCGGTTACCGGCTACTGCGTTTGCAGGACGAAAACGAGGCGCTCGCCGCCGAAGGCGCGGAATTCGAATCGGCTTGAGGCGTGGCGCGGCGATCGGATCAGGCGGTTCGATAACCTCAGCGCCCCAGACCGAGCCCTTGCAGCACGGCATTGCCTTCCGACGTGAGGCGGATGCGTGCATCGCCCGCGCTGTCCTGCACCTGCTCCACGAGGCCGGCTTCCTGGAGCATGGGGATCTCAGGTTTGGCGCTCGCATCGATGGGCGCATGCAGCAGCAACAAAAGCGTCGCAAGCTCGTGGTGGCTCAGCAACCGGCGCAACAAGGTGCGGCGAGCGGGCTTTGCCTCGCTGTCGACCGGACTCGTCGCCTGGATCTGCGGATCTTGCTGTTTCACGGAACCTCCTGCTGCGTTCGTTTCTATGTTCGTTTCTTCCGGGTGAAGCGATGATGCGCAGGAAGACTTAAGCGATTCTTAAAACGGCCGGCGAAAATGTGTCATCGCGCTACACGGCGCGCATGAATGTAAAAGGCTGTAATGGAAGGCCGCCCAGCCGCACGAAAATCCGCGAAAACGCTTTCAATCGGGCTTTCAATCGGACTTTCAAGCGCGCTTTCAACCCGCACACATCGCGGAGGCCGCAACGAAAGCGGCCCGTCAGGCGTTCAAGGCGCGCAGGTTTTGCTCGCGCCCTCGATCCACAGATTCGAGGCGTGGCGTTTGCCGGCGTAATAGCGGTAGGTGGTCGCGCCGTTGTCCGTGCGGACCTTGATGACGTTCGAGTCTGCGAACTCCAGCATCTTGCCTTGCGGCAACGGCGTGGTGGTAAAGCTTGCGTTGTGGCGCTGGGCTTCCACGGTCAGACACGAGATCACGTCCTGAACCGACCGGGTGGTTGTGGAATCGATGACCGGCTGACCCGAGTCCGGATTGCTCTGAAACCACGCGCACGCGCCGAGCGTGAGCGAAAAGGCGAGAGGCACGGCGAGCTTTTTCATATTTCTCCGTATCGAACGAAATAACCAACCATTATATCGGGAGCATGTCCCGTGCCACGATGCGCTCGCGAATTGCCGCAAAACGGTCACGCATCGGGCATAGGTGTTGCAGCGGTGCGACGTGCGTGCGGAGCCCTACATACCGGCACCCAGGAACTTGCGGAGCGAGATAGACTATCTGAGGGGTGCCGTCTGGAAATCTGACGTGATGTCAGGAGAATACGTATGAACCGCCCATCGGTACGCTTTCCTGTTCGCGTCGCTGGCGCTGGCTCACTCTTCCGGTGGGTCAAGTGGGGTTTCATCGTCGCGTTTCTGGCCGCCCTCGTCATCATCGCGCGCATCGTACAGATCGAAATCGACACGTCTCGTCTTCAGGCGCGCTACCTCTCCGAACTCACGCGCGACATCGGCTTTACCGTGGAAAGCGGTCCGAGCCACAGCATCCGCTTTCCCACCACGAACGGGCCGTACGACGTGCGGCTCGGTTATGCCCAGTTGCCCACCTTCGAAAACCGGCTGGCGGAACGCGGTTTCACGATCGCGGCGCAGGCGCGCGATTCAGACCGCATGATCGCCGTGGCGGACCAGGGGCTTTTCCTCCCTTTCGAAGAAAAGGATCAGGCCGGGATCGTGCTGCGCGACGCTTCGGGCGCCACGCTTTTCCATACGCGTTATCCGCAGCGCGCTTACGACAATTTCGACGCGGTGCCGCCCGTGGTGCGCGACTCGCTGCTGTTCATCGAAGACAAATACCTGCTCGCCCAGGACCAGCCGAACCGCAATCCGGCCATCGACTGGGGGCGTTTTAGCCACGCGCTCGTCGATCAGGGCGCGCGCCTCGTGAACCGGCATCAGCAAACGCCGGGCGGCAGCACGCTGGCCACGCAGATCGAGAAGTTCCGGCACTCGTCGGGCGGCCGCACCTCCACGCCGCCGGAGAAGCTGCGCCAGATCGCATCCGCGTCGCTGCGCGCTTACCTGGACGGCCCGCAGACCATGCCTGCGCGCCAGCAGATTCTCGTGCATTACCTGAATTCGGTGCCGCTTTCCGCCAAGGCCGGCGTGGGCGAAGTCAGCGGTCTCGGCGACGGCCTCGCCGCCTGGTATGGGCGCGATTTCCGCGACGTCAATCGCATCCTGCGCGCCCCGCTCACGCCCGAGACGCTCGATGCTCAGGCGCTGGCGTTCCGCCAGGTGCTCTCGCTGCTGATCGCCCAGCGCGCGCCGTCGTACTTTCTGCAAAAGAACAACGACGCCCTCGCGAAACTGACCGACAGTTATATCCGTCTGCTCGGCGCCGGCGGCGTGATCACGCCCGCGCTGCGCGACGCCGCCCTCGCCACGCAGCTTTCGCTCGACCGCTCGAAGCCGTCGCGGCGCGCGCCGGTTTCGTTCGTGGACCGCAAGGCGGTGTTGACGCTGCGCACCCAGCTCATGCAGGCACTCGGACTCACTACGCTTTACGACCTCGACCGCCTCGACCTCACCGCGACGGCGACGCTGGACGACAGCGTGCAGCAGGCTGTGAGCGACCGCCTCGCGGACGCCGCGACGAAGGACGGCGCGCGCCAGGCGGGCCTGGTGGGCTTCGAGATGCTGCGCCCATCCGACGATCCCTCGAAGATCGCCTATAGCTTCACGCTGTTCGAGCGCAGCAACGGCGAGAACCTCGTGCGCGTGCAGACGGACAGCGTGAACCAGCCGTTCGACATCAATTCGGGCGCGCGCCTGAATCTGGGATCGACCGCGAAGCTGCGCACGCTCGTGACGTATCTGCAGATCGTGAGTGCGCTGCACGCGCGCTACGCCGCCGACGACGCGAAGTCGTTGCGCGCGATGCTGCCGCAAGTCGATCCGGGCGATGCGCTTACGCGTTGGGCGATCGACTATCTTTCGAAGACGTCCGACCGCTCGCTGCATTCCATGCTTGAAGCGGCCGTCGAGCGAAAATACTCGGCGAATCCTGGCGAGACGTTCTACACGGGCGGCGGCGCGCAGAGCTTCAACAATTTCGAATCGAGCGACAACGCGCAAATTCTCACCGTGCACCGCGCGTTCCAGCATTCGGTGAATCTGGTGTTCGTGCGGCTCATGCGCGACATCGTTCACTACGAGATGATCCAGACTTCGGGGCCGCCCGCGCAATGGCTCGACGATCCGGTCGTGCGCACGCGCTTCCTCACGCAGTTCGCCGATGGCGAAAGCCAGGTCTACATGAAGCGCTTCTACACGCGCTACGCGGGCAAGAGCAACGACGAAGCGCTGGCGATTCTGCTTCAGCACACGCGCAAGGGGCCGGCGCGCATTGCGACCGTGCTGCGCAGCGTGAAGCCCGATGGCAAGTTGCCGTGGTTCGACGCACAGATGCGCGCGCAACTCAAGAACACGAAGTTCCAGTGGCTCGACGACGAAGATCTTGCGCACTACTACGAGAAGTACGCAATCGACAAATTCAACCTCAACGATCGCGGCTATATTGCGGGCATTCATCCGCTCGAACTGTGGTTGCTGAATTACCTGCGCGAGCACCCGGATGCGACGCTCGCGCAGGTGCAGCAGGCGAGCCGCGACACGCGGCTCTATACCTACTCGTGGCTCTTCAAGACGAAGTATCACGCCACCCAGAACCGGCGCATTCGCCACATGATCGAGTTGCGCGCGTATGAGGCGATCGGCAAGTCCTGGCGCGCGGTGGGTTATCCGTTCGACAGCATCACGCCTTCGTATGGCGCGGCGATCGGTGCGTCGGGCGACCGGCCCGCGGCGCTCGCACAACTGATCGGCCTCATATCGAGCAACGGCGAAAAGCTGCCCACGCATAGCTTCGAGTCGCTCGACTTCGCGCGCGGCACGCCTTACGAGACGCACTTCGTGCATGCATCCACGCAGCCGCAGCCGCTGATTTCGCCGGAAATTTCGCAGGTAGTGCGCGAGTTGCTGACGTCGGTGGTGGAAGGCGGCACGGCCAAGCGGCTCGCCGACGGCATGACGCTGCCCGACGGCAAGACGCTGGCGGTCTACGGCAAGACCGGCACCGGCGACCAGCGCTTTAACGTGTACGCGCCGGGTGCGCGACTCATCGAATCGCGCAAGGTGAACCGCAGCGCGACCTTCGTGTTCGTGATCGGCAACCGCTTCTACGGCACGCTCACGGCATGGGTGCATGAGCCGTATGCCGCGCGCTACACGTTCACGAGTGCGCTCTCCGTGCAACTGCTGAAGTCGCTCGCGCCGGTGTTGCAGCCGCTGCTCGAATCGAGAACGGGAACGGACGGCGACGTGAAGCCCGATCCCGTGCACGCCGCGCAGCAGATGACGCTCATCGACCCGCAATCGGGCGAAATGCGCCGTGTCGTGTGGAACGGCAAAGCGCTGGAACTGAGCGCACACTGATCCGGGTTATTCGGAATCCAGATTAAAACGCGAGGCTGGCGCAGATGCGCCGAGCCTCGCGTTTTGCTTTATGCGGTCAATGTCCGCTTCAATATCCACTTGGCGGCGGAGGCGGCGACCCCGGGGGAGGCGGCGGCATATAGCGCGGCGGCGGCGCGTTCTGGAACTGCTGCTGCGGCGCCTGATATTGCTGGGGCTGCGACATCGTCATGTTGCCGGGCGCCGGAATGCGGTTGCCGGTGGCGTACATGCATTGCAGATAGGCATAGTCGTAGCGGCGCTGCACGTCCCACGCGGAATTCTGGGAGCTGCCCATGCCGACCGCGCTGCCCGCGAGCAGGCCCGCACCCGCACCAATGGCCGCGCCCTGGCCGCCGCCGAACGCGGCGCCCGCGGCCGCGCCGAGCGCAGTGCCCACCACGGCGCTGCCCACGCCCGCGCCCGTTGCCGCCTGGTTCGCGGTGACGCCGCCTACCTGCTGGAAGGCGAACTGGCGGCAGTTCGCATCGTCGGCGCGGAACTGGTCGAAGGTCTTGCCCGTGCCGGGGAGCGCCATCACGCTCGGCCCCGTCGGCGTTACGGCGCACGCGCTCAGCAGTCCTGCTGTGGCGAGTAGCGCGAGATACGCGTATTTCATGTGCGGCTCGATATCGTCAAGGTGTGTTCAGTTCGAAGGCGCCGGCTGGGCGGGGACCGCGCGCCAGCCCGACGAACATTGCTTTACATAGGGATAGTAGGTCCTGGACTCGTCGCAGTAATACCAGGTGTCGGCGTTTTCCTGCTGGCCGCCCGCGGCATCGCCGGGCGGGGCATCGGCGGGCCCTTGCTGCGGGTCCATCGCCGGGGCGCCGGCTTGCCCCTGCTCGATGTAATCGGGCGCCTGCGGTTGCGGCGGCGCGACGATGACGGGCGCCGGCGCATAGTAATAGGGTGCGGGCGCGACCGGATAGTAATACGGCACACCGGCGCCGAAATACACGCCGACATGCGCCGCCTGTGCTACGCCGCACACGCCGGCAAGCGCGGCCGCGGCGGCCCCGAGAAACAGTTTCGACCTTCTCACACACGATCTCCAGAACGGGCAGGCTGGGGCAACGGCGCACGCCAGCCAATTATCAAACGCTATGACATTGGCCGAATCAATGCAATTACGCGAATTGCACCGATTTTTCGAGTTGTTACAACGCGTGGGCAAGTGTTAGGGCGCAAGCGCGGCCCGGGGCACGTACGGCGCGCCACGGCGGGCTTCGCGGGTCCCGCCTGGCGAAAACGCGCGCAGCCGCTTGTAACAATTGGATATCGATACGTCATAGAAACGGCTCCCCTGGGCAACCACCAAATCGAAAAGCCATTTCGATTTTCTGGCCCGAAGCCTTTCGTTAGATTGACATAGACTTTTTGCGCCGTACCACCATAGAGCGCCCTGTGCGCTCGCTCCACGGAATTAATAAGGACTACGACTTGAAGAAAAATCTTACTTGTCTTGTCGCAATGTCGCTGCTGGCTGCGTCGCCGGCGTGGGCCGCGCTGGGAGGAAAGCCTACCTATGCGGGTGTGAACAGCGCGCCCGACGCCCGTGTTCTCGCTGCCGGCAAGCCCGCCGCCGCGTCCTGGACCGTCAATACCTCGACCCTCGCCAACGGCACGACGGTCCGCGAATACCTTGACGCGACAGGCGTCGTTTTCGCTGTCTCGTGGCGCGGGCCGCGCGTCGTGTCGCTCGAAACGCTGCTCGGCAGCTATTTCCCCGCGTGGCAGAAAGGACTCGCTGGCGCCCAGGCGGCACGCGGCGGCGGCTATGGACCGGTCGCGCTGCGCGAGGACGATCTCGTCGTGGAATCGGGCGGCCACATGGGCGCGCTAACGGGGCGGGCCTGGCTGCCGCGGGCGCTGCCGCAAGGCATGAGCACGGAACAGATCCAGTAAGGCAACGGGGAGACGCAATGAAAAGACTCACATGGATATCGGCGCTCATCCTGAGCTTTGCACTGACCGCGTGCGGCGGCGGTGGTGGAGGAGGCGGCGACAGCGTCGCGCCCGCAAAACCGGCCTCAGGCTCGACGGGCGGTACGAGCGGCGCTGGGCAGGCGGGCGGGAGCGGCAGCGGATCCGGGGCCTCGGGTTCGGCGGCTTCGGGTGCTTCGGCCGCGTCTGCACCCTCGCCAGCCTCCGCGCCCTCCCCGGCCTCGGGAGCGGCTGATTCCGGCTCGGGCGCATCGGGTTCGTCCGGCTCGGGCTCGGGTTCGGGTTCGGGCGCCAGCGGCGGGGCAACCGCCGATGCGGGCAACACCGTGCCCGTGCGCATTTCATCGGCGACGAGAGTGCGCAATTTCCCGCTCGTGAGCGTGACGATCTGCCAGCCGAACAGCGGCGCGCAGGCTAGCTGCGCTACGATCGACAACGTGTTGCTCGACACCGGTTCGTTCGGCCTGCGCCTCTACGCCTCGGCGATTCCTTCCGCGACGCTCGCCGCACTGCCCGTGCAGACCGATGCGGGCAGCGGCAACCGGGTTGCCGTATGCGCCGCGTTCGGCTCCGGCCACACATGGGGCAGCTTGCGCAACGCCGACGTCAAGCTCTCGCAGGAGGTCGCCGCCGCCGTGCCGATCCAGGTGATGAGCGATCCGGCCATCGTGTCCGGAACGCCGGATGCCTGCGTGTGGAACACGGCGCTCAATTCGCCTGCCGTGCTGGGCGCGAACGGCATCCTCGGCATCGGCAACGCGCGCTACGATTGCGGTCCGGCCTGCGCGGCATCGGTGGTGGAAGGCTATTATTACGCCGATACGAACCCGGGCACGCCCGTTGCCATGCCGCTCGCCCGGCAGGTCATCAATCCCGTGGCGCGGTTCCCGGTCGACAACAACGGCGTCATTGTCGACATGCCCGCGGTTCCGTCACAAGGCGCGAGCGCGGTGGTCGGCACGCTCACGTTCGGCATCGACACCCAGGCGAACAACCTGCTGAGCGGCACTGGCGCGACGGTCCTTGCCACGGACAGTTACGGCAACTTTGTCGCGAAGTACAGCGGTTCGACGGCGGTGACGGGATTCATCGATTCGGGATCGAATGCCACCTTCTTCGATGACAGTTCGATCGTGCAATACAACGGATTCTTCGCGCCGCCGGGCAACTGGACACGCAATGTCGTGCTGAACGACGCGACCGGCGCGAGCGAAAACGTGACGGTGAACATCGGCAATGCGTTCGCGCTACTCGCTTCGAGTAACTTCGCCTTCAACAACCTCACGGCTTATATGGCTCAAACGGTCGATCTCGGCTTGCCGTTCTTTCTTGGGCGGCGGGTCTACTACGGGATCGACGGCGCGCGCTCCGCAGGCGGTGGAAGCGGCCCCTATGTGGCCTATATGAATCGCCAGCCTTGAGCGGCAACCCGGCAAACGAAAGCGCACTGTAAAGTGCGCTTTTTTTATTTCCGGAATATCAATTGAATCCGCCTAAAACGTTTTCAATGCCAATGGCGGGAAATGGCATTTTTATTACCATTTTTCATTAATCAAGGTCTGAATCGCTCTCCGAAAAGAAAACGTTTGCCTTAGCGGAAACCCCTGGTCAAGTTCGCCAAATAGTGAGCCGTTAACGCAAGGGTAAGAGATGCAGCATTCAGGCGCGACGAGCGCACCATAAGAACCCAGAGAGAAATCGCCCGACCCTGACGGCGCGACACCGCAATCCGATGTGCATCGAAAGCGCAACCAATTGAGGGCAAGACCATGGAACAATCGACGCCGGATCGTCAGATCGAATTGCGCGAACTAAGCGCGGTCAATGCGGCATTGAATCGCGTACAGGCGGTAATTGAATTCGACCTTCAAGGCACCATTCTTTACGCCAACGAAAATTTCCTCGCGACGCTCGGCTATACGCTCGATGAAGTGCGCGGCAAGCACCACAGGATATTTTGTGATCCTGATTATGTTCGCACAGAAGAATACCGGCAGTTCTGGGAACGGCTTGGCCGCGGCGAGTTCGATCGCGGCGAATACCGGCGCGTAGGGCGCGGCGGCCGCGAGATCTGGATCAACGCATCGTACAACCCGGTGATCGACGATAACGGCCGCCCTTACAAGGTCATCAAGTTCGCCACCGACATCACCGCCGTGAAGCAGCAGCACGCGGAATACGAAGGGCGGCTGCGCGCCATCGACAAGGCCCAGGCCGTGATCGAGTTCGACACGGGCGGCATTGTGCTGCATGCGAACCAGAATTTCCTCGATACGCTGGGCTATCGTCTCGAAGAAATTCTCGGCAAGCATCACCGTTTGTTTTGCGAGGAGGCGTACGCGGCGAGCCCCGAATATCGCGAGTTCTGGGCCAAGCTCAATCGCGGCGAGTTCGACACCGGGCGTTACAAGCGCATCGCGAGGGGCGGCCGCGTGGTCTGGATCCAGGCGACCTACAATCCGATCTTCGACGTGAATGGCCGGCTCTACAAGGTCATCAAATTCGCCAACGACGTGACCGCCCAGGTCGAACTCGAAGAGAGCGTGCAGCGCCGCGCGCAAGACGATCAGCGCAAGGTCGAGAAACTGCTGGGCGTGGTGAGCCGTGCCGCCGCGGGCGACCTGACGGGCGACATCGAGGTGCACGGCGAGGAGCCGATCGACCAGTTGGCCGGCGGCATCAAGGGCATGATGAGCGACCTCGCGAGCGTGATCGGCAAGGTGGTCGAATCGGCGGGCACGTTCAAGGACTCTTCGCAGGACATCGCGGCGCGCGCGGACACCGTGGCGAGCGGCGCGCAGTTGCTCGGCGCGACGGTCGAGGAAATGAACGCGTCGATCGAGGAACTCACGGCGTCCATCAACTCGATCGCCGACAATTCGCGCGGCGCTGACCAGCTCGCCAAGGACACACAGCAGGAAGCGGAACGCGGCGCGAAGGCCGTGACGCGCTCGATCGAGGCCATGGAGCTGATCAACCGCTCGTCGGAGGATATCGGCGAGATCATCAAGGTCATTGGCGAGATCGCCAGCCAGACCAATCTGCTCGCGTTCAACGCGGCGATCGAGGCGGCGCGCGCGGGCGAGCACGGCCTCGGCTTCTCCGTGGTCGCCGACGAAGTGCGCAAGCTCGCTGAACGCTCTTCGCAGGCGACGAAGGAAATCTCGAAGCTCATCAACGAGTCGGTGAAGCGCGTCGCCCAGGGCAGCGAAATTTCGAAGCAGGCGGGCGAGGCGTTCGAGAAGATCGTGGCCGGTGTGAGCCGCACGACCCAGGCGATTTCGGAAATTTCATGCGGCGCGGACGAGCAACTCGTCGCGGCCCGCGAGGTGAGCGCCGCGATTCAGCAGGTAGCCGAAGAAACGGAGAAGTCGGCGGGCGCGTGCGACACCATTGCGCGCGCGGCGGCGTCGCTCAAGGGCGGGGCGCTGGGTCTCGACACGACGGTCGCGCGTTTCGTGGTGTGATGTCTGGAGGTTGCAGTGGATATCGATCAGGATGCCGAACTGTCGGTGCGTAACGCGCTGTTCGAGCAGGTGCGCCGCCATACCGGCATCGCAATGAACGAGCGCAAGTGGACCATGCTCAAGGGCCGCTTGCGCCGCCGCATCATGACGCTCGGGTTGCCCGGCTATCGCGACTATTTGCGCGTGCTCGACGGCAGCGCGGACGAAGTGCGCGATTTCATCGACCTCGTGACGACGAACGAAACATCGTTCTTCCGGACGCCGCGCATCTGGGAGTATCTCGCGGGCGAGTTCCTGCCGGGGTGGGTGGCGAAGCGAACGGGCGAGCCCTTGCGCGTGTGGTCGGCGGCGGCGTCGAGCGGCGAGGAAGCGTGGACGACGGCCATGCTGTGCGAGGAATTCCGCTTGCTGCATCCTTCACTGCGCTACGCGATTCTCGGGACCGATATCTCGGACGGCATTCTTGCGAACGCGCGCGCTGGCCACTACGCCGGCCGCAGCATGGAAAACCTGCGCCAGCAGCGGCCCGAACTCGTGCAGCGGTATTTCCGCGGCGACGCGGCGGGTATCAGCGTGAGCGAGGCTTTGCGCACGCACGTGAGCTTTCGCCGCCACAACCTCTACCACGTGCCGCGCGATCTGGGCCAGTTCGATATCGTGTTGTTGCGCAACGTGCTGATCTATTTCGATCCCGAGGGCCAGAAGGCCGTGCTCGCCAACGTTCGGCGGGCGATGCGGCCGGGCGCCGTGCTGATCGTGGGCGAGTCCGAATCGTTGAGCCGCATGGCGGCGGGCTTCGCCTTCGAGCAGCCGCTCATCTATCGCAACGAGGAACGTGAGCATGAGCATCCAGCGTGACGTGCAGGTGCGAATGTGCGAAATCGCCGTGAGCAGCGGCGAGGAAGCGAAGATCCTGCGCGCGACGCTGGGGTCGTGCGTGGGCATCGGTCTGCTGTGGCGCTCGCGTGCGACTTACGGGCTCGCGCATTGTCTGCTGCCCGAGCCTGCCGGCGGCGCGCGGGCCTGCGGTGCATCGCAGGCCGGCAACGGCGCAAAGTATGTGATCGAGGCGTTGCCGAAGCTGCTAGCCATGATGCACGCGGACGAGGCGCGCGAGGGCGATATCGAAGCCGTGCTCGCGGGCGGCGCGAACATGATGCATCACCGCACGACGATACACGAACCGATCGGAGAACTGAACGTTCGCATCGCGCGCCAGATGCTGACGGATGCGCGCCTGAAACTCGTGCACGTCGATGTGGGCGGCGAGTGCGGACGCCAGTTGACTATCGACTGCGAACTGCATCACTACGCGGTACGCCATTTTTCGCGCTCGCCCGAGCGGCAAGCGCAATCGCCGGAACCGGGAGCCGCAAGATGACGCTACGCACCCTTGCAGCCGGTCCGAACGTCGAGTTGTACGGCTCGTTCCATCTGGCAGGCACCGAACTGGCGCTGCCCGTGGCAGCCTTGCAGGAAGTCGTCAATCCGCCCGGCACGCTGGCCGCGATCCCGCTAGCGCCGCCGTATCTGCTCGGGCTTTTTAACCTGCGCGGCACGTTGATTCCCGTATTCGATCTGCGGCAGTTGTTGCGCCTGGGCGCGGAGAGTACGAGCGCGGCGCGCAAGGTCGCCATCGTCGAATCGGGCGGCGTTCGCGTGGGGCTGCTATTCGACGCGACGGGCGAAATTCTGCGCGTGCCGCGCGAGCAGGTGATCACGCTCGACGTGCCCGAGGGCAGCCCGCCTATGGCGATCGGCGCGGTGCTCAAGCTCGACGGCGGCGAGCGCATTTTGCAGGTGCTCGCGCCCGCGGTGCTGCTCAGCTTGCGCGACATGCCGCAGTTCGCGCAGGCGGCGCCGCGCGCGGCCGAGCGGCGTGCGCACCAGGGGCAGCGCCGCCAGAACGTGTCGTTCAAGGTGGGCGCGACGGCGCTCGCGCTGCCGATGGACGCGATTCAGGAAATCATCCGCGTGCCGGCCTTGCAGCAGTCGCCGCTGGCCAGCGAGGTTTGCATCGGCATGCTGAACCTGCGCGGCGCGACGCTTCCGGTGCTCGATTTCAGCGCGCTTCTCGGCTTCACGCCCGCGAGCGGCGAGCCGGCGCGCGTGGACGAGCGGCGCATTATCGTGCTTCATCGCCACGACCTGCATTTCGGCGTGCTGGTGGACGAAGTGGCGAGCATCGTTGCATACCGCGAGGAAGACCTGCTGCCCATGCCGGCCTATGGCGGCAATGCGCAGCGCTCGCTGTTCGCGGGCTATCTGGCGGCCGAAGACGGCCCGGGCGTGCTGCTCATGAACGCGGACGCGTTGTTCGCCAACGAGCGCGTGGTGGCGCTGGCGGCGGGTCATCGCGATCTGTATCGCAACGCGCTCGCGCAGGCGGCGCAAAAACGCGGGGCAGGCACGCGGCAAACGTTCGTCACGTTCCGCATCGGCCAGTTGATCGGCGTGCGCATCGCCCAGTTGCGCGAGGTGATCGACTATCGCGACGACATCGTGCATACGCCGGGGCTGCCCGGCGTCGTGCGCGGCATGCTCAACCTGCGCGGCGTGCTCGTGACCGTGATCGACGTGCGCGCGATGTATGGCATGCCGCCGTATGAGGATCTCGCGCGTGCGAAGGTTCTGATCGTCGAATACGAGCGCGAAAAATACGGACTGCTTGTCGATTCGGTCGAGGATATCGTGACGCTGACGAGCGCGGCGCAGCTTACCTTGCCGCCGGCATTCACGCGCAGCGAAGGCACGCGCGCGCACAACGACATGCGCGAAGCCGTGGAACTGCCGGGCAAGGGCACGCTGATGCTGCTCGACCCCGCCTCGCTATGCGCGCGCGTGGCCGAGGAAGCGGCGGCTTGATCGTTAGCGGAGGCGCACGGAAGCGCACCGACTAGCGCGCGGCGCGTTCGCGTTCGAGCCGGCGCACGGCTTCGCTCACATCCTGACTGAACTGCGCGAGCGCGGCGAGTTCGAGGTTGGGCGGCTGGAGGGCCGACCAGAGCGCGTCGACGAGGCGCTCGGCCGTGGCGTCGATGTCCGTGCGGCGGTTGGCGAGCGTCGCGTCCCACAGCACGTGCTCCATGGGGCCGAATACCAGCGAACGCAGCAGCCGCAGCGGCAGATCGTTGCGGATCTGCCCGTTCTCCTGGCCGCGCGCGAGCACGCGCATGAGCGGCGCCGTATAGCGGCGCTGCATTTCCGTGAGCGCTTCGCTCAGATCGTGATGCCGCGTGCGGCCCTCCGAAAGCACCAGTTCGCAGATGCCCGTGCCGCTTTCCAGCATCAACTGCAGATGCATGCGCACGATGAATGCAAACTGCTGGCGCACCGTGCCGTCGCGCGGCAGGCCGCCTTCGATCGCGGCGATCGATTCGTCGTACCAGTCGCCGATTACGCGCGCACACAACTCCCGCTTGCCCCGAAAGTAGCTGAACACCGTCGCCTCGGACACGCCCAGGCGCTGCGCGATTTCGGCGGTCGTGGCGCGTGCGTACCCTTTTTCCGAGAACACATCGCGCCCCGCCTGCAGGATTTCGCGCACGCGCTGCTGCGACTTGCGACCGGCCGGCTGGCGGCGCGACGCGGGCAGGACGGCTTTCTGGGCGACGGCTTGCATATTGAGCCTGATTCAATTTGCGTCAAAGTAGAATTCATTATCCACGAAAGAAACGCCATGGAACAAGGAAATTTACGCTTCGACAGGACTTGAGCATCACTCAGAAATACCTATTGACGCTTACGTAAATCTGGCGTGAAATGTGCGTCCATGGGGCGAAGCACCGCCCGGACCGAGATTCTCTGGAGACACACATGAGCAACGTACCCGGTTTGCAGTTCCCGCTTGGCGAAGAAGTCGAAATGCTGCGCGACAGCATTGCAGGCTTCGCGGCGAAGGAAATCGCGCCGCGCGCGGGCGAAATCGACCGCACCGACCAGTTCCCGATGGACCTGTGGCGCAAGTTCGGCGACCTGGGCGTGCTCGGCATGACGGTTTCGGAGGAGTACGGCGGCGCGAACATGGGCTACACGGCGCATATGGTCGCGATGGAGGAAATTTCGCGCGCATCCGCCTCGGTCGGCCTCTCGTACGGCGCGCATTCGAACCTGTGCGTGAACCAGATCCACCGCAACGGCACCGAGGCGCAAAAGCGCAAGTACCTGCCGAAGCTCGTTTCCGGCGAACACGTCGGGGCGCTCGCCATGAGCGAGCCCAATGCGGGCTCGGACGTCGTGAGCATGAAGCTGCGCGCCGAAAAGAAAGGCGACCGCTACGTGCTCAACGGCACGAAGATGTGGATCACCAACGGCCCGGATTGCGACACGCTCGTCGTCTACGCGAAAACCGATCCTGAAGCGGGCTCGCGCGGCATGACGGCGTTCATCGTCGAGAAGGGCATGAAGGGATTTTCGGTTGCGCAGAAGCTGGACAAGCTGGGGATGCGCGGCTCGCATACGGGCGAACTCGTGTTCCAGGACGTGGAAGTGCCTGAAGAGAACGTCCTCGGCCAGCTCAACGGCGGCGTGAAGGTGCTGATGAGCGGCCTCGACTACGAGCGCGCCGTGCTCGCGGGCGGCCCCACCGGCATCATGGCCGCGGTCATGGACGCCGTGGTGCCGTACATTCACGACCGCAAGCAGTTCGGTCAGCCCATCGGCGAATTCCAGCTCATTCAGGGCAAGGTCGCCGACCTCTACACGACCTACCAGGCGTGCCGCGCGTATCTCTACGCGGTGGGCCGTCAGCTCGACACGCTCGGCAAAGACCACGTGCGCCAGGTGCGCAAGGACTGCGCGGGCGTAATTCTCTACACCGCCGAAAAGGCCACGTGGATGGCGGGCGAAGCCATTCAGATTCTGGGTGGCAATGGCTATATCAACGAGTATCCCGTCGGGCGTCTCTGGCGCGACGCGAAGCTCTACGAAATCGGCGCGGGCACGAGCGAGATTCGCCGCATGCTGATCGGCCGCGAACTGTTCGCAGAAACGATGTAATCCTAAGTGATTGAGGAAGCACGAGATGCCGATCATTGAATCGAAGCTCAATCCGCGTTCGGAGGACTTCAAGGCCAATACCGCGGCGCTCGAAGCGCTCGTCGCGGACCTGCGCGAGAAGATCCAGAAGCTAACGCTTGGCGGCGGCCAGGCCGCGCGCGACAAGCACCTCTCGCGCGGCAAGCTGCTGCCGCGCGATCGCATCGCGCAACTGCTCGATCCGGGCACGCCGTTTCTGGAGCTTTCGCAGCTCGCGGCTTACGGCATGTACAACGACGACGCGCCCGGCGCGGGCATCATCACGGGCATTGGCCGCATTGCGGGGCAAGAATGCGTGATCGTCTGCAATGACGCCACGGTGAAGGGCGGCACGTACTATCCCGTCACGGTGAAGAAGCACGTGCGCGCGCAGGAAATCGCGCAGGAAAACCGGTTGCCGTGCGTGTATCTCGTCGATTCGGGCGGTGCGAATCTACCGAATCAGGATGAAGTGTTTCCGGATCGCGATCACTTCGGCCGCATCTTCTATAACCAGGCGAATCTTTCGGCGCAGGGTATTCCGCAGATTGCCGTGGTGATGGGCTCGTGTACGGCGGGCGGCGCGTATGTGCCGGCCATGAGCGACGAGTCGATCATCGTGAAGAACCAGGGCACGATTTTCCTCGGCGGCCCGCCGCTCGTGAAGGCGGCGACGGGCGAGGAAGTGAGCGCCGAAGACCTGGGCGGCGGCGACGTGCATACGCGTCTTTCCGGCGTGGTCGACCATCTCGCGCAGAACGACGCGCACGCGCTCGCAATTGCGCGCTCGATCGTCGGCAATCTGAACCGCACGAAAACGCCGCCCGTGGTGCTGCGCGAACCGTTGCCGCCGCGCTTCGATGCGAAAAGCCTCTATGGTGTGATTCCCGTGGATACGCGCAAGCCTTTCGACGTGCGCGAGGTGATCGCCCGCATCGTCGACGACTCGGCTTTCGACGAATTCAAGGCGCGCTACGGCACCACGCTCGTGACCGGCTTCGCGCACATCTGGGGCCACCCGGTGGGGATCATCGCGAACAACGGTATTTTGTTCTCCGAATCGGCGTTGAAGGGTTCGCACTTCATTGAGCTGTGCTGCCAGCGCAAGATTCCGCTGGTGTTCCTGCAGAACATCACGGGCTTCATGGTGGGCCGCAAGTACGAGAACGAAGGCATTGCGCGCAACGGCGCGAAGATGGTGACGGCAGTGGCCACGGCAAAAGTGCCGAAATTCACGGTCATCATCGGCGGCTCATTTGGCGCAGGCAACTACGGCATGTGCGGCCGCGCGTATTCGCCGCGCTTCCTGTGGATGTGGCCGAACGCGCGCATTTCGGTAATGGGCGGCGAGCAGGCCGCATCCGTGCTTGCGACGGTGCGTCGCGACGGCATCGAAGCGAAGGGCGGCACGTGGAGCGCCGAAGAAGAAAATGCGTTCAAGCAGCCGATTCGCGACCAGTACGAACTGCAGGGCCATCCGTATTACGCGAGCGCGCGCCTGTGGGACGACGGCGTGATCGACCCGGCGCAAACGCGCGACGTGCTCGGCCTCGGCCTTTCCGCCACGATGAATGCGCCTATCGAAGATACGCGCTTCGGCGTGTTCCGCATGTGACGCATCGAGGACCAGACAATGCCATACGAAACGCTCACTGTTGAAATTGTCGGACACGTGGCGACGGTCACGCTCAATCGGCCCGACGTGCGCAACGCGTTCAACGAGGCGATGATCGCAGACGTCACGGCCGCATTCACCGCGCTCGGCGCGCGCGATGACGTGCGCGCGATCGTGCTCGCCGGCAACGGCAAGGCCTTTTGCGCGGGCGCGGACCTGAACTGGATGCGCAAGATGGCCGGCTATTCCGACGAGGAAAATCGCGCCGACGCCATGCGTCTCGCGCAAATGTTATCGGCTGTCTATCGCTGCCCGAAGCCGGTCGTCGCGCGCGTGCATGGCGACGCCTACGCGGGCGGCATGGGCCTCGTGTGCGCGGCGGACATCGTGGTGGCCGTGGAAACCGCGCACTTCTGCCTTTCCGAAGCGCGCCTCGGTCTTATGCCCGCCACGATCGCGCCTTACGTGATTCGCGCGCTCGGCGAGCAGGCGTCGCGCCGCTACTTCGTAACCGCCGAAGCCTTCGATTGCGCCACCGCGCAGCGGCTCGGTCTCGTGAGCGAAGCCGTGAGCGCGGCAGCACTCGATTCGACTGTGCAACGCATTGCCGAAACGCTTTGCGCGAACAGTCCGAACGCCGTGCGCGAGTGCAAGCAACTCGTGCAGGATGTAGCGGGCCAAACGATCGATAACGCGTTGATCGAAGACACCGCCGTTCGCATTGCACGTATTCGCGCAAGCGAGGAAGGACGCGACGGCGTGTCGTCGTTCCTGGAAAAGCGCACGCCGCGCTGGCGCGATCAATAAAGAGCAGGCAAGAAGCAGGGAACGAAGCGAGGACAGCACATGTTCAACAAAATCCTGATCGCCAACCGCGGCGAAATTGCATGCCGGGTGGCGGCTACTTGCAGGCGGCTTGGCGTGAAGAGCGTGGCCGTGTATTCGGACGCCGACGCGAACGCCAAGCACGTCGCGGCCTGCGACGAAGCCGTGCATATCGGCGAAGCGGCCGCGGCGCAAAGTTATCTGCGTATCGAGCGCATTATCGAGGCGGCGCGCGCCACGGGTGCGCAAGCCATTCACCCCGGCTACGGCTTTCTTTCGGAGAACGAAGATTTCGCCCACGCGTGCGAAGCGGCGGGCATCGTCTTCATCGGGCCGCCGGTCGAGGCGATTGCCGCCATGGGCTCGAAGGCGGCCGCGAAAGCGCTGATGCATACGGCGGCCGTGCCGCTCGTGCCGGGCTACCACGGCGACGACCAGGACCCCGCGCTGCTTCAGCGCGAAGCCGACGCGATGGGCTACCCCGTTCTGCTCAAGGCGAGCGCGGGCGGCGGCGGCAAGGGCATGCGAGTGGTCGAGCGCAGCGAAGACTTCGCAGCGGCGCTGGCCTCGTGCAAACGCGAGGCGGCCAGCAGCTTCGGCAACGACCGGGTGCTGATCGAGAAGTACCTCACGCGCCCGCGCCACGTCGAAGTGCAGGTGTTTGCCGACAGGCAGGGCGGCGCGGTCTACCTGCTCGACCGCGATTGCTCGGTGCAGCGCCGTCACCAGAAAGTCCTCGAAGAAGCGCCCGCGCCGGGCCTCGAAGACAACGTGCGCCGGGCCATGGGCGAGGCTGCCGTGGCGGCCGCGCGCGCCGTGCATTACGTGGGCGCGGGCACGGTCGAATTCATCATGACGGGTGCCGACTTCTACTTCATGGAGATGAATACGCGGCTGCAGGTCGAGCACCCCGTCACGGAGATGGTCACGGGCCTCGATCTCGTTGAATGGCAATTGCGCGTGGCCGCGGGCGAGCCGCTGCCGCTCGAACAGTCGCAGCTTTCGATCACGGGCCATGCACTGGAGGCGCGCATTTACGCGGAAAACCCGGCGCGAGGTTTCCTGCCGTCCACGGGCACGCTGAAGCATTTGCGCATGCCGGAAGGCGTCGAGTTCCGTCTCGGCGAAGCGGGCCAGCGCGCGAACGTGCGCATCGACAGCGGCGTACGCGAAGGCGACACCATCACGCCGTTCTACGATCCGATGATCGCCAAACTGATCGTGCACGGCGCGACGCGAGAGGACGCGCTGGCGCGCATGGAGCGGGCGCTCGAAGCGTGTGAGGTGGTGGGACCGCATACGAACGTGGAGTTTTTGCACCGGCTCGTGACCTGCGAGCCGTTTGCCAAAGCCGATCTCGACACGGGCCTGATCGAGCGTCACCACGACGCGCTCTTTTCACCGCAGCAGAAGCCGGTTCGCGAAGCGCTTGCGCTCGCGTGCGCGGCGCTCCTCGGCCGCGAGGGCGGCGCGGCGCATGGCGCTTCGCCGTGGCAGTCGCTTTCGCATTGGCGCCTGAATAGCGGCTTCGCCCAATCGCTCTCCTGGAGAGACATTGAAAGCGATACCGCGTTCACGGTGGCGCATACGCACGACGGCGGCGAAGAGACGCTCGGCTACGCGGGGCACGAAGCGCGCTATACGTGGTGGCGCGGGGAGGGCGCGGACGAATACGGCGCGACTATCGGCGACAAACGCGTGACGGGTCGCGTATTCATCGACGGCGACGTGTTTCATGTTTTCTGCCTCGGCACGGCGATGGCGTTCGAATGGCAGAACCTCCTTGCGCACGCCGCCGACGCGGAGCACGGCGAGGGCCGCCTGACCGCGCCCATGCCGGGCAAGGTGATCGCGGTGCTGGTGGAGCCGGGCGCCGTGGTCGAGAAGGGCGCGCCGCTCATCGTCATGGAAGCGATGAAGATGGAACACACGATCGGCGCGCCGGCGGCTGGTAAGGTCACCGAAGTATTGTACGGCGTAGGCGATCAGGTGGCCGACGGTGCGCAATTGCTCGTGCTCGAAGCCGCCTGAAGCGGCGTGAAGCGTTTTGCCCTGGGGCGCTCCGCCGCGGCGGAGCGCCTTTTTTTTCGCGCGTGCGCCTGGGGGGGCGCCTGGTAATCCCTCAACGCTCCTTAGCCTGCGCCGCGAGCAGTTCCCGATGTTGCGCTTCGGTCTCGTCGTCGGCGGGGAACATGCATTCGAGGCGCAATTCCTGCGCGGCGACGTTTTGCGGCGTGCCCACGCTCGTCACCATCGAAAAATAGCGAAGCACGCGGCCGTCGCTGATGAAACTCAGTGGAATGACGGGCAGCGTGGGCGTGCCGGTCGATCCGCGATGCGCTTTCCAGTCGCGCGGTACGCCGGGGTACGCGAGCAATTCGTCGAGCAGCGCGCGTGTTTCGTCGTCGATCACGCGGCCCACCGCTTCGCGATAGACCCGTTGCAGCAGGCTGCGCGACACATTCTCCCAGTCCGCGAGAAAGGGGCGCATGCCCTTCGGATCGAACATCAAATGCAGCATGTTGCGCCGGCCTTCGCGCGCCGCCATATCGATGAAGCGGCCGAAGAAGCGCGGCGCGGCGTCGTTGGTCATCAGCACGTTCCAGTGCCGGTCCATGACGATGGCCGGAAACGGATCATGCTGTCGAATAACACGCTCCAGCGCGCGCACGACGTGCTGCATTTCCTGCGCGTTCCACGGGGCTTCCGAATAAACCGGCGCATATCCCGCCGCGAGCAGGAGGGCGTTGCGCTCGCGCAGGGGTACTTCGAGCGTCTGCGCGAGGGCTAGCAGCGTGTCGCGGCCCGGTACGCTGCGCCCGCTTTCGATAAAGCTGATCTGCCGCTGGGAGATTCCCGCGTCCAGCGACAAATCGAGTTGACTCACGCCACGCGCATCCCGCCAATAGCGCAGCAGGGAGCCAAGGTCGTTTTGCTGCGCATTGGGGGCGGCGGGCGTGGGGCTCATCGGTTCTCCGGGTTGATGTGGGCGACGATAGCGGACTTACGCCGCACGCGCACGCCACGCGTATTGCTCGAACTGCGCTTCGAGCGCCGGATGCGTGACGCTCGCCGCGTAGTTCGTGATGGTCGATGCGGCGACGACCGCAATCACTTCCAGCGTTTGCTCGGCGCTGAAACCCGCATCGAGAAAGCGCTGTTGATCTTCGCCGCAGATGCGGCCGCGCTTTTCGATCAGCGTGCGCGCAAGCATGGATAGCGCGGCTAGTTGCGCATCCGTGGGCGCGCGGCCGTGGCGCATCGCTTCGACATCGGCGGGACTCACGCCTTCCTTCAAGGCCAGCGCCGTATGAAACGCCACGGGCCATTCCGATGCATTCGTGACCGCGTTGGTCAGCAGCAATGTCTGGATCTGCGGCTCGGTCAGGCTGCTCGAATGCACACGCTGAAACACGCTGAGAAAGCCGCTGATCAGCACCGGCGAAGCGGCCATTTTCGCCGCGATGTTCGGGATCATGCCGAACGTCTGCTGCAGTTGCTGAAGGGCGGGTTGCGATTGGGCGGGCGCGGACTCGATCGTGTACTGGGTGTAGATGGACATGCTGACTCCTCGTTGTTGAGCGCCGCCCGATTGGCGGCGCGACAGGCAAAGAGTAGAAGCGGCGGCGCGGTTCGCCAATTACATGCCATGTAATCGCCGTGCGGCGCGGGAATTGCGTGCCGATGCATATGCAGCAAAAAACAATGCGATCATGGTGTCTGGCTTTTAGCAGACCTATCTCTGCGGGGTCGGATTATAAATCTTGCTGTGGTCTCGATGCTTCTCTCTACCAGACGTGAGGTCATCATGCTTGGTGTTCGTAAAGCTGTGTTCCCGGTGGCGGGAATCGATACGAGCTTTCTGCCCGCGACGAAGGCGAGTCCGAAAGAAATGCTGCCGGTTATCGACAAACCGCTCATTCAATATGCCGTTGAAGAAGCGATCGGCGCAGGCATTACGGAACTGATCTTTGTGACGGGCCGTGGAAAACGCGTCATTGAAGATCATTTCGACAGGTCCTATGAAGTCGAACATGTACTGAGGGCGCGCGGCAGGCAAAATCTCGTCGAACTCGTGGAGGGCATCAAGCCGGCCAATGTCGAATGCGTGTACGTTCGGCAAGCCGAACCGCTCGGTTTAGGGCACGCCGTGCTGTGCGCGGAAAAGCTCATTGGCGACGAACCGTTTGCGGTCGTGCTCGCCGACGATCTGCTCGACGGCAAGCCCCCGGTTCTCGCGCAAATGGTCCATATATTCAGTCATTACGATTCCTCGGTGCTCGCCATTGAAGAATTCGAGTCGTGCGAGTCGACGAGTTATGGCGTGATCGACGGCCGACATTGGGACGAGCGCGTGATCAGCGTGACCCGCATCGTTGAAAAACCTACGCCGGAACTGGCGCCGTCGAGGTTCGGCGTGGCCGGGCGTTACGTGCTTATGCCGAGTATCTTCGAGCATTTGCGCGCGTTGAAACCGGACGCGAACGGCGAAATTCAACTCACGCCCGCCATTCACTCGATGCGCGAAGAGGAGCAGGTGCTGGCCTACGAGTTCGTCGGCAAGCGTTACGACTGCGGCACCAAGCTCGGCTATGTGCAGGCGACGGTCGACTTCGCCTTGCGGCATCCGGAATTGCGGGAGACTTTCGACGCGTGGCTGCGCGAGCGTATGGGCGCGGCGCAACTGGGCGCATGGACGACAGGTTCGCTGCTGAGCCAGCCGGTTGCTGGTGCGCGCAGACTCGCGCACTGAACCATGCCCCGTTGCATAGGACAATTGAACGATTCGCGAGATTCGCGAGATTCGCGAGCCTCGCGGCGGCGATTCCGCCCTTTTTCAAGGGCGATGCGAGGAAAGGAACGGTAAGAAACGGCGCAAGGTTCCGGCCGCCTCGCTGCTTTAAAATCGCGGGATGAACCCAAGCGTCCTCATTGTCGACGACGATCCCGTCGTGCGCGACCTGCTGAGCCGCTTCTTGCGCTCGCATAATTTCGATACCGCCGTGCTGCACGACGGCGTCCACCTCCAGCGCCGCCTCGAGCGCGAGCGTCCGTCCATTGTGGTGCTGGACATCATGATGCCGGAAACCGATGGCCTCGAGGCCATTGCGGCCTTGCGCGCGGCCGGCGACGATATTCCGGTTATTTTCGTCACGGCGCGCGGCGCGGTGGGCGACCGCATTCGCGGGCTTTCGCTCGGCGCGGACGACTATTTGCCCAAACCCTTCGATCCGCACGAACTGCTCGTGCGCATCCAGAACATCTTGCGGCGGCGCGGTCCATCTACGGCCAGCGCGCCGGAAGCGCGGCGTCGCTACCGGTTCGGCGACTTCGAACTCGACTTCACGATGCGCACGCTTTCCTGCGCCGACACGCAAATTCCGCTTAGAGAAAGCGAATTCGCGTTGCTGAAAGTCTTCGCCACGCACCCGTACAAAGTGCTTTCGCGCACGCTGATCCACGATATCGTGCATCGCGACGAGCGCGAGTTTCACGAACGCAGCCTCGACGTGCCGATCTGGCGCTTGCGCCGCGTGATCGAGACGGACCCGTCGAATCCGCGCCACATTCAGACGGTGCGCGGCAAAGGCTATATATTCGTGCCCGATCCGGCGAATTATTCGGAGGCGCACGGCGCAGCCATTCAGTGAGAAGTCCGTTGAATACGCTGTTCGGCCGCATGGCGTTGCTCTCGGCGGCGGTTTTGCTTTCCATGCAGCTCGGCTGGTTTTTGCTGCTTGCGCGCCAGCCGCCGCGCCATGAGGTCGATGGTTTCGCGCGCGGCGTGCTGCTCGCGCTGCGCGTGGCGAGCGAAGAGCACGCGGGCGGCGGCACGCTGCTTCCTCCGGTGCATCCCGGCGGTGCGCTCGAACCGCCGAAGGAGCGCGACCTGAGCGACGTGCTGCGCGTGCACCGCGTGCCGGTGTGGAACGTGCCCACGGACGTGCATCTGCACGAACCTACGCAGCGGCCGCTAGTCGATTTGACGCGCCATCTCCGCGAACAATTGCCGCCCGGCACGACGTTCGCCGTGGATGAGGCGCGCCCGCCGCAACTGTGGGTGCGCTTTCCCGGCAGCACGGCATGGGTCGTCGTGCCGGTCGATATTCCGCCGCCGCCGCATTTTGTCATCGAAGGGATTTCGATGCTGCTGGCGGCGCTCACGCTCTCTTTCCTTGCTGCCTGGCAGATCCAGAAGCCGCTCGCGGGTCTCGCGCAGGCGGCGCGCCGGTTCGGCACGGGCGAGCGCATTGCGCCGCTCGAAGGCCGAGGGCCGCGCGAACTGCGCGACGTGAGCGCGTCGTTCAACGACATGATGCGCTGCGTGAACGAAGCCGAAGACGACCGCGTGGTGATGCTGAGCGGCATCGCGCACGATCTCAAGACGCCGCTTACGCGGCTCAAACTGCGCGCGACGCTGATGGCCGATGAGTCGGAGCGCAACGGCATGCTGCGCGACGTCGATTCGCTCACCCACATCGTCCAGCAGTTTCTGGAGTTCGCGCAGCAGTCGCCCGATGCGGGCAAGCTAGTGAGCGTCGATGGCTTTTTGCAAAGCCAGTTTGGGAATCCTGATGAAATCGAAGGCGGCAACGGCCCGCTATTCGCGCTCGATTTGCGGGCCGGTCCGCGTTTCGAGCTGCCGCAGGTCACGCTGGACCGGCTCGTCACGAATCTGGTCGATAACGCGCTCGAGTATGGCGCGCCACCGGTCGAAATCTCGACGGCGATTGAAAACGGATCGTACCGCCTACGCGTGCGCGATCACGGCGCGGGCATCGAGCCGGAACGGATTGCGACCGCCATGAGACCGTTCGTACGCCTGAACGCGGCGCGTGGCGGCGAAGGCCACTGCGGCCTCGGGCTGGCCATCGTCGCGCGGCTCGTGCGCGACAACGGCGGTCAATGCAGCGTCGGGAACCATGCCGATGGCGGGTTGCTCGTGCAGCTTGACTTTCGCGTCGCGCACGGCTGATACGCGCGTTGCGCGAACTTCCTCAGCCCGCTTCGTCGCGCACCGGTGGCGCAAAGCGCAGCGCCACGGCAATGCGGTTCCACGCATTGATGTTCGCCACGGCAGCGGTCAGGAAGGCCATCTGCTCGCCTGGAAATTGGCGCGCCACTTCGTCGTAAAGCGCATCGCTCACGCCTTCATGGAGTTTCGCGCTCAGCGCTTCGGTATAAGCGAGCGCTGCGCGTTCGCGCTCGCTGAAGAATTGCGGCGCCTCGTGCCACACGGCCACAAGATCGAGCTTCACGCCCGGCACGGCTTTTTCGCGGGCGATATTGAGGTGGTACTGAATGCAGAACGCGCAACCGTTGATTTGCGAGGCGCGGATTTTCAGCAGTTCGGTGAGCGGCTTTTCGAGCCCGGAGGCGTCGACGGCCTTGCTCATGGCCGAGAGCGCGGCGGCCACGGGGGCGGCCTCGCGCACGAAAGTTTCGTAGGCAATGCGGGGAGAAGCGCTGGGCATGACTGGACCTCGCGATGTTTGGCGGTTAATATCAGAGCACGAACATAATATTCGAACTCTGACATCATGCGCAAGACAGCGAAGAAAGACCCGGCTATGAACAGGGGCGCGCAAGCGAGCGTCATTCCGGAAGTGGGCGAGGGCAAGCGCGGCGAGGCGGGCTATTTCGGCTACCTGCTGCGCCAGGCGGGCGCGGCGCACCGTTTGCGCATGGAGCGCGCGCTCGACGATCTCGGCGTCACGCCACCGCAGTTCGTCGTGCTGACCCTGCTGGCCGCCTACCCTGGCATCTCGGGCGCCGATCTCGCGAGGCTCGCCGCGCTCACGCCGCAAACGGTGAGCGTGATCGTCGCGAATCTCGAACGCGGCGGCGCGATTGCGCGCCGTCCGCACGCGGTGCACGGGCGCATTCAGCAGATCGACGTGACGGGCGACGGCGAAGCGCTGCTCAAGCAGTGCCGCGCGCGCGTGAAGAAGCTGGAAGCGCGCATGGCCGCGGGCTTCACGGCCGAAGAAGAGCAGGTGATACGGCGCTGGCTGGTGAGCGTCGCGCGCGAGGACGACGCGGGCTAGGCGCTAGTTCGCCGCGCTTTTCGCTTGCGTGAGGCTGCACGAATGATCGAGCAGGCCTTCCGCCGTGCCGGTTCCGCCATCGACGTCGAGCCCGCTGTTCACGACGAGCCAGCCGTCGCGCTGCGCGTCGGGGCCTGCGGCGGTCACGAGTATCGTCTGCATGGCCATGGTCTGTTTAGGCCCGAGAGCGCGCTCGACCACGCGAAAGGGGTTGTTGCCGTCCGAGAGGCTCGTCACGCGCGTGATGCGGTAGCGCGAGCCGTCGAGCGTGGTCCAGCGCCACGTGCCCGGCGCGATATCGCCATACGGCGCGAGCGCTTTCGTCATGTCGGGGCGCATGCAATCGACGTGAATATGCAGTTGATTCTGCGTGCGTCGCTCGGAGGAATTGATTTCGGCGCCGAGTTGATTGGCGGCGAGCGGCATGCCCAATTTCGCCTCGACGAAGCGCCCCGCGCCCCACGCCCCTACCCAGTATTCCGGCGCGCCGCCGTAAAGAATCTCGGGGCTTTCGATGCCGGCCACGCGGTCGGTGGGAATCAGGAGATATTGCGCGCGTCCCGCGATGTCCTTGAGCACGGCATAGCGCTTGTGGAAGTCGACGGTCGTGCAGGGGCCGGGCTGGCCCTTGTCGCGCATGTTCGGCACGCACTGGCCGCCGACGACTTTCCAGAGGCCGTTGGAGTCGACCGCGGAGAGGCGCACGCAGGCGCCGGTGGTGGCGAGCGCAACGACTGCCGCCGTGGCGGCGGCAAGCCGGGACATCCGCATGAAAGGGGCAACGCGCAAGGATCGTATTGGCACGAGGTGTCGGGGTTCGGTCGATCGGATGCGCCGCGGCGCACGGGGTGACAAAAAGTCAGCGCGCAGTGTAGCGCAATGCCCGTGACCCTTGCTCTCGCGCGGTTGCCCCGGTTGCCGATGCCTGTGCTCAAATCTCCGGGGCGCTCAGCGTTCCCAGAATCGCTTCGAACGCAAGGCCGATCGCGAGCAGCCTTCGGTCGCCGCCGGCCGGCCCGTCGAGTTCGAGCCCGACCGGCAAGCGAGCGTCGATCAGGCCAGCCGGAAGCGCCAGGCCCGGAATGCCGGCGTTGCTCGCGGGATCGGTGTTGCGCAGATAAGCCTCCATCTCGTCGATCGGTGCCGCACCGTCGATCGACACGCGCGACGACCCGTTCAGCTCGTCGATCGGCACGGCGGCGAGCCGCGTCGTGGGAAAGAGCAGCGCGTCGAGACCGCCCGCCGAGAAGGTCTGCGCATAAAGCTGCTGCAGACGCGGCCGCCATACCGTCATCGCGGCGTGGTAGTCGCCGCCGCGCGCATCGGCGAGCACGGCGTCGTAGGCCGCGCGCACGTCGGGGCTCGCAATACGCGCGGCCACGGCGGCCACGCTCTGTGCGCCCGTGTGGTTCGCCGCGAGCCATGCGGCGAGATCTTCGATAGGTTCGTGCAGCGCGATTGCGTAACTCACGCGGTCGTTCAGCGCGAGCAGTTCGCTCATTTCGACCGGCACGAACGTGACTCCAGCGGCTTCGAGCGTCGCGAGCGCGGCGCGCGCGACGTCTTCGAGCGCGGCTTCGAGCCCTTCCCAGAGCGGCGCGGGCAGGCCGATGCGCAGATTCGTCACGGCGGCCTGCGAGAGCGGACCGTGCCCCGTGATCACGGCGTCGAGCAGCGCGACATCGGCTACGGTACGGCCCATCGGCCCGACCGTGTCGCGCGTATGGCTGATCGGCACGACGGCGAGCGGATCGTGATAGCGGCGTTGCGTGCCGCCGTCGCCCACGCTCGGGCGCAAGCCGACAATGCCGCATAGCGCGGCGGGAATGCGCGTGGAGCCCCCGGTGTCGGTGCCGAGTCCGGCGGGCACGATGCGCGCCGCAATGGCGGCCGCCGTGCCGCCCGACGAGCCGCCGGGAATTCGTTCGGGGTCCCAGGGGTTGCGCACCGGTCCCGCATGCGGCGCGAGGTTCGTGCTGGTGATGCCGAACGCCAGTTCGTGCATGTTGGCCTTGCCGAGCAGGATCGCGCCGGCATCGACAAGACGTTGCACCGAAGGTGCGTGACGCGCGGGCAGGAAATCTTCGAGCGCGGGCGTGCCCGCCGAGGTCTGCAGGCCGCGCGTATTGATGTTGTCCTTCACGATCACGGGCAGGCCCGCGAGCGGCAGCCGCGCGCGCTCGCTTGCGCCGAGCGCGTCGATGCGTTGCGCGGCGGCGAGCGCGCCTTCCACGTCGAGCACGGTGAACGCATTGAGATTGGAGAGCGCTTCCGCGCGCGCGAGCAGCGTCGCCACGTAGTCGGCGGCTTTCAGTTGCCCCGCGTGGATGGCCTCGACGGCTTGCGTCGCGCTCAGTTCCAGTTGCTGGTCGACAGTCCAGGTCATGCAGCGATCTCCTCGTGCGGCCATGCGGCCATGCCGGCAACGGCGTTACCTTGGCGCTACTTCTTCAAGAGGCGCAGCGCGAAGCGTGCGAGCGCGGGGACGAGCGTCGGCCGCAACAGGCGCGCGTCGTAGCCGCTCATGCGCGCGTCGTTTTCCGCGAGGCAGAGTTCGATCAACTCGCGCGGTTCGAGCGAGTCGCCCAGCACCTCGCGGTTCGCGGGCAGGAAGTTCGAGTCGCGCGCGTGGCCCTCGGCGTCGATGCCTCGCGCGATGGCGAGCCGCTCCCACACCAGCATGAACCAGATTGCGGCGACGCGCACGGCGTGCCACGGCCTGCGCCACCATGGCATGGTCTTGCGATACCACGTCACCCAGTTCACGAAGAAGAGGATATGGCGCGCCTCTTCCTGAATCACGGGCTCGAAGGTATCGACGAGGTCTGCGGGAAAAAAGCCCGAGCGCTGCGCGGAGCGAAACAGGCCGAACGCGAAGAAGCTGTCGATACATTCGCTATAACCGGTGAACATCCACGCCCATTCCGACTTTTTGGGCGGCGGATACGGAGGTTCCGGCGCAAGTTCGATGCCATAGGCCTGCACGAGGTGCGAGAGCACGACCTTGTGGCGCGCCTCCTCGGCGGCGTCCATTTCGATCGCTTCGCGTAGCAGCGGGTCGCGCAGTGTTTGGGCGTAAGTCTGCACGCGAATCGAGGCGCGGCCCTCGGTCTGCACGGCGATGTCCCAGATCGGCAGCGACGTGAGGCGCCGGAGCGCGTCGGGCTCGAGCTTTGGCCAGTCGAGCACCGCGGGGCGGTAGGGATCGTGGGTGTCGAGCAGCATGCGGCAGAACATCTTGCGATGTTCGTCCGATCCGATCTTGATGGGCCCTGGCGTGGCGTGAGTCCAGCGCCGCAGCGCGGTGTCCTGCTCGGACATGAAGGCTGCGCCTTCGTCCGGATGCGTCAGGGTATCGGACATGAGCGTCTAGAGATGAACGGGGTATGACTCCTATTCTGTCACAACAGTAAGGAAGGGGGCGCGCTCACGCGCAGCGGCGCTGCTGCTCGATCCACATGCGCGCCCAGCGGCACGCGTAGGCGAGCGCGTGCCGTTCTTCGAAGAAGTAATCGAGTTCGTCGAAGGAATGTTGCCAACCCGGTTGCAAACCCGGTTGCGCGTCCGTCTGCGTGCCAATGGTGAGATTGGCGGCGAAGAGTCCGTTCGGGAGCTGCTGCGCGCTGGGGGCGACGACGTAGCCTTTGTAGCGTAATAGTGTGTGCATGACCGCGCTTCCTGCTGATCGACTGCTGATTCGGTCGGATTCTCTCTGCGTGACGCGTATGTTTCGCTGTCCATACATTGCGCCGGCACGGACCAGCGTACGGGCCGCCGCAGGCCGATGGAACCAATCTTTCGTCGCAAGCAAATCACGTGTGGCCTGGAACGGTCAGCAGCATGATCGGGATGAGGCGAGGGGAGAATCCGGCTTCAATGTGAACCGGGCGCAAGGCGCAGTCTGTGGGATGGCGCACGCGAGGCGCATCGCGCGACGCTGGCAATGTGGGCCAGGGAACGTTTCCCGCCCCGCACGCGCGGCGGCGGCGTGTGAGGCGGCGTGCGGGCAGGCAGGGGAAATCGTGGCGTGCGTCAGACAGCGAGGCTCAGGCGCTTTTCGGTGCGGGTCGCGTTCGCGGCGTTCGCGAACGCCGTCGCGGGCTGGCCCTGGCCGCCGAACGCAAGCGCGAACTGCGCCGCCTGACGGCCGACCGTGGCAAGCTGTTCGGCGACTTTCGCGTCGGAGCACTGCTGCGCGCTCTCGAAGCGCGTTTCGAGCGTGTTGATGCCCGCGCCGAACGGCGTAGGCCAGCCGCGCAGCGCGTGCACGATCGAACGCAGCGAGGTCAGCACCGAGCCCGCGGCCTGCCAGCCGTAGGCCGTGACGATGCAGCCCACGGCGCGGCCGTCCAGGTAAGGGCGGTGGTCGGCGCGCAGTTCTTCGAGCGTGTCGAGCGCGTTCTTCACGAGCCCGGATACGCCGCCGTGATAGCCGGGCGTCGCGATGACGACGGCGTCGGCGGCGCGCACGGCTTCGATCAGTTCGAGTTGCGCGTCGGTGCGAGTGGCGGCTTCGGGCGCATAGTGTGGCAGCGTGTGCAGGAACGTGCCGCCGAACAATTGCGTACGCGCGCCGGCTTCTTCGGCGCCGCGCAGCGCGAAAGCGAGCGCGCGCTCGGTCGACGAAGCGGCGCGCGTAGTGCCGCCAATGCCCACCACGAGCGGGCGGCGTTGCGAATCGGAAAAGCTCAAGGCGACTCCCTGAAATGCGATGAGGCGTGGGTCGAGCGTTATGGCGCGAACCAGCCATGAAACCTCAAAAGGGTCATCTTAGAGAGCGCGCCGTGCTGCGCGAAACGACTTTTTGTTCTAACCATATGCCCGCAGCACTACGTTGCGCAGTGCCATGCGGCCCGAAATGCATATGCCAAACCATTGGTTGGGCGCGCGGCGGGGCCGGGCTACGATGAACCCGTCTCCTCCATGACATCTCCTTGACATGGGATTCGGCCCCGCACCTCTCCGGTGACGGGGCTGTTTTTTTTCTGGAGACGGAAAGGGGCGGCGCTTCGAAGTCTGCGAGGCCTTGGGTTATCTGGTGCGGCTACGCGCGGCTCACACTGTGAGCACGTTGCCGTCTGGGCCGATTTGCGGCGGAATTTCCGGCAGGGTTCCGTTGCCGGGCGCGGTGCGCACGGGGGCGCCCGGCGTGGCGGGCAGCGTGGGCGCGGGAGCGCGCACTGCCGGTTCGGCGACCTTGCGGGTGGTGAGTTTGTCGGCGGAGGCGAGCTTGCGCTTCGTGCCGCGATGCGCCGCCTTCTTGCCGGCATTGCCCGCATGCGCCGAGGGCGTGCGCGCTTCCGGCGGATTCCAGATTTCGATGTAGTGTTCCCCGGCGAGCGCGGTGGACGCGAGGACGCCCAGCAAGGTCCCCGTGATGAAGAATCGCACGTCGTGTTCTCCGTTTCGATGTACTGGCCGGGCCGCGCCACGCAGCAAGAGGCGATGGGGCGGCATGACCCGGCGCGGCGACCGGGGGCACGAACGGCCGGCTGCCACGCACTGTACATTCATACAGGCGCTTATGCAAACGTTTCACGACGTGCTGCGGGCGATCTGTTGCATGGGCGCGCCGCGGCCCTGCGGGGAGCCTCGCCGGGCTTGCGCCGGAGCGGAATCCGACCGGCGTTTAGCGCAGGCTCAGGCGTCGAGCGCAGCCCGCTTCTGCGACCCCGCTCCATCGGCCGCCGAGCCGGACGCGGCCGGGCCATGGACGCCAAGCCACCGCCCGTAGCTGTGCGGCGAAAAGGCGAACGTGAGCACGATCATCGCGCTGATCGATACCGCGAGCATGATCCACGCGCCCGTAAAGCCGCCCGTGATGTCGCGCACGCGCCCCGCCACGACGGGCGCGAGCGCCGCGATCACGAAGCCCAGACCCTGAACGAAGGCGACGAGGCGCGCGGCCACGCGATGGTCGGCCGAATGATCGAGCGCGGTGACGAGCGTGACCGAGAACACGCCGCCAAGCCCCGCGCCCGCCGCCGCGACCCACACCAGCGGCGCAGCCTCGGGCCAGGCGGCGAGCCCGATCACGCCGGCCAACTGGGCGCACAGGCCCAGAATGAGCCACGGGCGCCTGTCTGCGAACGCTGCCGCGGCCAGCGGCAAAAGCAGCGCGCTCGCGGCCTGAAACACGGTCATCGCGGCGAGCAGCGAGCCGCTGGCCTCGACGCTCGCGCCGTGTTGCTGGTAATAAGCGGGCAGCCACGCGACGAGACTCGTATAGCCGCCGTTGACGAGCCCGAAATGCAGGCCAAGCGTCCACGCCCGGCGCTTGCGCCAGACCGGCACCGTCGCCGCGCGGTCATGTTCGTGCGAGGGCGCGGCGGCGGCCTGCTGCGCGCGCTGCCCGCCGCCGATCCCGCCGTTCAGCGCCCCCCAGATCGCGAGGGCGGCCAGCGCGGGCAGCGCCCACACCGCAAGCCCCGCATGCCACGAACCGGCGACGCGCGCGACAAGCGGGCTCAGGCTCGCGCCCAGGCCGCCGCCGCCCATGATCGACGCCGAGAACAGCCCCATGGCGAGCGGCACCCGTGCGGCGAAGCGCTGCTTCATGACGGCGGGCAGCAGCGCCTGGATGGCCGCGACGCCCGCGCCGGCCGCAGCCGCCGTGAGCATGAGCGCGCCACCGCTAGTGGCGAACGCGCGGGCCGCGCATGCCGCGGCAATGGCCGCGAGCCCGAGCGCGACGCCGCGCGTTTCGCCGAGCCTGCGCGCGAGCAGCCCGGTGCCGAACGCGCCGAGGCCCATCGCGACGACGGGCAGGCTCGTGAGCAGCGAAGCGCCGTAGAAGCTCAGACCGGTGTCGTTGCGAATGGTCGTCATGAGGGGGCTGATCGAGGTGAGCAGCGGCCGCAGATTCAGGCCGATCGCGACGATGGCGGCGTACCACGCAAGTACGCTGGTCGTCTCGACGGCCGGCGATCGGGAACGAACGGAACGGTTTTGAGGGTTCAATGCGGTCAACCTTTTTACTGCTGCATGGTTGACCATTATACAAAATAATTGTCAACAATCAGGCTGGAGCCGCTATGTCCGGCATGGGGGATCGAGTATGGGCGCGCGTCTATATCGCCTCGCCATGCCGCTCGCTACAATTCGGTCTGATCCAGCGACCTGATCCAGATAGCGCGCGTTTTTCCATGGCCCAAACCTCCCGCCTCGCTTCGCCCCGCGACATCGATGAACCGACCGATGTCGAAGCGCATGTCCATGCGTCGATTTCTTCCGCGCTGCTGGAGGGCAAGCTCGCGCCGGGCCAGCAACTGGTGGAGCGCGAACTCGCGGCGGCGTTCGGCTGCACGCGCGGCGCGCTGCGCAAGGTGCTGGCGCGCCTCGGCTACGAGGGCAAGCTCGTGCTCGAACCCAATCGCGGCGCTTTCGTGCCGTCGCCGTCGGAGGACGACATACGCGCCGTGTACCGCGCGCGCCAGGTGGCCGAAGCGGGTGTGATGGTGAGCCTGTGCGGCACGCTCGACGCCGCCATGCGGCGCAAGCTAGCGGCCCATGTGCGCAGCGAAAAGAAGGCGTTGCGCGAGGCGCGCGTGGACGAGGCGGTGCGCCTGGCAGGGCAGTTTCATCTGCTGCTGACCGAGCAGGCGGGCGGTGCGGCGCTCGTGGAAGCGCTGGCGCAACTGGTCGCGAAAACGGAGCTTTACAAGGCCTTGTTCGATCCGTCGAAGGCGTCGATGTGCGCGCCCGACGAGCATGCGCAGATCATCGAAGCGCTCGAGGCCGGAAACCTCGCGGCGGCGCTCGCCACGATGCGCGCGCATCTGGCCGAGCTGGAGGAGCGGGTGGTGCAGCAGGCGCGCGCGCGTGCCGGCCGCGATCTCAAGGCGGTGTTCGCGGATCTCGCGAACGGCTGAACGCGCGCCAGCCTCGTCAAAAGCACAACAAAAAAGCGTTTGCCGGGCGTGAAAATGCCCGGCTCGTCATGCCTCAGTGCCGCGTGCGCCTGAATATTTCGTACTCCTCGGCGAAGGCCCGTGCAACGGCAGGCCGCTCGCGCACGCGTTGCGCATAGGTCGCAACGGCTGGCCATTGCGACACATCGATGCCCGCATACGGCGCCCAGTTCAGCACGGTCACGAGGTAGGCGTCCGCCACGCTGAACGCGTCGAGCAGGAAGGTTCGTGATTCGAGATGATGCGCGAGCAGATCGAAGCGGCGCGGAATTTTCTCGCGCGAATAGTTCTTGACCGCCTCGTCGGTGTCCTCGGCGAGCAGCGGCACGAACACGGCCTTATGCAGTTCAGTGCCGATAAAGCCCAGCCACTGATGCAGGCGCGCGCGTTCGCGCGTGCCCGCTGGCGGTGCGAGCCGCGCCTCGGGAAAGCGGTCGGCCACCCACGGCAGCACCGACGAGTTTTCGGTGAGCGTCCAGCCGTCGTCCTCGCGCAGAACCGGCACCTGGCCGAGCGCGTTGACGGCGAAGAAGTCGCCGCCTTCGGCGAGCTGTTTCGTGTGTGTATCGACCTGAATGAAACGCGCTTGCGCGCCTGCCTCGTAGAGCGCGATGCGGGTGGCGAGCGAGCACGCCAGCGGGGCGAAATACAAATCCATCGTCATCCTCCGTTCGGTTTTTCTGGCTTGTCGAAGTTTTGTACTATAGTGAACAAAAATAACCTGTTCAACATTTATATGCAATCCAGTACAAAAAAGGAAGGCCGTCCGCGTGGGCGCCCGCGCGCCTACGACCCGGAAGAGGCGCTTGCGCGCGCGCGCGATGCGTTCTGGCGCAATGGCTATGCGAACACATCGCTCGACGACCTGAGCGAGGCGACCGGCATGAACCGGCCGAGCCTCTATGGCGCGTTCGGCGACAAGCACGCGCTCTATCTGCAAACCATGGAGCGGTACGTGGAGGCAGGGCGCGCGGCGATGGACGCCGCGCTGGACAGCGCGTTGCCGCTGCGCGATGCGCTGATGTGCGTATTCGACCGCGCGCTCGACTGGTATCTGCCGCCGCACGAGGCGGCGCGCGGCTGCCTGCTGATCGGCACGGCGGCGGTGGAAGCCGTCAACGACGATGCGATACGCGAGCTTCTTGCCGCCGGTCTACGCAGCTTCGACAAGGCGTTCGAGCGGCGCCTGCGCACAGCGCTCGCGCAAGGCGAACTGCCGCCCGAAGCGAACGCGCCGGTGCTCGCGCGGCTCGCCTCCGCGCTGCTGCACAGCACGGCGCTGCGCGCGCGGGCCGGCGATTCGCGGGCCTCGCTGCGCGCCATGGCGGTGGCGGGCGTCGCGCTCATTTGCGGGTCGGCGCCAGCCGCGTCCGACGCGCGCGCGGCGGCCCGGCGCGCGAAGTAATGTCGCGTTTCGCGTTGTTTGACGACGTCCAGCGCAGCGGGGCCGCACGCCGTTTTCCCTTGCTACACTGGCGCAGTCGCGCGGGGACGGCCTGCGCACTCGAAGAGGGGAACACGATGGTGCGCTACAGGCACTACAAGGGTGGCATTTACGAACTGGTATGCGAGGCGACGCTCGAATCGGATCCTCCCGTCACGATGATCGTGTATCGCGCGGCGAGCGGTACGATCTGGACGCGGCCCTCCACGGTGTTCTTCGAACTCGTCGAATACGAAGGCGCGCTCGTGCCGCGCTTCGCGCCCGTCAACTGATCCTTTCCACACCCGTCTTTTTCCACGCTTTAGAGGTTTCGTCGAATGCGTTTACTGATTGCGCTGATCCTGCCCTGGCTCCTGTTCTTCACGATTGGGCGTCCGGTTGCGGGCATCGTCTGCCTGATCCTTCAAATCACGCTGATCGGCTGGATTCCCGCCGCGATCTGGGCGGTGTACTCGCTCAGCCAGTACAGGACCGACCAAAAAATAGAGAGCGCGCTCGGCCGCCGCGGCTAACCCTGCCAGTGCGCACCCACGCGCCAGGCAGCGACGGGTTGCGCGTTACAACCGTAATCCACGCTCACAATTCAACAAGAACTTAACGCCGATTCTTCTTTCTTACAAAAAGAAAGGAGGATTGGCAATGTTCAAGTTCGTTCTTACGGCAGGCGCCATCGCGCTTCTGGCCGGTTGTGCGGTGGGCCCCGGCTACGGCTATGACTATGGCGGCTACGATCAGCCGTACTCCACGGGTTATTACGGCGGCTACCCGGCCTATGCGCCGGCATACGGCAGCGTCAACATCGGCGTCTGGGGCGGTGGCGGCGGCCGCGATTATCACGGCGGCGACTGGCACGGCGGTGGAGGCTGGCACGGCGGCGGCCCGGGCGGTCACGGCGGTGGCCACGGGGGACCTTGGGGACCGTCGGGCGGTAATCATGGCGGCAGCCCGGGCGGTCACGGTGGCGGCGGCCACGGCGGCGGTGGTCATGGGGGCGGTGGCGGTCACGGAAGTGGCCGCTGACGCTGGCTCGGCGCGCAGATGCCGGCTTGGCCGCGCGGCCACGGTTCGCCCGGAGCAAGAGCCCGAAAATCCGCTTCAAAACGAATCAGGCCCGCCACTCTCACGAGGGCGGGCCTGATGCTTTGCACGCGAACCCGGCGTCACAGCCGGGGTTGTCGCGAAACTTACTGGCCGGACTGCGACGTACCGTTCGTCGAGGGGCCGTACGCCGTGGCGCGTTGCGCAGCGACCTTGGCTTCGGCAGCCTGGATGTTTTCCGGATAGTGCATCCAGTCGCTCGGATCGTAGCCGGCGGCGCGCAGTTGCGCGAGATCGGCGCGAACTTCCGCGCGGCTCACCTGTTGCTGGGGTTGTGCTTGCGCGAACGCAGCGGCGGGCACGGCGACGATGGCGGCAACCACGGCTGCCTTCAGAAATGTATTCATGACTAACCTCCGATATCTCTTATGACAAGCCATCGCATCGCGTGGCCAATATCCACAATGTAGGTGGTCTGGGGGTCAGGGTAAATACCTAGAAAACGAATTCAGTGTTCGCCTGGCGACAACAATCGGATGCGAAATCTCCTGAAGTATTGCGTCCCGCAGCTGCAATGGAGCCAGCACGTCGCCGGGTGTGTTGTCTTAAGAAGTCGCCGGATTATTGCGAAATCTGTAATTCCAATTCGCCTGAATCAGCCTGTATCCGGCCCGGGCGCTTGCCTAGAATCCATTCAGCACCAGCCGTGGCGCCGATTTAGGCGAGCCGGCCGGGCGCGACACGATGTGCACCGTCATTGCGCATCGACGTTAAATAATTTCGGAGGTTGTGATCATGAAGTCGCTTCTCAAGGCTGTTGCCCTTACGGTGGCTCTGGGTGCTCCGCTAGCCGCTTTCGCTCAGGCCGATCAAGGGTTGACCCGCGAGCAAGTGCGCGAGCAACTCGTCGAATTCCAGCAAACGAGCCGCAATCAGGACGCCGCCACCAGCCAGGCGGGCGCGCCCGTCGCCCAGACGGACGGTTCGTTCGGCGGCGTGAGCAATTCGACGTCGGCGGCGGGCGGCCGCTTCGTGTCGGAAGCGGCGCGCACCGGTCCGCAATCGGTGTACTTCGGCGGCCAGTAAGCCCACCCGCAGTTAGCAGCGCAGTCAGCAAATAAATACGGCCCGCGAGTTTGCTTCGCGGGCCGTTTCGCATCCGGGCTCCCCTTTCATGGCCGGCGGGCGCTACATCGCTTCCGCCTCCGGCACGTCGAGCACGAGATCCGTGCGCGCGACGGCCACACAGGTCAGCACATAGCCCTCGGCTTTCTCTTCGCGGCTCAATCCGGGCCACTCGATCGTGAAGCGCACTTCGCCGCTCACCACGCGGCACAGGCAGGCGCGGCAGGTGCCGTTGCGGCACATGCGCGGCAGGCGGATGCCCTCGAACGCCGCCGCTTCGAGCAAGGTCAACTCTGGCGGCGCTTCGAAACTGCGCCCGAGCGGCTCCACGCGGACGACGGGCACGTGTGGCGACCCGTCCTGCACGTCTTTGGGGGCGGGTTCGCCGGCGGGATTCAAGCGGTTGATTTCCGGAGCGGGAGCCATGGGCGCGGTGCGGGAAGCGAGGCGCCAAGCTTACCCTGGCGCGCCCATGGCCAAGAAGACGCGCCTCGATACGCGGCTCGTCCGGAGCCGCCGCAGCGCTCAGCGCCGCTGACGCAGATGCCGATAGACCGTGTTGCGCGCGAGCCCGAGTTCGCGTGCCGCCGCCGACACATTGCCGCGATGGCGCGCAAGCGTTTCTTCGATGAGCCGCGATTGCCAGACTGAAAGACGCGCGGGTTCGCGCCCGGTGTCGCTCGTCGGGTCTTCGCCCGCGGCTTCGGCGGCTTGCTCCGTGCATTCGCTTGCGGGCTCGCAATCGTGCATAAGGTCGTCGGGCAAATGCTCCATGTCGATGGCGTCTTCGCCTTCGGCCATGATCGCCGCCGTGCGCAGGGCGCTGGCAAGCTGACGCAGATTCCCCGGCCAGCGGCAGCGCGCGAAGCAGGCACGCACGGCCGGCGCGAGGCGCAGGGGCGCGCCCGGCACCTCGCGACGCACGATCTCCAGCATGCGGGCGACGAGCGCGTCGAGGTCGGTGCGCTCGGCCAGCGACGGCAGCGTGACGACGAGGCCGTTGATGCGGTAGTAGAGATCCTCGCGGAACGTGCCTTCCGCGATCATCGCGCGCAGATCGCGATGGGTCGCGCAGACAACGCGCAAATCCACGGGCACCGCGCGCGCGCCGCCGAGCGGCACGACGGCGCGCTCCTGCAGGACGCGCATGAGCCGCACCTGTTGCGCAAGTGGCATGTCGCCGATTTCATCGAGAAAGAGCGTGCCGCCATGCGCCTGCGCGATCTTCCCCGCACTGCCACGGCGCTTCGCGCCGGTGAACGCGCCGTCCTCGTAGCCGAACAGCTCGGCTTCGATCAGCGTGTCGGGCAACGCCGCGCAGTTGAGCGCGACGAACGGCCCGTCGCGGCGCGGCGAATCGCGATGCAGCGCCCGCGCGAGCCATTCCTTGCCGGTGCCGGTGCGCCCGAGCACGAGCACGGGGATGTCGCGGCCCCGCACGCGCGCTACGCGCTGGAGCGCCGCGGCGAGCCGCTCGTCGCCCGTATCGAGTTCGGCGAGCGTCGGTTGCGGTGGCGTGTCGCAGGCGTGGAGCGTTTTCGCCTGCGCGTGCGCGGACGTGTACGATGCGCGGCTGGCGGGTGCGGCGCTTCGCGCGAACGTCGCGACGCCGGGCGTGGCGCGCGCGATCACGCGTACGCCGCTTGGCAGCGCGAGCATGAGCGCCTCGCCCGGTGCGCGCATGAGCTGCTGCATGAACGCCGCGAACGACTGGCCGAAGAGCGCCGCGAATTCGCGCTGCTGCAGTTCGGCGAGCGGCGCGCCGAACTGGAACAGGGCGCTGCGGTTGGCGCAGAGCAGCGTGCCGTCGGAAGAGAAGGCCGCCAATCCTTCGTACAACGTACCAATGAATTCCGCGCGCGCATGAAACTGGAGCCGGACCGCTTCGGCGAATTCGGTGTTGAACAGATGGTTTTCGATCATCTGCGCCGACATGCGCACGAGCGCGAGCGTGTGCTTGTGAAAGCCGCGCGACTCGCCGCTCACGTCGAGCGCGCCGAGCGTGCGCCCGTAAGGGTCGGCGATGGGCGCGCACGAGCACGTGAGGGTGTGATTGGCGCGCAGGAAGTGCTCGCCCGCGTGCACCGTGGTCGGCTGGCCTTCCACGAGCGCCGTGCCGATCGCATTCGTGCCGCGATGCTGTTCGGCCCACGATACGCCCGGACGCAGCGCCACGCGCTGCGCCTTCTCGACGAAATCGCTGTCGGCGAAGCTGTGGAGGATCACGCCGTTGCGGTCGGTGAGCAGCACCATGCTCTGCGTATCGACGATCTGCGCGTGCAAGGCGTCCATCACGGGGCGCGCCTGGTGATAGAGCGTGCGGTTCGCATCGATCAGTTCGCGCAGGTCCGTGGCCGCCAGTGCGTCGAATTCGGGCGCTTCGGTGGCGCGCAGCCCGAGTGCGCGCGAGCGCGCGTGAGCCTGCGCGATGGCGTCCGCGCGGGCCGCGTCGTGCGGCGTGACGGGGCGTCGGGTCACTCGTGTCTCCAGTCGTTTTGGCTGCGCTGCGGCGCAGCATGACAAATGCGCACTGCGATTCATGGTACAGGATACGCGGCGGCCGCCAATTCGGGTTGAAGCAGGACAACGTCGCGCTTTCGGGATCGATGACAACCTTGGGATCGTCGTGCATGGTGCGATGCGGCAACCGGTGCAGCGCGTTGGCACAGGGCGGGCGAGGGGAATGTCTATACGCGCGATGGCGAACGGAAATGCTGCATCCGCGAAAAAAGCGCAAGCCCACGAGGGCCGGGTTAGCGATTTCAGGCGTGTGACAACGTCGGGCTTGCGGGTGGCGGGAAGTCGTCTAAAGTGAATCAAATCAACCTGCGCGAACGTGCCGTTCGGCCAGATTGATGTTGATCCCGCGCGGCGCCGCAAGGCCGAACGCGGCCTTTTCACCCTCCACCAAAGGCGACTCCCATGCAGATCATGTTTCCGAATGAGGTGCCCGAATATTCGGGCCCTGACCTGACCTTGGCGTTTCCGGCGATGATCGATGGCGAGCGGGTGGAGTGTCTGATCACGGCGGCGGCGCTCGAGGACCACTTCGGGGCGGCTTCGCCGCGCGCCGAAGACATGCTCAGCGCATTCGACCATCATCGCGACCGCATCGAGGCTTGCGCGCGCCGCTTGCTATCCGAAACGCGTGCGCAGTGTCTCGTGCTGCGCAGCGGCTACGTGCGTTTCGTGCAGGCTCACGCGAGCGCGTAACAAACGCCTGATCCGTGCGAAAGCGCCCGCAAGTCGCGGGCGCTTTTTCGTTGTGTGCGCGTGCCGCGCCGCCGCTAGATCATGCGGCGCAGCGTGTTGTCGCGAAAGACGACGTGATGCGCGATTGCCGCGAGCGCATGGAGCCCGATCACCCAATAGAACAGATTGCCGATCAACACGTGCGCATCCTTCAGAAACTTGCGCGCGGCCGGGTCGGGACCGACGAGCGTAATCTGCAGATCGAGCCCTGCCAGCGTGACCGGATGGCCGCCGGTGTTGATCATCAGGATGCCGAGCAGCGGCTGCACGAAGATGAACAGGTAGAGCGCGAGATGCACGAGGCGCGAGAGAAACGAAAGCAGCGCGTTCGAGTCGATGTCCGCGGGCGCGCCGCGCCACAAACGCCAGGCAAGACGCAGCACCGCGAGCGTGAGCACGAGCGAACCCGCCCAGAAGTGCACGTTGCTCCAGAACATGCGGCTGTCCGTGCCCTTCGGGCCGCGCACCTCGATCGCGAGATACGCGAGCGCGACGAGCACGAAGATGGCCCAGTGAAAGAAGATGGCGGGCTTCGTGTAGTGTTCGGTTGCGGCGGGGTAGGTTGCCACGTGGCGGCTCCTTCAGGCGGGAATCGGGCGATAGCTCCCTATGATAAGGAGGACGCGCCGCGCGGGGGCAGCTATGCGGCCGCGAAGTTTGATTCTGCAGGGTGGCCGTGGCGAAAAAGAGGCGCGTGGCCGGCTGAGCGGGCCGGTAAAGCAAAAAGGGTGGCGCGAAGCCACCCTTTGCGCGTTACGCGTTGCCGAGGTAGAAATACCGGAACAGGAACACGGCGGCGATGATCCACACGATCAGCTTCACGTCGCGCACGCGGCCCGTGAGCAGCTTCAGGCCCGCATACGAGATGAAGCCGAATGCCACGCCATTGGCGATCGAGTAGGTGAACGGCATGGCGAGCGCCGTGAGCGCGGCGGGCACGACTTCGGTGGCGTCGTCCCAGGGCAGATCGGCAAGTTCGCGCAGCATCAGGCACGAAACGTAGAGCAGCGCCGGCGCCGTGGCGTAGCCCGGCACCACGCCCGCGAGCGGCGCGACGAACAGGCACGCTAGGAACAGCACGGCCACGGTGAGCGCGGTCATGCCGGTGCGGCCGCCCGCCTGCACGCCCGAGGCGCTTTCGATATACGCCGTCGTCGACGACGTGCCGAGCACGGAGCCCGCGAGAATCGCGGTGCTATCGGCGAGCAGCGCGCGGTTCAGGCGGTGCATCTTGCCGTGCACGAGCAGGCCCGCGCGGTTGGCCACGCCCATCAGCGTGCCGGTCGCATCGAACAGTTCGACGAGGAAGAACACGAGCACCACGTTGAGCACGCCCGTGGAGAGCGCCGCCTTGATGTCGAGTTGCGCGAACGTCGGCGCGATCGACGGCGGCGCGGCGAAGACGCCGTGGAACTGGTTGCCGCCGAAGAAGAACGACAGGACCGTGACGCCCACGATGCCGATCAGGATCGCGCCGCGCACCTTCAGCACGTCGAGCGTGACGATGGCGAAGAAGCCGATGATCGCGAGAATCGTGTGCGCATCGTGCAGATTGCCAAGCTCGACGAGCGTGGCCGGGTTGCCGACCACCACGCCCGAGGTCTTGAGCGAAATGATCGCGAGGAACAGGCCGATACCCGCCGTGATCGACACGCGGATCGAATGCGGAATGCCGTTGACGATGGCTTCGCGCACCCGCAGCAGCGTGACGATGAAGAACAGGCACCCGGAGATGAACACCGCGCCGAGCGCGGCCTGCCACGTGAAGCCCATGCCCTTCACGACCGTATAGGCGAAATACGCGTTCAGGCCCATGCCCGGCGCAAGCGCGATGGGGTAGTTCGCATAGAGACCCATGATGAGCGAGGCGAGCGCCGCGACGAGGCAGGTGGCGACGAATACGCTTTCCTTCGGCATGCCGGCGTCGCCGAGAATGGCCGGATTCACGAAGATGATGTAGGCCATCGTGAGGAAAGTGGTGAAACCGGCGAGCAGTTCGGTGCGCAGGTTGGTGCCTGCTTCTTCGAAACCGAAATAGCGTTTGATGGCGTCCATGAAGATCGGGCCCTTGAGAGTCGAGCGGGTTGTTGACTGCTTGTTTATATGATTTCTCGCGTGTCGCTGGCGCCACCGGTTTTTGGCGCGCCCATGCACGCATGCATGCTTGCCGTAGCGCGTGGCTACGGGCGCGATTGTAAACAATTGTCCGTCGCGCGCAGAAAAGGCTTTGCGAGCGTGGAACGGGTACAACAGCGCGTCTTGCGAGGGCAAGCGGGAAGGCGGGCGTCGAATGCGCCCGTGGCGGGAAGAAATACGCGCGACCGCTCACGCGCGCCGGACATTGCGGCCGCCCGCGCGGACCGACTGCGGCCGTGCTGCGATCCAGCGGTGACTGCGGATTACTGCGTCATTTGACCGGCGGGAGCGCCATATCCGGCGCGCGCCGCACGCCGCTGCGCGACGATTGCGCCCGCGCGTTGAGCGTTTTGCGGGTAGTCGATCCAGTCGAGCGGATCGTAGCCCGCCTGCCGCCATTCGATCAGGTCCGCACGCACCTGGGCGCGAGTGAGCGGTTGCGAAGGATCGTACGGTTGGGCCGCCGCCGCAGCCGACGCGAAGCAGCACGCCGCGGCCAGGATGCCGAGCGCTACACGCGGAAGGGAGTTCATGGCAAGGCCTTTCGTATCAGGGATATCCCTAAAATTATAGGCGCTATCTCAATAACTGAAAGGTGGATCGAAGTTATCCGTTGCTGATCCCGTGCCGCTTTGGGAGCGCGCCGCGCGGAAGTCGGTCGGGCGCAGTCCGGTCCACTTGCGGAACGCCCGATGAAACGCGCTCGGCTCCGCGAAACCCACGGCAGCCGCGACGTCCGCGACCGGGCGGCCCGGCTCCTGTAGCGCCGCGATTGCGAGGTCGCGGCGCAATTCGTCCTTGATCGACTGGCAACTGTGGCCTTCCTGATTCAGCCGCCGGCGCAGCGTGGCGGGCGCCACGTTCAGGCGTCGCGCGATGGCGTCGGCGTCGGGCCACGCGGTCACAGGCAGGGCGCGCAGCGCGCGACGCACGCGCGCGGCGAACGAGCCGGGGTTGCGGTACTTCACGACGAAATTGCCCGGCGCGTTGCGCAGGAAGGTGCGCGCCGAGCTGGCGGTCTGGATCACGGGCAGTTCGAGAAAGCCGGGCGCGAATTCGAACCAGGTGGCTGGCTGATCGAACGTCATGTCGTCGCAGAGCATGAGCTGGTATTCGTACGCGGCGTCCGGCTGCGGGCAGCGAAAGCGCGCCGCCAGAAGCGGAATGCGCCGCCCCACGAGCCAGCACACGAGCCCGTAGACGAGGATGAACCACGTGGCGTAAGCGAACATCGTGGGCGTGGGCTTGCCCGCGCGATGCGAGAGCGTGACGCGCACGCGGGTGGCGTCGGCGTGGATCTCGCCTGCCAGGTCGTCGAGCACGAGCCGCATGAAGTGCACGGCGCGCTGCAGCGCCTGGCGGCCCGTACTGGCGCCGAGCGCCGAGTGCGTCATGGCGATGAAGCTGCCGCTTTTCATCGCGTGCGAGTCCTGGCCGAAGAATTCGTCGTCGAGCGCGCGCGCGATGCCCGCCCAAAGTTGGCCGTATTGCGCCGCGCTCACGCGGGCCGCGGGCGCGTGCAACACGGCTGGCGCGATGCCGGCGGCATCCGTGAGCGGGGCAATGTCGAGTCCGCCCGCGCGCGCCAGCGCGAGCGTCTCGTTCACGAGGCTCATCGAGATCGTGCCTTTTTCGCTCAGTGTGTGGATTTTCGCCGGTTGCAAGGAGCCGCCTCCCGAGGGGTTGTTGCAACCACTATGGTAAATCCGATCAGCGACTTTGAGCGTGACGGGCATCGAATACGATCGCGTGCCTGCCTACACTTTTCGCAAGCCTTGCAGCCGGGGCCGCATCGCGCCACAGTGGAAGGCACGCGCAGGAGACACAGGAAGGGGATACACATGGACGACTTTTACACAGACGACCAGCGCATGATTCGCGACGCCGCTCGCGACTTCGCAAGCGAGCAACTGGCGCCGAACGCGGCGCAATGGGACCGTGACAGCAAGCTGCCCGACGAGGTCGTCAGGCAACTGGGCGAAATGGGCTTTCTCGGCATGATCGTGCCGCAGGAGCAGGGCGGCTCGTACACCGACTACGTGGCCTATGCGCTCGCCATGGAGGAGATCGCGGCGGGTTGCGCCTCGTGCGCGACGCTCGTGAGCGTGCACAACTCGGTGGGCTGCGCGCCCATCCTGAAGTTCGGCAACGACGCGCAAAAAGACCGCTGGCTCGGCAAGCTCGCAAGCGGCGAGCTGATCGGCGCGTTCTGTCTGACCGAGCCGCAGGCGGGTTCCGAGGCGAACAACCTGCGCACGCGCGCCGAATTGCGCGATGGCAAGTGGGTGCTCAATGGCAACAAGCAGTTCGTGACGAACGGCTCGCGCGCGAATATCGCCATCGTGTTCGCCGTGACCGATCCCGACGCGGGCAAGCGCGGCATTTCCGCGTTCATCGTGCCAACGGATACGCCGGGCTTCAACGTCGGGCCGCCCGAGAAGAAGATGGGCATCCGCGCTTCGGACACCTGCCCGATTTCGCTGGTGGATTGCGCGATTCCCGAAGCCAACCTCCTCGGCCAGCGCGGCGAAGGGTTGAAGATCGCGCTCGCGAATCTCGAAGGCGGACGTATCGGCATCGCGGCGCAGGCGCTCGGCATCGCGCGCGCGGCTTTCGATGCGGCGCGTGCCTACGCGCACGAACGCGTGCAGTTCGGCGAGCCCATCATCAAGCATCAGAGCGTGGCCAACCTGCTCGCGGACATGCATACGCGCATCAACGCCGCGCGCCATCTCGTGCATCACGCGGCGCGGCTGCGCACGCTTGGCAAGCCGTGTCTTTCGGAAGCTTCGCAGGCGAAGCTCTATGCTTCGGAAATGGCCGAGGAAGTGTGCTCGCACGCCATTCAGATTCATGGCGGCTATGGCTTCCTCAACGACTATCCCGTGGAGCGCCACTATCGCGACGCACGCATCACGCAGATCTACGAAGGCACGAGCGAAGTGCAGAGGATGGTGATTGCACGGCAGCTTTGACGCATAGTGAGGATGGCGAAGCAACAACAAGCGAGCGCGTATGCGCCGAAAAGCTTTGCATGGGACCGGAGTAAGCGCTTTGCGACAGCTACAGCCTTAACTGCGGCTCGACAGGAGACGACGATGACCGGGTTCACCCCTTCCGCGCAGGCCTTTATCGACGCACGCGAACTGCTGCTGCGTCACCGCACCGACTACGCGCGCGCGTACGACGAGTTCGCGTGGCCGAAGCTCGACACCTTCAACTGGGCGCTCGACTACTTCGACGTGATGGCGCGCGGCAACGACAACCCGGCGCTCTGGATCGTCGACGACCTTGCGAGCGGCGGCACACGCTATTCGTTCGCGCAAATGTCCGGGCGCTCGTCGCGCATGGCGAACTTCCTGCGCGAACAAGGCGTGGCGCGCGGCGACCGCTTGCTGTTGATGCTGCCCAATCGCGTCGAACTCTGGGACGTGATGCTGGCGGCGATGAAGCTCGGCGCGATCGTGCTGCCCGCCACGACGCAACTCTCGCCCGACGACGTGCGCGAGCGCGTGGAAACGGGCGGCGCGCGCTACGTCGTCGTGGACGCCGCCGAACTCGGCAAATTCGACGCGCTCGATAAAAGCGTGAAGCGCATCGCGGTAGGCGCGGCGCCCGATGCGTGCGAAGGCTGGATCGACCTCTCGCGCGCATACGAGGCGAGCCCCGCGTTCGAGCCCGACGGCCCGACGCGCGCGACCGACCCGCTTCTGCTCTATTTCACCTCGGGCACGACCTCGAAGCCGAAGCTTGTCGAGCACACGCACGAGAGCTACCCCGTAGGCCATCTTTCGACGATGTACTGGATCGGCCTGATGCCCGGCGACATCCACTGGAACATCAGTTCGCCGGGCTGGGCCAAGCATGCGTGGAGTTGCTTCTTCGCGCCGTGGAACGCGCAGGCCTGCGTGTTCGTCTACAACTACGCGCGTTTCGTGCCGAAGGAGACGCTCGCGGCAATCGTGCAATGCGGCGTAACCACGCTGTGCGCGCCGCCCACGGTGTGGCGCATGCTGGTGCAGGAGCCGCTCGCAACCTACGCCGTGAAACTGCGCGAGATCGTGGGCGCGGGCGAGCCGCTCAACCCCGAGATCATCGAGCGCGTGCGTCACGCATGGGGTATCACCATTCGCGACGGCTACGGCCAGACCGAAACGACCTGCCAGATCGGCAACCCGCCGGGCCAGCCCGTGGTGGCGGGTTCCATGGGGCGCGCGCTGCCGGGCTACCGCGTGGAACTCGTCGATGCCGACGATCGCCCCGCGAGCGAAGGCGAGATCGCCCTGGCGCTGGCTCACCGCCCGCTCGGCCTGATGACGGGCTACGCGAACAACGCGAAGGCGAGCGAGTACGCCATGCGCAACGGCTACTACCACACGTCCGATGTCGCCTTGCGCCGCGACGACGGCTATTACGTCTACGTGGGCCGCGCCGACGACGTGTTCAAGTCGTCCGATTACCGCCTGAGCCCGTTCGAGCTGGAAAGCGTGCTGATCGAGCACGAGGCCATCGCCGAGGCGGCGGTCGTGCCGAGCCCGGACGAACTGCGCCTCTCGGTGCCGAAGGCTTTCGTCATCGTGCGCCAGGGCTACGAAGCGGGCCCCGAACTCGCTCGCGAGGTATTCCGCTTCTCGCGCGAAAAACTCGCGCCGTACAAGCGCATTCGGCGCCTGCAGTTCAGCGACTTGCCCAAGACCATCTCGGGCAAGATTCGCCGCGTGGAGTTGCGCCGGCGCGAAATGGAGCGCAGCGCCGAACCCGCGCGGCAGCCCGACGAGTACTGGGAAGAGGATTTCCCCGAACTGCGCTGATATCAAACACGCTGGCACATTGAAACGGAGAACCAGGCAATGAATGCAACACCCGCTTGCGCCGGGGCAGTAACGGAAGCCGAACAGGAGGTGCTGTTTCGCGTGGTCAATCGCGTGGCCATCGTCACGCTCAACCGGCCGGCGGCGCTCAATGCGCTTTCGCATACCATGGTGCGCGAACTGGCCGTGTTGCTGGAACGCGTGCGCACGGACGACAGCATCGTTGCGCTCGTGCTGGAAGGCGCGGGCCCGAAGGGCTTTTGCGCGGGCGGCGACGTCCGCGCGATTTATCGCCTGGCGCGCGAGAAAGCGCGTGAGGGCGCGAACGGCTGGCAGCAATTCTTCGTCGACGAATATCGGCTCGACTACGCGCTGCACACGTTTTCCAAGCCGCTCGTCGCGCTGCTCGACGGCGTGACGATGGGCGGCGGCATGGGCCTTGGCCAGGCGGCGGCGCTGCGCGTGGCGACCTCGCGCACGAAGATCGCGATGCCCGAAACGCGCATCGGCTTGCTGCCCGATGTCGGCGCAACCCATTTCCTCGCGAAGATGCCGGCGGAACTGGCGCTCTATGTGGGCTTGACCGGCGCGATGCTCAGCGGCGCCGACGCCGTGCATTGCGGTCTCGCGGACGCCTGCGTGCCGGGCGAATGGCTCGACGGCTACGAGGCGCGTCTCGCAGCCGTGCAATGGGCGGGCGACGTGCATGCTTCGTTGCACGAAGTATTCGTCGCGCCGTGTCGCGAGGCTGGCGACGGCGCGCTCGCTTCGCTCACGCCGTTAGTCATGCGGCACTTCGACCGCAGCCTGCGCGTCGAGCAGATCGTCGCGTCGCTGCGCACCGACCTCGAACGCGAGCATCCGCAAGCGGGGCGAACGTGGCTCGAAACCGCGCTCGAAGCGCTCACGCACTATTCGCCCACCATGCTCGAAGTCACGCGCGAAGCGCTGCTGCGCGGCCGCCAGATGACGCTTGCCGAGTGCTTTCGCATGGAACTTGGCATCGTGCGCCGCGCGATCGAGGAAGGCGACTTTTGCGAAGGCGTGCGTGCGCATCTCGTCGACAAGGACCGCAAGCCGCGCTGGGCGCCGGCCTCGCTCGCCGAAGTGCGGGCCGAACGCGTGCAGCATTTTCTCGCGTCGCCGTGGCGTGCCGAGGCGCATCCGCTGGCGGACCTTGGCGCGTAAGGAGAACGGCGCGGTTTAGTCGGAAGACTCGCGCGTCGACGGCTCGCTCAGGGCGGCGAGCCGCCGTTCGCGCTCGCCGCCGACCGTTGGCGCGCCGCGCGAAGGACGCTGCGCACGCGTCAGTAGCCGCAGCGTGGCGACGGAACCGGCCACGGCGAGCAGCAGCGGAATCGCCAGATCGTGATTGACGTGCGTGAATTCGAGAACCAGCACCGTCGCGGTAACGGGCATCTGCATCGACGACGCGAGAAACGCGCCCGCGCCCACGATCGCAAAAGCGCCCGGCGAAAGACCGGGCCACACGCGATTCACGAGCCCCGCGATCACGATGGCGAGCAGCGCGCCGTTCGCGAGCCCCGGCGTGAGCAGGCCGCCCTTGGCGCCCGCGCGCAACGTGGTCGTCGTGATGAACACGCGTAGTACGAGCAGGGTGGCCGCGAGGCCGATGCCGAGATTGTCGTCGAAGCTCAGGCCCGCCGGCCCCTTGCCGTTGCCGGGCAACTGCGGAAACCAGATGGCCAGCAGGCCGATGCCCGCAAAATTCACCAGCGTATAAAGCGGCAGCCGCCAGTCCTTCGGCGAGGCGTTGCGCGCGCGGCTCGTCACGCGCGAGAAACCGTGCGCGGCCGCGCCGAACAACGGCCCGCAGAGCACCGAGCACACCACGAGCTGCGCATTGATGCCGTAGGTGGGCACGTGGTATTGCTGCGCGTCGCCGAGGCCGATCCATGCGATCACGGCCGCAATGGCCGAGGTGGCGATGGCCGGCACCGCCGCCGACCAGCCGAACGTGCCGAGCAGCACTTCGAGCACGAATATCGCGCCGCCCAGCGGCACGTTGTACACGGCCGCGAGACCCGCGCCCGCGCCGCACGCGATCATCACGCGGCGCTCGTCCGAGGTGAGTCCCGTGCGCTTTGCAAGCCAGGTCGCGACCACCGCGCCGATCTCGCGCGGCGCGACTTCGCGCCCGAGCGGCGAGCCCATCGCGACGGTCACGATCTGCAGTAGCGCGTGCACGGCGGTCGCGAAAATAGGCATGCGCTTGCCGCCCGGCTTGATCGCCGCGCTGATGCTCACGAGCGGACGCGCGTAGCGATAAAGCGCCCACCATCCGCCGCCTGCGATCAGCCCGCAGGCTACGAGCACCGCCACGCGCCGCCATGGCGCGGTACCCGTCACGCCCTGCAGAAAACTCTCCGCGCCCACGATGTGCCCCGCGCCATAGCCGTAGGCGACGTGCTGAATGGCGTGCAGCAGCAGCGCGAGCAGCATGCCGCCGAAGCCTGCGCCGATGCCGGTGAGCACGGTGACGATAGCGAGCGTGACCAGCGGACTGCCCGGCGGCGGACGTTCGGTGTTGGCGCGAGGGCGCGGCGGGGGCAGGGGTGTGAAGGACGACACGGCGGAAAAGGCGAGCGTGGAGGTCGCGGGGGCGAGAGGCTGGCGCCCATTGTAGCGAGCGCCCGAGGGCGGCGCATTCGGTACGTCCGGTGCGCCCGGTGCGCCCGGTGCGCCCGGTGCGCCCGGCGCCGCCGGAGCAAATCCGGTACAAGCGACAACGCCCGTCGCGAGTCACGCGGCGGGCGTTGGGTCAGGCTGATCGCTTACAGGTAGCTGCAAACGTAGTCGAGCGTCTCGATCACGTCGATGTCGAAGCGGCTCTTGCCCGGCACCGAGAACGACTCGCCGGCGCCGTAGGTCTTCCACTCGTCGGCGCCTTCCAGGCGGATGCGGCATTGGCCGGCCTGCACTTCCATCAGTTCGGCGGCGTCGGTGCCGAAGTTCAGCGTGCCCGGCAGGATCACGCCGAGCGTCTTGCGCGAGCCGTCGGCGAACAGCACGGTGTGCGAAACGCACTTGCCGTCGAAATAGACGTTGGCGCGCTTGATTACGGAAACCTGGTCGAATTGTGCTGCTGCCGTCATGGCTGTCTTCCTCTGTCTTCGTGAATGGAACCGGGCGCCGGGACGAGGCGTCGTCGAGGCGAGGCCGCCATCATACCGGCACTCGGGCGCAAGCTGCGCACGGCGTTGCCGGCGAATTGTTCAATGAACATTTACAAACAAATAACAAGTTATTACAATCGCAATGAAGAATGAGAATCATATGCATTCGCAACTAGATCATAACTACGTCAATACGCCGACCAGCTCGCTCACTCATGCCCGTCCATTTCCTGACGCCCAGGCGCGCCATCGCCTCCGTCGCCGCGCTTTATTGCTCCGGTTTCTTCGCATCGCCAGTCCACGCGCAAACCGCGCCCGCCGCCGATAGTCCCGCCGTGGCTGCGCCGGCATCGTCCACGGCCGCTGCGGAGAGCACGCTCCCCTCCGTGAAGGTCGTTTCGTCGCCTTCCGACATGCAGACCAAGGCGCTCGATTCGTACAAGTTCACCGCGCCGCTCATCGACACGCCGCGCTCCGTCACGGTGATTCCGGAGGAAGTGCTCAAGGAAAAGAACGTTACGACGTTCCAGGACGCGCTGCGCACCGTGCCCGGCATCACGTTCCTCGGCGGCGACGCGGCGGCGAATCCGTCCGCCGATCGCCCCGTGATTCGCGGCTTCGAATCGCGCAACTCGATCTTCGTGGACGGCATGCGCGACTCGGGCGTGCAGAACCGCGAAACCTTCGATGTGCAGAACATCAGCGTCATCAAGGGCCCGGACTCCGTGTACGCGGGGCGCGGCTCGGTGGGCGGCAGCATCGACATCACGACGAAAGCGCCACAAGCCGACAACTTCATCGACGGCAGCATGGGCCTCGGCACCGACAGCTACCGCCGCGCCACCATCGACTGGAACCAGACGCTCAACGACACCACCGCGTTCCGCATGAACGCCATGGGCCACGACGCCGACCAGGCGGGCCGCACCGACGTGTACAGCAAGCGCTGGGGCGTGGCGCCCTCGATCGCGTTCGGCCTGAACTCGCCGACCACGGTCACGGTGAGCTACTACCATCTGAACACCTACGACATGCCCGACTTCAGCGTGCCGTTCCGCTCGACGGGCGGCACGCCGGTCTCGTCCAGTCGCGGGCAGTTCTACGGGCTGAACGCGCGCGACTACCGTTACGGCCAGACCGACACGGGCGAAGTGAAAGTGGAGCATCGCATCAACGACGCGTGGAAGATCAAGAACACGACGATGTTCGGCCGCTCGACGCTCGACTACGTGGCGACCAATCCGCAGTTGACGAATGCGAACTCGAACATCCTGAGCCTGCAGGCGAAGAGCGGCAAGTACGCGACCAACAGCGTGGCCAACCAGACCGAAGCGACCGGCAAGTTCGACCTGTACGGCATGCGCCACACGTTCACGGCGGGCGTGGAATTCAGCCACGAGCACGACCTGTACGAGGGATATCTCGTTAGCGATTCGGCGGGCAACAACATCCGCTCGGGCGGCCCGTGCTCGGTCGCGTACAACTGCGCGTCGATCAACAACTGGAATCCGGACAATCCGTGGACGGGCAGCATCGTCCTGAACGGCGACAAGAGTTTCCCCGGCCCTGCCACGCGCACGCAGACGAATATCGCTTCCGCGTACATGTTCGACAGCGTGCAGCTTTCCGAGCGCTGGCTCTTCAACGCGGGCTTGCGTTTCGACCGTTACGACGTGAGCGCGCAGCAGGCGGGCGTGGCCGATCTGTCGAATACGTCGAATCTCTTCAGCTATCAGTTCGGCCTCGTGTTCAAGCCGGTGCCGACGTTGAGCCTTTATGCGTCGTACGGCACCTCGGCGAATCCGCCGGGTTCGAATTCGGGTCTTGGGGGCGGCACCGACCAGATCACCGTGACCAACCAGGACCTCGCGCCCGAGCGCTCGCGCAACATCGAAGTGGGCGCGAAGTGGGACGTGCTGGATCAGCGCCTCTCGCTCACCACGGCGTTGTTCCAGACCGACAAGACTAATGCGCGCGTGAGCGACGGCCTGGGCGGCACGATCAACGCGGGCTCGCAGCGCGTGCGCGGCTTCGAATTTGGTTTCGCGGGCAACGTGACGAACAAGTGGTCGGTGTTCGGCGGCTATTCGTACCTCGACGCGATCACGACCGACGCCGGGCCGGCCAGCCCCACGCTTTCCGGCCTGCCGATGGTGATGGTGCCCAAGCACAACTTCACGCTGTGGACGAGCTATGACGTATTGCCGAAGCTCACAGTGGGTGCGGGCGCAACGGTTTCGAGCCTGACCTATGCATCGGTTTCGGCGACCTCGCGCAAATGGACGCCGGGTTACGCGCGCTTCGATGCTTCGGCTACGTGGCGCGTCTCGAAGAAGATCGATCTGCAGTTGAACGTGAACAACATCTTCGACAAGGAGTACTACCAGAGTGCGTACCCGATTTACGCCACCTGGGCGCCGGGCCGCTCGGCAGTGGTGACGGTGAACTTCTACCAGTGAGCGTTATCGGCTGACAAAGGCAGCGCATGAAAACGAAGGGCGCCCGTAAAAGAGCGCCCTTTTTTCGTGCCCTGCGGGCATCAGCGTGGCTTCACTCCGGCTTCACCGCCACCGACGCCTCGGCGGTCAGCATCATGAACGTGAAGCTCTCCTGAAGATACAGTTTCACGCCCTTGTCGTCGTGAGACGAATACCCAATCGACACGTCCTGGCCGAGGTGGAACGCGAAATCGCCGCCGCGCGTGCTCAGGATCGAGCCGCCTTCGATGGCCGGCGCCCAGATGATCTCGCCATTCACGAGGCGGCGAATGTGCTCGAGAATCGGATAGCCCTGGTCGCTCGCTTCGCTTACCGCCGTGTAGGCATCGGAGCCGAGCAGCACCGCGTAGGGGCCGTCCACGCCTTGCAGACGCAATTGTTCGAGCGCCTTGGCGATGACCGTGGGGTAATCGGCGATATCGGCCGGCATCGGCAGAACCGGGTTCGACGAGCCTTCGCGAATGCCCGTGATCTGCGCGGCCTTGTAGCCGTCGAAAATCGCGCGGTCTTCGGCGAATGCGAGGCGCGTGGCCGCGTCCTTGGCCGGCTGCCAGTCGGAGTCTTCGGCGCCGCGCTCGACGTCGTCGATGGCCTCGCGCGAGAGTTCGAACGGCACGCGCAGTTCCACGATCGCCTTCACTTCGCGCTGGCGCGCGCGAATGCCTTCCAGCGGCGCTTCGATGCCGTTCTGGTGGCCGGTGCCGACCGCCGCGAGCGCCGGGCCGCCGGGGCCTTCGACGTCTACGACCCGACGGCCCGCCAGCGAGCGCTTGAAGGTGCGCGCGACTTCTTCTTCGATTTGCGACCACGCGGCCGTGGAAATGGGCGCCAGCTCGCGATGGAGGTTATTCATACCGGGGTGCTCCTTTGAGGGAACCGATGGCGAGCGAGCCGTCCGCGCTGTGCGCGGCGGCTGGCTCCGTTTCTGTTTCTGGTGGGTTGGCGGCGCTTGCCTCGATGGTGGGCGCGGCGCCCGGGTCGGCTTCGGCGAGCGCTTCGAGCAGCGGTTGCGACGGCACGAAGAAGAGGCCCCCCGTGACGGCGCGGCTGAAGTCGAGCAGCCGGTCGTAGTTGCCCGGCGGCAGGCCGACGAACATGTTTTCGAGCATCTGTTCGATCGGCTCGGGCGAGCGCGCGTAGCCGATGAAATAGGTGCCGAATTCGGCGGAGCCTGGCCGGCCGAACGGCATGTTGTCGCGCAGGATCTTGATTTCGTTGCCCGCGTCGTCTTCGAGCGTGGTGAGCGAGCTATGCGACCAGCTCGGCTTCACGGCTTCGTCCAGTTCGATGTCCTGAAGCTTCGTGCGGCCGATGATGTGTTCCTGCGCCTCCACCGGCAGCGCGTTCCAGCCTTTCATGTCGTGCATGTACTTCTGCACGAGCACGTAACTGCCGCCGCAGAATTCGGGATCTTCATTTTCGCCGATCACCGTGAAATGAACGGCTTCGTTGCCGGTAGGGTTCTCGGTGCCGTCGACGAAGCCGATCATCGCGCGCATGTCGAAGTTGCGAAAGCCGTGGACTTCGTCCACGGTCGTGACCGCGCCCTCAAGACGCGTCATGAGCTGGGTGGCGAGTTCGAAGCACAGGTCGGTTTCGTCGGCGCGAATGTGCAGCAGAATGTCGCCGGGCGTGGCGATGGCGCGGCGCTCGCCCGTGCCGAATTCGCGGAACGGATGCAGGCCGGCGGGGCGCGGTTCGCCGAACAGCTTGTCCCATGCGTCGGACGAAAAGCCCACCACACACGAGAGATTGCCGGCCGGCACGCGCTTGCCCACGGCGCGCACGAGATTGGCGACGTCGCCGCACCAGGCGCGCACCGTGGCGCGGCTCGCGGCGTCTTCGTTGACGGTGGCCACGATGAAGAAAGCATTGCGCGTGACGGCGCTTGAGACGGACTGCGGTTCCTGCGTGAGAGAGGCCGGCGTCATGGTGTGGGGTATCGCTTCGGAGTCGGGTTTGTAGTCTGCTATGCCCGCATAGTTTAGCCAAACTCGGCGAAAAGGGCCGTTTGCATCGTTTGCAGGCTGGCGGCCGGTCATGCGAGGATAGTCGTCGTCATGGCCATCGTGGAGAGATACACCATGTGGGACCACACCGAGCATGAAGGCTTCGAGATCTGGGTGCTGCCGATTCCGGCGTTCGGGCCGCGCGCGCCCGAGCCGCTGTTCCACTACAGCGGCTACATCTGCCGCCACGGCGCGGACGCCCATGTCGAAGGGCGCAGCGTGCGCTTTCACGACATGATGCGCAACTACACGGGCGCCGACGCCGCGCTCGACGCCGCCTACGCCGACGCGCGCAAGCGCATCGACCGCTTCCATGCCACGGGAAGCTGGGGCGAGAGCGCGGCCTGAGCCGTCGATGTTGTTTTCAGCGGCCGCCCTGCACGATGAGTTTCACAGGCCGGCCTTCGCAGCCCATGTCGCCCGGCATCGCAAGCGTGCGCCAGCCCGCCGGTTCGCCGGGGGCGCTGAGTTCCGAGGCGTCGTCGGGATAGGTCGTGACCACGTTGAACGGCCACGACCCGCGGCGCAGCCGCTCGTGCACGAGCGAGCCGACCCAGACCGGCGTGAGCAGCACGTCGGCGGCCTTGCCTTCGCCGGTTCCGGCATGCCGCGGCGCGAGCGCGTAGCCCGACGGCCAGAAACGCAGCACGTCGCGGCGGCTGCCGGGCGCGAACTTTTCGTTGTGGGCGCGTGATTCGTCGATCAGGCGCGCGCGGGCGAATACGAGCGGCGAGGGCAGGCCGTTGTTCAGCTTCGGCAGCAGCGGCAGCGACATCACGTCGACGTTCGGCGCGACGAGCGACAGCAGGTTTCGCACCGAGAGCTGCGGACCCTCGGCCCAGCCCGCGTCGCGCAGCGCCGCGCGCAGGTCCTCGGCGCTCGCGGCCCACTGGATCGTTATCGGCTCGCGGCGCACGCCTTTCATGTCGAAGCGGTAGCACGCGAACGTCCTCCACAACGAGTCGCTCCACTCCAGTTGCGAGATGACGACGGGCGGCGCCGCCGTCGCGGCCGTGGGCGGCTCGGCCGTGCTCCCGGGCAGCATGGCTTGCAGGACGAAGGCGCAAATCAGCACGACGAGCACGACGGGCGGCATGAACACGCGCTGCGGCGGCCGCTTGGGGTAGCGCCAGAGCGAGGTGAGCACCACGATCGCCACCCAGATGGCGGCGAAGGCCGCGCCGCCGATGGCGTCCGAGAACAGGAAGCGGTCGAAGTAGAGCCCCGCGAACGCCACGGCCACGACGATCGCGTTGCCCACGGCGGCGACGATCGCGGCTTCAAGCATGCTCGCGCGGCGTACGAGCAGGAACATCACGAAGCCGTAGACGATCACCATCGTCGAGACGCGGTCGCTCGGGAACACATACGCTTCGAGGGCCTGACCGCGGCCCGGCGCCGTATGGTGAATCGCGAAGCGCAGAATGAGGATGAGCACCTGCGAAACGCCCGCTGCAATCATCCAGTAAGCGATGGTGCGCCAGCGCCGCTCCAGCACCATCCATATGCCCATCGTCGCGACGAGCGCCGCGAGCGTCCAGGCGCTGCCGAGCGTTTCGACGCGCGCGAGCGCCACGTCGGCCCATGTGGTGTGGATCGACTGAAGGAACTGGCGCACGGACTGGTCGAGCTGCACGAGCGGCGCGCCGCGCAGCACGTTGCCGAGCACGTACGAGAACACGGCCGCGCAGATCGGCACGAGGCCCGTGATGACGAGAACGGGACCGAGCGCGGGCTGCGCCGGGTCGAGCAGGCGGGCGATGCGCTTCGAGGCGCGCCCGGGATGCTGCGCCGCCCACTGCGCCGCGCTGCGCCGCGACGCGCCGGCCCAGTTGTCAATGTGCAGGAGCAGCATGCGCACGAAGCGCCAGATGAGCCAGATCGCCAGCGCGACGATGCCGATGACGACCACGAGCCGGAACGACACCGCGCCCGCGAGCTGGAGCGAGGCTCCGAACACTACGCCCGGCACGATATGCGCGGGCGCCCAGATGAGCGCGGAGATCACGTTCATCATGAAAAAGCGCATGGGCTTCATGCCGGCCATGCCCGCGACGATCGGCACCACGGCGCGCAGCGGCGCGATGAAGCGCGCGAGGATCACGCTGCGCGTGCCGTGGCTCACGAAGTAAGCCTGCGCACGTTCGAGAATGCCGGGATGGCGGCTGAACGGCCACATCTGGCCGAGCGAGCCGCGGTAGCGATGGCCGATCCAGAAGCTCACGCCGTCGCCGGCCACGGCGCCGCCGATGGCGCAGACGAAGAGCCAGCCGAGGTTGATCGTGCCGGTGGCCGCGAACGCGCCTGCGACGAACATCGCCGTGCTGCCGGGAATGAACGTGCCGACGAACGCGAGCGATTCGAGGAAGGCGGCGACGACGACAAAGGCGAGCGTCCACGTCGCGTGCGCGGCTAGCAGGTGCAGCAGGTGATCGTAGGCGTGCTCCATGAGCGGGGCAGGTTCGTTCTCTGGCGCTCGCGCGAAGGACGCGAGATTGGGCCGCGGGCAACCGGTCGTCGGCAACCGGCCTGCACGAGTGGAAGCAAGCGGCGTGCGGGGCCATCAGGGGCAATATAACCGGGTGAACGGAACTGCGCGCGGCGGGAGGCCCGGCGCGGGGAGGGGAGCGGGGGCCGCGTCGCGCGGCGGCGACGCGGTGGGTTGGCGGGAGCCGGGCGGCTAGTTCGGGCCCGAGCGCGATCCGGTCACGCCTTTGTCCTTCAACGCGGCCAGTTGTTCCGCCGAATAACCGAGCAGCGTTTGCAGGACTTCCTGCGTGCCTTCGCCCAGTTGCGGAGGCGCGCGCCGCACGGGCATGCGCTCGCCGTCGAAGCGCCAGGGCGGCGCGAGCACCGGCGTCGTGCCGCTTTCGGTCGCCGGGTGCGGCTGCTGCGTGACCATCCCGCCCAGGGTTGCGCGCGGCGACAGCAGCGCCTCGCGCAAACCCGCCACTTCGCCGCACGGAATGCCCGCGCCCGCAAGGCGTTCGAGCAGCAGTTTGCGCGGACGGCTGCGCAGCTCGCGCGTGAGTTCCGGCACGAGCGTTTCGCGGTTCTGCCCGCGCAGGATGTTGGTCTTGTAGCGTGCGTCGTCGGCGAGATCGGCGCGCTCGATCACTTCGCGGCAAAAGCGCTCGAACTGCGCATTGTTGCCCACGGTGACGACGAGCGGACCATCGGCCGCATCGAACACGCCATACGGCACGATCGACGGATGCGCGTTGCCGTAGCGCGGCGGGTCTTCGCCGATCAGCAGCGCTTCGAGGCCGTAGTAAGCGGTGATCATGAGGCCGCAATCGAACAGCGCCATTTCGATGTGGCGCCCGCGTCCCGTGCGCTCGCGCTCGTACAGCGCGGCGAGCATCGCCTGCGAGGAATACATGCCCGTGAAAAGATCCACGACCGCGACGCCGAACTTGAGCGGCGGCTGGTCGGCTTCGCCGTTCATCGCCATGAGGCCCGTTTCGCCCTGCACGACGAGGTCATAGCCGGGGCGCGTGGCTTCCGCACCGGTGCGGTCGTAACCCGAAATCGAGCAATAGATGAGACGCGGATTCTCCTCGCTCAACTGTTCGTAGCCGAGCCCGAGCTTTTCCGCGCCGCCGAACTTGAAGTTCTGCACGACCACATCGCTGGTTTTCGCCAGCTCGCGCACGATCTGCTGGCCTTCGGGCGTTTGCAGATCGAGCGTGATCGAACGCTTGTTGCGGTTCACGCTGTTGAAATACGCGGTCTCGGTCTTGCCGACTCGCACGCCCCAGTCGCGCGTGTCGTCGCCGCGGTCGGGATGCTCGATCTTGATGACTTCCGCGCCGAGGTCGCCGAGCACCATCGCGCTCCAGGGCCCGGCCAGCACGCGCGAAAGATCGAGTACGCGCACGCCCGAAAGCGGCAAGCTGCTTTTTTCTGTCTCCATCAACAGGCACTCCTGGTTCGTTGTGGGGGCAACTTTTTTGTTAGTCGCACCGTCTTGACTCACGCCACTTCATGACCCAGCGCGATGTAACGCGCGAGATGGTGATCCTCGTCGCCGAGCTGATGATCGATCATCACCAGCCGCTTTGCGTAGTGCGCGAGCGGCAATTCCCACGTCATGCCAATGCCGCCGTGCAACTGGATCGCTTCCTCGGCCACGCGCGCGCCGATGCGCCCGATGGTGTATTTCGCCGCCGAAAGCGCACGCTCGCGCTGCGCGCGCGGCGCGTCGATTGCCGCTGCCGCGTTGATGACGGCCGAACGCGCCTGCTCGATTTCGAGCAGCACGTCCGCCATGCGATGCTGCAACGCCTGGAAGCTGCCGATAGGCGCGCCGAACTGCTTGCGTGTACGCAGGTATTCGAGCGTGAAGTCGCGTGCGACATCCATCGCACCCACGGCTTCCGACGCCAGCGCCACAATGCCGTAGCCCCGCGCCTGTTCGAGCGTCGCGAAGCCGCTGCCTTGCGCGCCGACGAGCGCATCGGCATTCACCTTCACGTTGTCCAGCGTCACTTCCGCGGCGCGGCCGCCGTCGATCTTTCCGTAGCCACGCACGCTTACGCCTGCCGAATCGCGCGGCACGAGGAAGAGGGAGATGCCCGCTTCGTTGAATTCGCTTCCCGAGGTGCGCGCCGAAACGAGCAGCACGTCGGCATGTTCCGCATGTTGCACGACGCCTTTCGCGCCTTGCAGCACCCAGCCGTCGTTATGCTTTTCAGCGCGCGTCGCAACGCGTGCGTCCTCGTAATGCGAGCCCGGTTCGTCGTGCGCGAGCGCGGCGATTTGCGAGCCGTCGATCAACGACGCAATGCGCGCGCGCTGCGCGTCGCTGCCCGCATGCGCGAGCGCGCGGCCAACCATCAGCGTATCGAGGAACGGCTCGACCACGAGCCCGCGCCCGAGCGCTTCGAACACCACGGCGACGTCGAAGCCCGCGCCGCCAAAGCCGCCATCGGCTTCCGCGAACAGCGCGCCGATCACGCCGAGTTCGGCGAAGCGCTGCCACATGTCCGCGCTAAAGCCTTCCGTGGAGCGCGCGATGGTATCGCGCGCCGTAAAACCGTATTGCTCCGCGACGAAGCGGTTGAGCGTGTCCGCAAGCATGCGGCGGTCTTCGGTGTGCTGGAAGTCCATGTGTACCTCTCAAAGACCGAGAATCATCTTGGAGATGATGTTCTTCTGAATTTCGTTGGAGCCGCCGAAAATCGACAGCTTGCGGTTGTTGAAATATTGCGCGGCGGCGCTCGCGGCTTCGTCGGGGCCGATTGCCGCGCCCGCGTAGTCTTCATCGAGCGCTTCCTCGACGAACGGCGCCGCGTACGGTCCCATCGCGCGGCGCAGCAGCGACGAAATCTCCTGGCGGATTTCGGTGCCGCGAATCTTCAGCATCGAGCTTTCCGCGCCGGGCACGCCGCCGCCCGCGACGGCGGCGATCACGCGCAGGTTCGTCGTCTTCATGTTCTCCAGATCGATCTCGACCTTTGCGAGGCGCGCGGCGAACTGCGGATCGTCCGCGAGCGGCTTGCCGTTGCGCGTGACTTTGCGCGCGGCGCGCTTCAGGCGCGCGAGCGCCGCCACCGAAAAGCCCACGCCCGCGATATTCGTGCGCTCGTACGTGAGCAGATACTTCGCGTACGTCCAGCCCTTGTTTTCTTCGCCTACGAGGTTGGTTGCCGGCACGCGCACGTCGGTGAAGAATACTTCGTTCACCTCATGTTCGCCGTCGAGCGTGACGATCGGGCGTACTTCGATACCCGGCGTATTCATGTCGATCAGCAAAAAGCTGATGCCTTCCTGCTTGCGCACGTCGGTGGCGGTGCGCACGAGGCAGAAAATCATGTTCGCGTAATGGCCGAGCGTGGTCCACGTTTTCTGGCCGTTCACCACGTAGTGATCGCCGTCGCTGTCTTTCTTGAGGACCGCAGTCGTGCGAACAGAGGCGAGGTCCGAGCCCGCGCCCGGTTCCGAATAACCCTGGCACCACCAGTCCGAGCCGTCGAGAATGCGCGGCAGCCAGTAGCGCTTTTGCGCCTCGCTGCCGTACTTGATGAGCACGGGCCCGAGCATGTTCACGCCGAACGGCACGATGCGCGGCGCGCCCGCAATCGCGCATTCGTTTTCGAAGATGAACTTCTGCACGGGGCTCCAGCCGGGGCCGCCGTATTCCTTCGGCCAGTGATTCGCGAGCCAGCCTTTTTCGTGGAGGATAGCGTGCCATTGCGCCATGTCGTCGCGCGTGAGGTGCTTTCCGTTGCTCACCTTGCTGGCAAGCCGCTGCGGCAGGCGCTCTTGCAGGAACGCGAGCACTTCGCTGCGAAACGCCTCTTCTTCGGCGGTGAATTTGAGGTCCATGCGTGATTCTCCTTATTCGACCTTCAAGCCGACTGATTGAGGCTCGCGAAATTCTCGCCGCGCTCCACGAGTTCGACGAGCAGCGGCGAGGGACGCCAGAACAGCGGATCTTCCTTCGCGTACTCGCGGATATCGGCGAGCACGTTGGCGAGGCCCACGGTATCGGCGTACTTCATCGGGCCGCCGCGATAGCGCGGGAAGCCGTAGCCGTAGAGCAGCGTGACGTCCACGTCGAGGGGGCGCAGCGCAATGCCTTCGTGCACGACGTTCGCGCCTTCGTTGATCATGGCGGCCATGTAGCGGCGCATGATTTCTTCGTCGCTGAAGCTGCGCGGCTCGATGCCCGCCCGCTCCCGCTCGGTGCGGATGATGGCTTCGACTTCGGGGTCGGGCGTGCCGGTGCGCGCGCCTTCGGGGTAGAGATAGAAGCCTCGGCCCGTCTTCTGGCCGAACCAGCCGCGCTCGCAAATGCGGTCGGCAATCTGCACGTAGCGCGCCTTCGGGTCGCGCGTGGCGGCGCGGCGTTTGCGCGTGGCCCAGCCAATGTCGCCGCCCGCGAGATCGACGACCTGATACGGGCCCATCGGAAAACCGAAGCCGCGCACGGCCTTGTCGATCTGATAGGGCGAAGCGCCGTCCTCCATCAGATGATCGGCGGCGGTGCGGAACACCGCGAGAATGCGATTGCCGATGAAGCCGTCGCACACGCCCGCGCGCACGGGCACCTTGCGCAGTTTCTTCGCCAGCTCGAAGGCGGTGGCGACCACGTCGGCGCTCACCTGCTTCGGCACCACGATTTCAAGCAACTTCATGATGTTGGCGGGCGAGAAGAAGTGCAGACCCACCACGTCCTGCGGTCGCTTGATGCTGGCCGCGATGGCGTCGATGTCGAGATACGAGGTGTTGGTCGCGAGCACCGCGCCCGGTTTGCACACGCGGTCCAGTTCGGCGAACACGGCCTGCTTCACTGCCATGTCCTCGAACACGGCTTCGATCACGAGATCGGCGCTCGCCAGCGCGTCGTACGACGTGCTGCCGCTAAAGCGCGCGAGAATCTGCGCTTTCGCGTCGGGCGTCATGCGGCCCTTGGCGATCAGTCCGTCGTAGACTTTTTCCACGTGCGCGCGGCCGCGTGCGAGCGAGGCGTCGTCGCGCTCGATCATCGTCACGGGCAGGCCCGCGTCGAGTACGGCCACGGCGATGCCCGCGCCCATCGTGCCGCCGCCGATCACGCCGACGCTTTCAATCGCGCGCGGCTTCGCGCTCTTCGTTTCGGGAGCCTTCTGCACTTCGCGTTCGGCGAAGAACGCGTGCACGAGGCCCGCGCGCTGGGGGCTTTCGAGGCATTCGAGGAACTGCTTGCGCTCGAAGCGCAGACCTTCGTCGAACGAAAGATCGAGCGCCGCCTGCACGCAATCGACGATCTTCAGCGGCGAAAAGAGGCCACGCGATTTCTTCGCGGTGTCGGCGCGCGCGGCGTCGATGGCGGCCTGTGCCTGCGCGCGGTCCGCGAGCGCCCGGGCGTCGCGCGTGCGGCGCACCGGCGCATGGCCGGCGAGCAGTTCCTGCGCGTAGGCGAGGCCTTCGGCGAGCAGGTCGTCGCTCGCGCCCACGCGGTCGACGAGGCCAAGCTTCTGCGCTTCCTGCGCGCTCGCGTGGCGGCCGCTCAGCATGAGCGAGAGCGCGGCTTCGGCGCCGATCAGACGCGGCGTGCGCTGCGTGCCGCCGGCTCCTGGCAGCAGGCCCAGTTGCACTTCGGGCAGGCCGAGCTTCGCGCCGGCCACGGCGAGCCGGTAGTGCGCCGCGAGCGCCACTTCGAGGCCGCCGCCCAGCGCCGCGCCGTGAATGGCGGCGATCACCGGCTTGCGGCAGGCCTCGATGCGGTTGCACACGTCGGGCAGCGCAGGCGGTTGCGGCGGCTTGCCGAACTCGCGAATGTCCGCGCCGGCGATGAAGTTGCGCCCCGCGCCGACGATCAGCACCGCCTGCACGGCGTCGTTCGCCTCGGCGTGCTCGATGGCGGCGGCAAGGCCGCGGCGTACGTCCACGCCCAGCGCATTGACGGGCGGATTGTCCACGGTGACGAGCAGCACCTTGCCGCGCAGTTCGTGAGTGACGGGGGAGGCGTTCACGGGATCGGATGCCATGGGGGTGATGTCTCCATAATGAGGGCCGGACTGAGGCTGTATCGATGGCCCAGGCGGCAATGTTTCATGTTCGCGTCGATTCTGGGCGCGTCAGGGGCAATTGACAATCCCATGGCTCATTGACAGACTGTCAAAATATCCTTGACAGTGGATGGGCCATGGACGTCAATGCGCTGACCTTGCTGGTGGAGATTCTCGACGCGGGCAACCTGAGCGAGGCGGCGCGCCGACTCAAGATGAGCCGCGCGAACGTCAGCTACCACCTCAACCATCTGGAGAAGTCGATCGGGCTGCAACTCGTGCGCCGTACCACGCGCCGCGTCGAGCCGACCGAAATCGGCCTGAAGCTCTACGAGCATGGCCGGGCCATTCAGAACGCGCTGCTCGCCGCGCGCGAATCGGTTTCCACCCTGGGCCAGAGCCTGCAAGGGCGCGTGCGCCTTTCGGTGCCGAGCGGCTACGGGCAGCTCGTCATGTCGGACTGGCTCATCCAGTTCAAGCGCATGCACCCCGGCATCGTGCTCGACGTGATGTTCGAAAATCGCGTGGAAGACCTGCTGCGCGACGAAGTGGATATCGCCGTGCGCGTGATGCACGAGCCGCCGCAAAATCTCGTGGCGCGCGACATGGGGCCGGTGAAGTACATCGCGTGCGCGTGCAGGGAGTGGGCGCAGAAGCACGGCATGCCGCAGACGCTGGAAGACCTGGCGCGCGCGCCCGTCATCACGGCAACGGTGGTAGGGCGGCAATTGCGCCTGGCGGGTTATTTGAAGGAAGTCCGGCACGAGGTGTTGCTCGAGCCTTCGATCATTTCGGAGAACTTTCTATTTCTGCGCCAGTCCATTCTCGCGGGACTGGGCGTAGGCATCGTGCCCGACTACGTGATGCACGACGACATTCGCCAGGGCGCCGCCCTCACGTCGCTCGACGCCTGGCGGTTGAGCATTTTCGGCACGCACATGTATATGCTTTATATGCCGAACCGGCATCACACGCGGGCGGCGTCAACCTTCATCGAGTACGTGCTGGACGAAGCGCGCAAGACCGGGCGCGGCGCGAACGCGTGAGGTGCGCATACAGCGCACCTCGACTCGCCGCGCCGGTTGCGCGCGCAACGACTTACTGGCCCGTGAGGGTGTTGTTGTACTCCACGGCCGGCTGGGTGGTATTGCCGCCCTGGGCGACGAGCAGGTGAATCTGGCCCGGCAGGAGCTGTGAGAGCGTGCCAGCGATCGGCACCGTCGTAATGAGCCAGTCCGCGTTGTTCGCCAGATTGAAGGAAGCCGACTGGTAGATCGCCGTCTTGCTGCCCGCCGTCGTGGCGATCGCCACGTAGTTGCCGCCGTTCAGGTAGATCGAGTCCTGACCGCTCGCGGGCACGGCGTTCTTGTACCCCACGGCCGGCAACGTCGGCTGCACGTTATTGATGTCCGTGCCCGGCGCGACGATGTAGATGTCGAGGTTCTGCGCGTTGACAGTGGCGTTGAACGCGCGCACGCGTGCGCTGCTGGACAGCAGGCCCTTGTCGAACGGATCGTCGATCAGGCCGATATCGGCGCCCGCGAGCGAGGGCAGCGCGAGCACGGTGTACTCGTGACCCTTCGCCACGTCGGGGAAGTTGCCGCTGGCAATCGCCGTGGTCGTGCCCGTGCTGGCGTACGAGACGTTCGTGTTGCCGGTGTTGATGTTCGCGAAGTTCGTCACCTGCTTATAGGCGATGTTCGTCTGCAGGGCACTGCCGTTCACGAGGAAATCCACATTCGGGCCGCCGGGCAGGGCATGCACGAAGTGAATTTCGGGGTTCTGCACGCCGATTTCCTTGCCGACGTCGTTGCTGCTGCTGCCCCCGCCGCATGCCGTAAGCAGGGCTGCCGCGCTCGCAAAGGCGAGCAGGGTGCGTATCGTTTTCATTGTTCACCTCATCTGTTTCGTTCAGGCTGCACGGTTTACGGCCTCGATTGCGGCCGTGCTTTGTTATTACGTGTCATTGCGCCCGCTCGCGAGCCGGGACCGGCGGCGCGATGCTGCACTGGGCGAGAACGATCAGCAATTGGTGTGCCGCGTGTTGCGGATCGCACGCTCACAGCGCGTGCGACGGGGAAGAAGAGAGGGTAGGGCGCGCGTACGAAGCCTGGCGCGCGGCCTTTACAACGTGCGATGGCAGCTTTTACCGGCGCGAAAAGCGCGACAACGCTTGCGCCGGGAATCAGGAATCCTGGGCGCCGTGGGCGTCCGGGTTCTCGTCTTGCACCCGTGCATCGCCTGGACGCGTAATGGTGGCGCCCGGCCGCCCGCGCGTGGCGGACGAAACGGACACCCGCTGCTGGATGCCGGCCTTCGTGAGCATATGCGCGCTGATGGGCGCGGTGAGAAAGAGGAACGCCGGGATCAGCACTTCGTGCAGGCTCGCGAAATTGTTATGCGCGCTGAAGTAGACCACGGAAGCGAGCACGACGCCGCCCACGCCGAGCGTGGTCGACTTGGTCGGGCCGTGCAGGCGCATGTAGAAGTCGGGCAGGCGCGCAAGGCCTATCGCGCCGATCAGCGTGAACGCGCTGCCGACCAAAAGCAGCGCGCAGACAATCGCTTCGATGACGGTTTGCATGACGGCCTCGCCCTAGTTCAATTCGATGATGTCGCCGCGCTGCAGATACTTCGTGAACGCCACGGTCGCCACGAATCCCATCACCGCGATGAGCAGCGCGATTTCGAAGAAGACCGTCGAGCGCAGCATGATGCCGTAGACGACGATCAGCGCGATGGCGTTGATATTGAGCGTGTCGAGCGCGACGAGCCGGTCGGGCAGCGAGGGCCCGCGCACGAGGCGCACGAGCGTGAGCAGAAACGCGAGCCCGAGGATCGCGAACGACACCGGAATGGCGATGGCTAGCATGCGAAGATCTCCATGAGCGGGGCTTCATAACGGGACTTGATCAGGGCGACGAGCGCGGCTTCGTCTTCGAGATCGAGCACGTGGACGGTGAGGCGCGTGCGGTCGTCGGAGAGTTCGGCGCACAGCGTGCCGGGGCTCAGCGAAACGATGCTGATGAGCGCCGAGAGCGCGATTTCGTGCGTGCTGTCGAGCGGCACTTCGATGAAGGCGGGGCGCAGCCGTTTCGTTGGACCGAGCACGAGCAGCGCGACTTCGAGATTCGCCACGAGAATGTCGTAAAGCACATGCCCGAAGAGCCGCACGAGCAGCCACGGTCTGCCGAAGCGCACGGGCGCGAGCCACAACCCTTCGCCGATGGCGAAGGCGATAACCGTGCCGAGCACGAGACCGAGCAGCACATTGCCCGGCGACACGTCGTTCATCAGCAGCACCCAGCAGACGAGCAGCACGACCGTGAGCCAGGGGTGCGGGAAAAGCCTCTTGAGCATGTCAGCTTCCTCCGCCTTGCGACGTTTGCGACGGCGATGCGGGCAGGATCGCCTGAACGTAGGCTTCGCGGTCGAGCAACTGCGCCGCGGTGGCGTCGAGGTATTGCTTGAGCGGGCCCGCAAACACCGTCGCGGCCACCACGCCCGCGAGCAGCAGCGCACACGCGGCGAGCTTCGCGCGACTGCCGCGCGGCGCGGCGGCGGGCGCGCCGTCGTAGGCGCGTGCGGCGGGAATCGCCCACAAGAGCCGCGTGCCGGTGCGGCTCAGTGCGACGATCGAGAGCAGTCCCGAGATCAGCACGGCGGGCCAAAGCACCACGGCCTGCGAGAGCGGCGTGGCGGCGAGCACCATGGCTTTGCCGAGAAAGCCCGAGAGCGGTGGCAAGCCAACCGCGCCAACGGCTGCCGCGAGATAGAGTGCGCCGGCGAAGTTCGAAGGCCAGGGTGCGGGCGGCTTTTCCGGGGCCGCCGGCCTTGCCGGCGCGGCGAACGGCTCACCGTCCGCCTCCGGCGTGATGGCGGGCGCGGTGGCGTCGTCGAGCGATTCGAGCGATGCGGGCTCGCGTGTTTCGAGTGCCGCGGGCTCGGCCGCCGATCCGGTTGCTTCGGACTCCAGCGTATCGGCGAGCATGAACAGCGCGCCCGTGCACAGCGTCGTGCTGATGAGGTAGTACAGCAACGCACTCCACGCGAGCACCGTCTGCAACGTCACGGCGGCGATCAGCAGGCCGACCGAAACCAGCACGAGAAAGCCGGTCGTGGTCTTGAGGCTCGACACGGCAAGCGCGCCGAGCGCGCCATAGATGATCGTCGCGATGGCGAGCCACCACGCCCACTGATGCAGGAACGTATCGAGCACGCCGCCCGCCGCGCCGAACACGAGCGCGTCGCAGCGAAGCATCGCGTAGATGCCCACCTTGGTCATGATGGCGAACAGCGCAGCCACCGGGCCAATCGCGCTGCGATACGCCTGCGGCAGCCAGAACGACATGGGGAACACGGCGGCCTTCAGGCCGAACACGAGCATGAGCGTCGCGCCCGCGAACTGCGCGAGCGGCAGCGACGCCGCGTCGAGATGCGCGAGCCGCTCGCCCATGTCGGCCATGTTGAGCGTGCCCGTCAGGCCGTAGAGCACGCCCAGCGCGATCAGGAAGAACGACGAGCCAACGAGGTTCAGCAGCATGTAGTGCAGACCGTTGCGCACGCGGCGGCGTCCGCCGCCGTGCAGCAGCAGCGCGTAAGAGGCGATCAGCAGGAGTTCGAAGAATACGAACAGGTTGAAGAGGTCGCCCGCGAGAAACGCGCCGTTCAGGCCCATCAGTTCGAACTGCACGAGCGCGCGATAGTAGCGCCCGCGCCGCGCGTCGGCGCTCGTCGTGCCGAGCAGGCAGCAGCACGCGAGCAGCGCGGTCAGCACGAGCATGAGCGCGCCAAGGCGGTCGATCTGCAGCACGATGCCGAACGGCGCGGGCCACGCGCCGAGGGCATAGCTCGCGATTCTCCCTTGCGCCGCGAATTCGGCGAGCGCTACCGCCACAGGCAGCAGCGCGAGCGTGGCGATCACGTTGATGGCGCGCTGCAGGCGCTTCGCGCGCAGCGGCAGCGCAACGATCGCGCCGGCCGCAAAAAGCGGTATGAGGATGGGCAGGATGAGAGCGTGGTTCATTCGCCGCGCATCTCCTGGCCGTGGCCGTGCGCGCTGCCGCCATCCACGTGATCGGTGCCGTCGATCGCGAGCGCGCGCAGCGCGAGCACCACGGTGAACGCCGTCATGGCGAAGCCGATCACGATGGCCGTGAGCACGAGCGCCTGCGGCACGGGGTCCGCGTATTGGGCGCCCGGTGCGATCACGGGCGGCTTGCCGGTGGAAAGACGGCCCATGCCGAGCAGGAACAGGTTGATCGCATACGAGAACAGCGTAATGCCGAGGATCACCGGCAACACGCGCGCACTCAGCAGCAGATAGATGCCGCTTGCGCAGAGCACGCCGAGCGTAATGGCGAACGCGGCTTCCATCAGCTTTTCTCCACGGATTGCATGTCCTTGTCGCGCACGCCGAGGTGCGAGACGATCGTGAGCGTCGTGCCCACCACGGCGCCCAGCACGCCGAGGTCGAACAGCATGGCCGTGCTCAGTTCGATTTCGCCGATCAGCGGCACGTGCACATGGCCGAACGCGCTGGTGAGGAAGGGCTGGCCTAGAACGATCGCGCCCACGCCCGTTGCGGCCGCAACGAGAATGCCGAGACCCGCGAGCGCGCGGTAGTTGATGCGGATGCGCGACTCCGTCCACAGCACGCCGCTTGCCACGTATTGCAGCAGGAGCGCAATGGCGATCACGAGCGAGGCGATGAAGCCGCCGCCCGGCAGATTGTGACCGCGCAGGAAGATGAACACGGCAACGAGCAGCGTGAGCGGCAGCATGAGACGCGCGAGAATGGCGAGCAGCAGCGGATGCGACTGCGAGGACCACGGCAGGCCGCCCGGCCCCGTGTCGGGCGACTTCAGGCGCAGGCCGCGCAGCAGCGCCTTCACGGCGAGCCCCGCGACCACGAGCACGCTGATCTCGACCATCGTGTCGAAACCGCGGAAATCCACGAGGATCACGTTCACGACGTTGTGACCGCCGCTGCCCGGCAGCGCGTTCGCCAGAAAGAACTGGCCGATGCCTTCGATGGGCGCACGCGTCATGACTGCGTACGCCACGCCGCCGATCAGCGCGCCGCCCGCAATGGCGAGCACCGCGTTGCGCACACGCGCGGCAGGCGCCTGTTGCGCGCGCTGCACGACCGGCAGGAAGTAAATGGCGAGCACGAGCAGCAGCACGGTGACCACTTCCACGGATATCTGCGTGAGCGCGAGGTCCGGCGCCGAAAAGCGCACGAACGCGAGCGTGACGAGCAGCCCGCAGGTGCTCAGCATCACGAGCGCATAGAGCGTATTGGCGCGCACGAGCACGACGGCCACCGCCATCAGCGCCATCAGCACGAGGCCGACGAGCGTCATCGCGTCGAGCGGCGTCGAGCGGTATGCGCCGTCTAGCGACGGCAGCGCGATGAGCGCCGCGCCTGGCACGATCAGCATCGCCGCGATCATCCACGCGAGATACGACGGCAGCGAACGCGTTTCGAAGCGGCTCACCACGAAGCCCGCGGCTTTTTCGAGCCGCTGCACGAAGCGGTCGAAGCCTTCGCTTGCGTTCATTTCGGAAAGCACCGAACGATGATGGCGGAACGCATCGCGGCGATAGAAGAATAGCAGCGCGCCGCCCGCGAACGACACGCAGCTCATCAGCAGCGGCAGATTGAGGCCGTGCCACAAGCTCAGGCTATAGTTGGGCACGACGCCGCCCAGCGCGAACCATGCCGCGGATTCGAGCGTCTTGCCGATGGTCTGCTGCGGCACGAGCCCGATGAGCAGACAGATCACGACGAGAATTTCGACCGGCAGCTTCATGAAGCGCGGCGGCTCGTGCGGCGGGTAGTGCGGAAGGTCGTGAGGCGTTTCGCCGTCGAAGAACACGCCCCATACGAAGCGCAGCGAGTACGCCACCGAGAGCCCCGCCGCGATGACCGCGAGGCCCGGAATGATCCAGTTGAAGTCGCCGAGCAGCCCTTGTGCAAGCGTTTCGCCGAAGAACATCTCCTTCGACAGAAAGCCGTTGAGCAGCGGTACGCCCGCCATGGCGAGCGACGCCACGGCGGCCAGCGCGGCGGTATGCGGCATGAAGCGCCCCAGGCCGCGCAGGCGGCCGAGATCGCGCGTGCCCGTCTCATGGTCGATGATGCCCGCGGCCATGAAGAGCGAAGCCTTGAATACCGCGTGATTGAAGGTGTGAAAGAGCGCGGCGACGGTGGAAAGCTGCGTGTCGAGGCCGAACAGCAGCACGATGAGCCCGAGATGGCTAATGGTCGAATACGCGAGCAGCCCCTTGAGATCGCGCTGCACGAGCGCCATGGCCGCACCGCCCGTGAGCGTGACGAGGCCGATCAGGCTCGTTACGTAGAAGAACCACGCCGTGCCTTCGAGCACGGGGTAAAAGCGCGCGATCAGGAAGATGCCCGCCTTCACCATGGTCGCCGAATGCAGGTAGGCGGAAACGGGCGTGGGCGCCGACATGGCATGCGGCAGCCAGAAGTGGAACGGGAACTGCGCCGATTTCGTGCAGGCCGCGAAAAGAACGAGCAGGAGAATGGCGGGATACAGCGGATTGCGCTGCACCTGGCCCGCATGCGCGAGCACGACGTCGAGATCGTAGCTCCCGCAAACATGGCCGAGCAGCAGCACGGCGGCCAGCAGCGCGAGGCCGCCCGCACCCGTGATGGTCAGCGCCATGCGCGCGCCGCGCCGCGCTTCGGGGCGCGAAGGCCAGAAGCCGATCAGCAGGAACGACACGATGCTCGTGAGTTCCCAGAAGATCACGAGCAGCAGCAGGTTATCCGAGAGCACGACGCCGAGCATCGCGCCCATGAAGAGCAGCAGCAGCGCGTAAAGGCGCGGCAGCGATTCGCTGCCCGCGAGGTAGTAGCGCGCGTAGATGAAGACGAGCAGGCCGATCGCGAGCACGAGGAGCGCGAACATGAACGAGAGGCCGTCGAGGCGCAGCGCGAACGAGAGGCCAAGCTGCGGGACCCAGCCAGCCTGCCAGTGCAGCACGCCATGGGTGGCCATGCCCACGCGTTCGCTGCCCAGCAGTCCAAGCCCGATGAGCGCGGCCGCGAAAGCGATCCAGGTGCTGGCGGCGGGCAGCGGCCTCGCGAACGCGACGAGCGCCGCGGCGACGAACGGTAATACGACGAGCCACCCCATTGCCATTCGACACTCCCTGAAAATCGACAGGGCGCCGGGTCGCCCCGCCGCAGTTCACGATCATAGCCGCAAACGGGGACGGAGTTCATTCATGTGGCATCAATGCGGCCACGGCTTTTTCCATTCCATCACTGCGGAATCATGCCGGTCAGCACGTACGCCTGAATCAGCGTCACGACGCCCACCACGGCCGCGAAGAGCAGGCTGTGGCGCACGGTGAAGCGAAACAGCGAGGACTCCTTGCCGACGAGACCCGTTGCCGCGCAGGCCACCGCGATCGACTGCGGCGAGATCATCTTGCCGCTCACGCCGCCCGAAGTGTTGGCGGCGACGAGCAGCGTGTCCGATACGTTGATCTGGTGCGCCGTGGTGTGTTGCAGCGAGCAGAACAACGCGTTCGACGAAGTATCGGAACCCGTGAGGAAGACACCGAGCCAGCCGAGGAACGGCGAGAAGAACGGAAACGCCGCGCCGGTGCCCGCCAGCGCGAGGGCGAGCGTGGACGACATGCCCGAGTAGTTCGCGACGAACGCGAAGGCGAGCACGAGGCCGATCGACAGCACGGGGCGGCGCAGTTCGCGGAGCGTTTCGAAGAACGCCGTCACGGCGGCGCGCGGCTTCATGCGCAGCAGGAGCGCCGAGAGGATCGCCGTGATCATGATTGCGGTGCCCACGGCGGAAAGCCAGTCGAGCTTGAATACGGCCTCATAGGGCTTGGGCGACGCGACAATCGGCGCCGTGCGCACCACGAGCTGGTCGAGCCCGGGCACGTGCAGGCTCAGAATCGTGCCCGCGAGCGCGCCTTTCGCTGCGAAAAGCGCCTTGAACGGCTTGACGCTCCACACCGTTACGATAGCCGTGAGCAGAATGAACGGCGACCACGCGCGCACGGTTTGCGCGAGGCTGTACGGCGAGGCCTTGCGGCTCGATGCGCCCGCGCGCGAACCGCCAGCACCGCCGCCGAAGCCGCCCAGCGCCGCTGCGCCGCCGCTCACCTTCACGCTCGCGCCTTGCGTTGCCCGGCGCGGCTGCCACACGTTGAGAAATGCGGCGAGCGCGACGAGGCTCACGAGCGCCGAGGTGATGTCCGGCAGTTCGGGCCCGATGTGGTTCGACGTGAAGTACTGCGTAACAGCGAAGCTGCCGCCCGCCACGAGCGCGGCGGGCCACGTTTCTTTCACGCCGCGCTTGCCGTCCATGATGAAGACGAGCCAGAACGGCACGAAAAGCGAAAGCAGCGGCAACTGGCGCCCGGCCATCGCGCCGATCAGGAACGGATCGATGCCCGTTACCTGGCCCGCGACGATGATGGGGATGCCCATCGCGCCGAACGCCACGGGCGCGGTGTTGGCGATGAGGCACAGACCTGCGGCGTAGAGCGGCTCGAAACCAAGGCCGACGAGCAATGCCGAGGTGATCGCCACCGGCGCGCCGAAGCCCGCCGCGCCTTCGAGGAACGCGCCGAACGAGAAGCCGATGAGCAGCAGTTGCAGGCGCTGGTCGTCGGTGATCGAGAGCACCGAGGCGCGGATGATTTCGAACTGCCCCGTCTTCACGACAATCTTGTAGAGGAACACGGCCGTAACAATGATCCACGCGATGGGCCAGATGCCGTAAGTAAAGCCGAAGGCCGCCGAAACCAGCGCCTGGCGCGCGGGCATGCCGTACTCGAAGATCGCCACGGCGAGCGCGAGCAGCAGCGTGATCGCGGCGGCGACGTGGCCCTTCATGCGCAGGCCGGCGAGCGCGACGAAGAAGAACAGAATGGGAATGGCGGCCACGAGCGCGGATAGCCACAGACTGCCGAGGGGTGTGTAGATCTGATACCAGGGTTGCACAACGGTCTCCTCCGATGATGCGGGTAAAAAATACGAATAAGCCGCCAGGCACGCTTTACGATTTATTTCGCATGCCTGACGACATGAACGCTATTGCGGCTGGTCGCGCTCGCGCAGCAGGTCGTGCAGGCTGCGCGGCGCGGGCTTGAGCGGCGTGCGATGCTGCGTCCAGCCCATTTGCTGCGCGGGTGCCAGGCCGCGCAGCCGCGTCACGGCCCAGCGCAGCGCGCGATACGCACGCGGATGCGCGAACGCGCCGCTCCAGAAGCGCCAGATGAACTGCTCGCTGCGGCTGTGATTCGCACCCTGGCCGCGCAACGGATGCGCGACGTTTTCTTCGGGGTCGCGGTTCGCTTCGGTGCGCAGGCGAACGAGCAGTTGCGGAATCGGAATGCGCACGGGGCAGACTTCGCCGCACGCGCCGCACAGGCTCGAAGCCGTGGGCAATTCGGCGGTCGCGTCGAGCCCGAGCAGATGCGGCGAAATGATTTTGCCGATCGGCCCCGGATACGTCGTGCCATACGCATGGCCGCCGATGCGCGTGTACACCGGGCAGTGGTTCATGCACGCGCCGCAGCGAATGCATTGGAGCGTGGCGCGCAATTGCTCGTCGGCGTAAGCCTGGCTGCGGCCGTTGTCGAGCAGCACGAGATGCACTTCGCGCGGGCCGTCTTTCTCGCCTTCGCGGCGCGGACTGCTGATCAGGTTGAAATACGTGGTGATGGGCTGGCCGGTGGCCGAGCGCGTGAGCAGGCTCGAAAGCGGCACGATGTGTTCGAGCTTCGCGACGACCTTTTCCATGCCCATGATCGCGATATGCACGTCGGGCACGGTAGTGGAAAGGCGGCCGTTGCCTTCGTTTTCCACGAGCCAGAGCGTGCCCGTGTCGGCGGCGGCGAAGTTCACGCCGGAAAGGCCGATCTGCGCATCCGCGAAGGCGCGGCGCAGCGCGCGGCGACCCGTTTGAATGAGCGTGTCCACGTCCTCGGTGAAGGGCGTGTCGGGAATGTGCTCTTCGAACAGGTGCCCGATGTCGCCCTTCGTTTTGTGGATCGCGGGCATTACGATGTGCGAAGGTTTTTCGCCCGCGAGTTGCACGATGTACTCGCCCATGTCCGACTCGATGCAGTCGACGCCGCGCGCCGCGAGGTAGTGATTGAGTTCGATCTCCTCGCTCGCCATCGACTTGCCCTTGATCACGCGCGTGGCCGCATGTTTCTGCGCGATGGCGTGGACGATGCGGTTCGCTTCGTCGGCGGTTTCGGCCCAATGCACCTGAATGCCGTTCGCGCGCAGCCTCGCTTCCAGTTGTTCGAGCAGTTCAGGCAGGCGCGAGAGCGCGTGCTGGCGCACGGCTTCGCCGAGATCGCGCAGGGCTTCGAGTTCGTCCGCTTCGGGAAACTGCGCGGCGCGCTTGCCTTGCAGGAAGTCCATCGCGCCGCGAAAGCTCTCGCGCAACTGCGGGTTGTCGAGGGCGCTGCGTGCGCGCTGGCGGAATTCGGCGGTCGTGACGAAATGGAGCGGGTTTTCCTGCGGCGTCTGCGTGGTCGTGCTCATTGGGCGGCTCCGTGCTGCGCACTTGTTTCGTCATCCTCATCAGTCACGATAACGACCCACAACGCGCGCGGACCGTGTGCGCCGTAGGCGGTCGTCTGCTGGATGTCCGAGGTCTTGGAAGGGCCGGAGATCATCACGAGATTGGTGGGCATGCCGTCGCGCCAGCGCTCGGCCGCCACGGCGGCGTGGAGGTCCGCGTGCAGCGTGTGCGCATGGATCAGCGCGACGTGCAGCGGCGGCACGAGCGAGACCGTGCGCGGCGCGTTGGCGTCGGGCACGACCACGAGCGTGCCCGTTGCGGCGAGGCCCGAGCGCGCGACCGTGAAGCCTGCGTCGATGGTATCGAAGAGTTCGGTTTTCCACTGCTCGATCGGCTGCGCGTAGCTGCGCGCCTGCACGGCGGCAGGGAGCGCCGCCGTAAGCGCCTGGCCCTCGGCGCTGGCAGTGTCGAGCAGCAGACTGCGCACGCCGGCGGCGGCCAGCCGTTTCGCGAGACCGGCGGCCCACGTTGCGGCGCTCGCACGGATCACGTCGGCATGCGCGGCTTCGAGCATGCGCTGAAACTGCGCGATGCGGTCGCTCAGCGCAAGCGGGGCGTGCGCGCGGCGTTCGGCGAAATGCGCGTCGATGCGCGCATCGAGCGCTTCGATCGCCGTGGCGGGCGCGGCCGGTGCGTGGCCGCGCAGGCGTTGCAGCATGCGCGCACGCGCGCCCATCGAATCGACGCTCATGCGGCCTCCCCGCCGGTGCGGCGCCAGAGAAACGAGGCAAGGTGCTCCACGGCGAGCGGCGCGCCCTTGTGCGCCGCGGCGTGGCCGATGTTGAGCAGGCACCCGCAGTCGGCGGAAACGAGGCGCTCGCAGCCCGTGGCGCAGGCCGAGGCGATCTTGTCGGCGACCATCGCGCCGGAAATGTCCGGGTGCTTGAGCGAGAACGTGCCGCCAAAGCCGCAGCATTCCGGCTCGCGTTCGTGCTCGATGCGCGTGACGCCCGGCAGCGCATCGACGACTTCGACGCCGTGTACGCGCGTGCCCATCTCGCGCCGCGCGCCGCACGAGGTGTGCAGCACGATGCGCTCTTGCGGCTGCGGCACGGATCCGCTCGCGCCGTATGCATTGAAATCGACGTTCAGTACGCGCACGAGGAACTCCGTGAGTTCGTACACGCGGTCCGAGAGGTTCCCGGCGCGCGCGGCGTTTGCGGCATCGCCGTCGAACAGCGCGGGCCAGTGGTGGCGCATCATGCCCGCGCACGAACCCGAAGGCACGATCACGGGCCACGGCTTTTCGAAGAGGCCCAGTTGCGCGAGCGCGACCTCGCGCGCCTGGCGCGGATTGCCGCTGCTGTACGCGGGCTGGCCGCAGCAGCTTTGGCTGCGCGGGAAATGGACCGTGAGGCCTTCGCGTTCGAGCAGCTTCACCGCGTCGAGGCCGGCTTGCGGCACGAACAGGTCGACGAGGCAGGTGGCGAACAGATAGACGTCGGTAGGGCGCTCGGTGGGGTATTGCCGTGGCTTCATGTCTCGCTCGATGTCCTTGCGCGCTTTCGCGATCCGCCCCCGGCGGCCCGGTTTGGCCGCGGAGGTTGAAGACAAGCGCTGGTTTGAGCGCATAATTCCCGCTTCGGGCGAGCGGTTCAAACTGGTTGGACCACTTGTCGCTAACGACCACAAAATTCAGTATGACAATAAGGGACAGGGCGGGCACGCGCGGGCGAGTGGAAGCCGTGATGCGTCAGATGGAAACGTCGCTGCTCGACGGCACCTGGCGCGCCGGAGCGAAACTGCCTTCCGAGCGCGTGCTCGCGCTGGAATACGACGTGGCGCGCAACACGGTGCGCGAGGCGATCCAGCGCCTGGCCGCGCGCGGCCTCGTGCAAAGCCGGCCTGGCGCGGGCGTGTTCGTCACCGACCAGTTGCGCACGGGTTTTGCTTCGCCGTGGGGGCAGCTCGTGGCCGATCATCCGGCTTTGCGCGAAGACATCCTCGAATTTCGGCGCGTACTGGAAGGGGCGACCGCCTATTTCGCGGCGCTGCGCGCAAGCGACGAGGACATCGCGCGCATTCGCGCGCTGATGCAGGAACTGGAGCGCACGCGCGAAGCGGACGACAAGGCCGCCGAGGCCGACACCGACGCGAAGCTGCACGAAGTGATCGCGCAGGCTTCGCACAACGCGATGTTCCTGCATCTGCACACGAGCGTGCTGGGCGTGCTGCGCGAGCACATCACGATCAACGGCACGGGGCTGCGCGTACAGAACGAGGATGCACCGGACCAGTTGCTGCTGCAGCATCGAACGCTGTGCGATGCGATCGTCGCGCGGCGTCCCGAAGAGGCGCGCACGGCGATGCAGACGCATATCGACTTCGTGCGCACGCGGGTAGGCGAAGAGATCGGCTGGCCGGAAAGTGGTCCAACCAGTGGCGATGCGCCGCGTGCCGTGCGCAGCCGCAAGAACAGGAGGAACCGATGAGCGAGCGCACCGGGCAAATCGTAGCGTTGAGCGCCGTGACGCTGACCGTCAGCGATATCGCGCGTTCAGTGCCCTTTTATGAGGCGCTTGGCTTCGTGCAGAAAGCCGGGCCTGCGGTGCCGGGCTTCGCGTCGTTCGAGCTGGGCGGCGCGGCGGGCGTCTGCTATCTGAACCTGCTGGAGGGACCGCACGGCGCGGTGCACGGCTGGGGCCGCGTGATTTTCTACGTCGCCGACGTGGACGCCTTCCACGCCCACGCGCTGGCGGCCGGCGCGCAGCCCGAATTCGCGCCGCGCGACGCGCCGTGGGGCGAGCGCTATTTCCATCTCGCCGATCCGGACGGCCACGAGTTGAGTTTCGCCAGGCCGCTCACTTGATGCTCACTTGAGCCGCCGCCATGCATTTGAAATATTCGTGACACTCGCCGCGCCGATAGTGGCGCGAGTTGCCAGCACATCGACCCAGGAGAGAGTCGCCATGAATGAATTCGACCGCACGACGGACGCCGGACAACGCGAGGCGGAGTCGCCGGAAGCCGAACTGCACCGCCGCCGGCGTCTTGACGAAGAGCTTATCGACGCCTACGACGAAGAGCTTGAAATGGAGGTCGACGACCGCTTGCAGGAGAGCGGCCTGCAGATCAGCGACGAGGCGCGCGCGCTGCGCCGCGTTTATTTCCGCGAACTGATCCGTTTGCAGGGCGAACTCGTGAAGATGCAGGACTGGATCGTGAGCACGGGGCACCGGCTCGTCGTGATCTTCGAGGGGCGCGACGCGGCGGGCAAGGGCGGCGTCATCAAGCGCATTACGCAGCGCCTGAACCCACGCATGTGCCGCGTGGCCGCGCTGCCCGCGCCGAACAACCGCGAGCGCACGCAGTGGTATTTCCAGCGCTACGTGCAGCATCTGCCGGCGGGGGGCGAAATGGTGCTGTTCGACCGTAGCTGGTACAACCGCGCGGGCGTGGAGCGCGTGATGAACTTCTGCACCGACGAGGAGTACGAAGAATTCTTTCGCTCGGTGCCCGAGTTCGAAAAGATGCTCGTGAGGAGCGGCGTACAGATCGTCAAATACTGGTTCTCGATCACGGACGACGAGCAGGAAGTGCGCTTCCAGAGCCGCATCGACGATCCGCTCAAGCAATGGAAGCTCTCGCCGATGGACCTCGAAAGCCGCCGCCGCTGGGAGGCCTATACGCACGTGAAAGAAGTGATGCTGCAGCGCTCGCACATCGCCGAGGCGCCGTGGTGGGTCGTGCAGGGCGTGGACAAGAAACGCGCGCGGCTGAACTGCATTCACCATCTGCTGAGCCAGGTGCCGTATCACGAGATCGAGCACCCGCAGGTCACGCTGCCGGCGCGCGTGCATCATCCCGATTACATTCGCCAGCCCGTGCCGCAGAACATGTTTATTCCGGAGATTTATTGAGAGGGTGGCTCTACTGCGGCAATCGGTAAAAAAAGCCGCGCTTTCCTACCCGGGAGCGCGGCTTTTCCGTATCCGTCCAGGCAGTCAGAACACGTGCTTGAACACCCAGTAAAGCGCCCCCGCAAGCACGATCGAAGCCGGCAGCGTGAGCACCCACGCCATCACGAGGCTGCGCACCGTGTTCCATTGCAAACCCGAGCCGTTCGCCGCCATCGTGCCCGCCACGCCCGAGGAAAGCACGTGCGTGGTCGAGACCGGCAGGCCGTATGCGTCCGCCGCGCCAATCGTCACCATCGCCACGACCTCGGCGCAGCCGCCTTGACCGTAGCTCAGATGCTGCTTGCCGATGCGCTCGCCCACCGTCACCACGATGCGCTTCCAGCCCACCATCGTGCCGAGACCCAGCGCGATCGCCACGGCGACCTTCACCCACGTCGGGATGAATTTCGTCGCATGGTCGATCTGGCCGCGGAAATTGTTGATGGCTTTAGCGTCGTCGGATGAAAAGGCCACGGCCTTTTGCTTGTCGAGCAGGCGGATCGCCTCGGAAATCACGTACATGTTGTTGCGCACGTTATCCACCACCGATTGCGGCACCGCCGCGAGCGAGCCGTAGCTGCGCACCTGCTCGGTCACCTGGTTCGAAAGCGCGGCGAGCGCGGGCACCGTCGTGTTCGACATCGTGCGGCTGCCGATGAAGCGCTCCACTTCGGCGCGCGGCTGCGCGGGCGCGGCTACGCCGTTGGTGTAGCGTTCGAGCGCGCGCGTGGCGTCGTGCGCGACCGCGATGAAGGTCTGCGTCTCCTCGGCCGTTACGGCGCGGTTCAGCGCATAGGCGGTGGGCACCGTGCCGATCAGGATCAGCATGATGAGGCCCATGCCCTTCTGGCCGTCGTTGGAGCCGTGCGCGAACGACACGCCCGTACAGGTGAGAATGAGCAGCGAGCGAATCCAGAACGGCGGCGGCTCCTTGCCCTTGGGCTCCGCGTAGAGCGCTGGCACGCGCACGACCGCCTTGAGGATGAGCAGCAACAGGCCGGCCAGCAAAAAGCCGACGATCGGCGAAAAGAGCAGCGACTTGCCCACGCCGATCGCCTGGCTCCAGTCCACGCCGCTCGTGCCCGCCGCTCCGCTCGCGCCGTGCATGAGCTGGTTCATGAGGCCCACGCCGATGATCGAGCCGATCAGCGTATGCGAACTCGACGAAGGCAGGCCGAAGTACCACGTGCCCAGATTCCAGATGATCGCGGCAATCAGCAGTGCGAACACCATGGCGAAGCCCGCGCTGCTGCCCACCTGCAGGATCAGCTCGACAGGCAGCAGTTGCAGGATGCCGAAGGCCACCGCGCCGGTGGACGTGAGCACGCCGAGGAAATTCCACGCGCCCGACCACATCACGGCGACATTGGGCGAAAGCGAGTGCGTGTAGATGACGGTCGCGACCGCATTCGCGGTATCGTGGAAGCCGTTCACGAACTCGAAGCCGAGGGCGATGACGAGCGCGATGCCGAGGAGGATCCAGGGCATCGCCGAGTTTTCGCGCACGGACGAGAGATCGTCGGCGAGATGCATCCCCACGTACACCGCACCCGCGGCGATGACGATGAGGAACACGAGCAGGCTGGCGTTGCGACCGCGTGTGGGGGCGGCGCCCGGTTGCGGTGACAGGGAAAATTCCGGCATGGCAGGCGGGCTCCTGGTGGGGCGGGAGGGGGCAAAGGTTGCGTCTTCGATCCTGAACCGCCCAGGTGTCCGTTTTATGACGGATTGATGCCAGCCATGCTCGATGCATGTGCGACCGCATGCCCGACAGACCGGCGCCGCGTCGCCACGCGCCGTCAGCAAGAGGAATGCGCAGATGCCAAAACGGGTTCTTTCGCTGCGCCTTCGGGTGCGCCGCCGGGCGCTCGCGCGGGCGAGGGCGGCGACGCGGCTGATCGGCAACCATCCCTTTTTCGCGGGGATTTCCGGCACGCTCGTCGCGACGCTGATGGCGGTCCTGACCTACGCGGCGCTCTACGAGGGCCGCGCCGAAGAACTGCGCCACGCGCAGGAGAATTCGCGCAACCTCGTGCAGCTCATTACCAGCGACATCGCCCGCAACGTCGAGATTTACGACCTGTCACTGCAGGCCGTGGTCGCGGCGGCGCAGCAGCCGCAGACCTGGAGCCTGCCCGAGGGACTGAGACAGCGCGTGCTGTTCGACCGGGCCACGGCGGCGTCCATGCTCGGCGGCGCTTATGTGATCGACGCCACGGGCCACGTGAAAGCGGCGCGAAGCAGCGCCCTCGACGCCGCGACGGCCGGCGTTTCGCTCGCCGACCGCGACTACTTCCTCGTGCAGCAGCGCGACCCGCAGGCCGGCCTTTTCTTCTCGAAACCATTCCGCTCGCGCCTGCGCGGCGGCGTACCCACCATTGGCCTCACGCGCCGCATCAATGCGCCGGACGGCACGTTCGCGGGCATCGCGCTGCTCGGCGTGCGTCTCGACTATTTTCAGCACCTGGTGGCGCGCGTCGATCTGGGGCGCAGCAGCCGTCTTTTCATCCTGATGCGCGACGGCACGCTGCTCGCGAGCCAGCCGGCGTCGCTGCGCGGCGCCGGATCGAACTACTCGGACCTGCCGAATTTCGCGCTCTTCTCGCGCCGCGATGTCGGCACGTACACCTTTCGCTCGGCGCTCGACGGCGTGGCGCGCATCTACACCTTCGCGCACGTGGGCAACTCGCCGTTCATCGTCGTCGTGGCGCCTGCCGTGGAGGACGTGCTTGCCGGCTGGCGGCGGCGCAGCTATATCGCGCTGGTGATGACCACGGTGTTCGGCGCGGCGTGGGTTGCGGTGTCGTGGATGCTCGCGTTCGCGCTGCGCGACAAGGTGGTGGCCGAAGGCGAGCTTATGCGCCTCGCCGTGACCGACCCGCTCACGGGACTTGCGAATCGCCGGGCGCTGGACAGCCGCCTCGCGTCGGAATGGCATCACGCGGTGCGCGAGCGCGCGCCGCTTTCCGTGCTGTTTTTCGACATCGACCACTTCAAGCTCTTCAACGACACCTACGGGCATGCCGCCGGCGACGAGGTGCTGGCCTTCGTGGCGGAGCGCATTGCGTCAGGATCGCGGCGCGCAACCGATCTCGCCGCGCGCTTTGGCGGCGAGGAGTTCGCGGTGGTGCTGCCGGACACGGCGCTCGACGCCGCGACGCGCGTGGCGGAGAAGATCCGCAAGCGCATCGAGTCGGCCAATCTCACGCTAAGTGGTACGCGTCATGGGCGCGTGACGGTGAGCGCGGGGTGCGCGAGCTGCGAACCGCCCGTGGGCGGCAGCGGCGCGAAGCTGCTGGCCGCCGCCGACCGCCTGCTCTACGAGGCCAAGGAAGCGGGCCGCAATCAGGTCCGGTCGCAGCAATGGACGGGCGAGGCGGCGCAGCCGCTGGTGGATTCCGAAGCCGGAAGCCGAGGCCGCGATGCATCCGCAACCCGGGGCTGAAGCGCGCCGGTTTTGGCGCGGCGCGCGCCGCCCTCCATGCCGTTCAGCGCGCGGATTTCGACAGCCGGTGACCGAGGCCCAGGTTCGAGACGATCTGCCACGTATAGACGCGCGAATAGTGCACGCCGAACTGGCGGCCGATCAGCTCGCGCACGCGGCTGTTGGTCCACGCGTCGCTCGCGAAGCCGTGCTCTCGGGCGGACCCGTGCAGGGCGCTCGCAATCCAGCCTAGCGCGGCCTGGTCGAGCACCGAAGGACGGCCGCCCACGCTCATCTGCTGAAGCGCGGCGAGCCCGCCGTCCTCGACGATGGATTTGTAGCGCCTCACCGTCTGGGCGGAAAGGTGGAGTGAATCGGCGACGCTATTCACGGTCGCGCCTTCCATCAACATCTGGCCGGCGGCCATTCTTCTCGCGACGCTGGGCAGGTTTTCGGTTCGGGTAAGCATGTGTTCACTCGTCGACGAAAGATTCCGGACACGCGGCAGTGCGGATGTGCCGCTCCTGTAACCCTTCCTGCAAGCGGGTTTTGTCGCTTGCCATGGATAGCGCGCCGATGCGGTGACGCGAGAGCCATGACGGACGGCGAAATCGACGCCCGGTGAAGGGCGCTTGCTGCGAAACGCCTCGGTGTTCCGCAGCGGATATTAATAATTGTTTTTGTAGGGATTGTGTATAGCTGGCGGAAAAATAGTCTGCTTGACTTGTGGATAATCCTGCACTAATGGGAAAAAACAACCGACTCGCGCGGATCGTCAATGGAAGATGCCATTTCGCATTGATTTCCGTAATGCGAAGTTTGCTCCGATTGCAGTCCGATAACCAGACTGGTTTGCTCAATTATCGGAAAGCCGCGCTATGTCTTGTTTTGTATGACTAATTGGGCATTCAGCGGATAGTGAATTGAATGAGATTTCTATCCGTAATGAATTAAACAAAGGCCTCTTTCTTTAGATGTTTGTTATCGTTTTTTGTCACTGCCGCGTAAGAATCGCCATTGTGGGGGATGAGCGTCGCCGTCTGCCGGGCAATTTCAGGGAGCGATTTGCTTTTTTTGTGCAGAATGTTTTTCGCAAACATTTCGAATCGATTCGAATGCGGATTGGATTCGAATGAACGAATGCAGAATGCCGGATTCGCCGCGCTGTGCATCGCGGGGCGAAACGGGTCCCTGAATCCTGCCGGGCCGCCAGATACGTCCGCGCTTTTCGTCAAACGACGCGCGGTATGGGCGGCGGTCCGCTTTCTGGCCGCTGCGAATGAATCAAGAACTCGATGAAAAGGTAAGTCGTTTGTTGCGGCGGGCCGCGAGCCGGCGCTCGCTCGTGCCGTACGGCGCGTTTCATGCCCTGTTCGCCGGCGACGTGCCGTTGCGGGTGCGTTACGAAAAGCTCGAGGCGGCCGCGGCCGCGTTGTGCGAGCCGCGCGAGGCCGACTATGCGTCGCTGCTCTCGACCGATTCGGGGCTGCCCGGCCCGGACTTCTATACGCGCTTCAAGCGCCTGCATGCGGAGCGCTACTACGCAACGCTCGGCGCGGACCGGCACCGCATGCTGCGGCTGGCCGAGAAGCGTCAGCTTGCGAGCGAGGAACGCGAGCGCGTGTATGCCCATTACCTGCGCTGCGCGGCCGAGGAAGCCTGCATGAACGGCGCTTGATGCGGGCGAGCGGTGCGATGCCGCTCGCCTGCCATTCACGATTCACCATCCACCGAAGGAGGCTGCATGTCCACGCGCTATCGTTCTTCCGCGCCGCTGCTCGGCGCTTTGCTCGTGCTTGCCCTCGGCGTGTCGCCGCACGTGCCGCTGCGTGCGCAGACGGCGTCCGACGCCGCGCCCGAAAGTGCGCCCAACGCGCAACTGCAGATCGGCGAGGTGCAGACCTCGGCGACGGTCGTGAGCGTCGACGCGGCGACCAATTCGGTCACGCTGCGCGGCGCGCGGCGCAACGTGGTGACGATCGCAGTCGATCCCTCCATTGGCGACGTGAGCAAGCTCAAGCCCGGCGACCACGTGAATATCGTCTACAAGGAGGCGTTGCTGCTGCGCGCCGAAAAGGTCGCTACGAGAGGCATACGCTCGCGCGTCGATACGGTCGCGACCATGCCCGCTTCCGGCGGCGTGGCGGGGACGGCGCATAGCGTTCAGGTGATTGCGACGGTGGAGAAGATCGACCGCAAGAGCCGCAAGGTCGCGCTGCGCGGGCCGCGTCAGACGGTCGTGGTCGTGGCGCCGCCGGACGTGCCGCTCGAATCGCTCAAGGTGGGCGACAGCATTCGCGCCGACTACGTGGCCGCGACGGCCGTGCACGTTACGCGCGACGGTCAGAACCTGCAGTAACGCCGGGGCGGCGTACGCTAGTCCACGCGATTGCGGTCGCGCACGAGGATCGAGACGTAGATCGCCGTGCAGATAATGATGATGGCCACGCCGGTAATCACCTTCTGGTGGTCGAAGTTGATGAGCCCGACCACTGCGATGGCGATGCCGGCGGCGGAGCCGAGCGTGCCCATTGCGGCCACGAAAATGCGCACCTTGCTCCAGACGCGATGGCGCCGCGCGGGACCCGCGCCCTCGATAAACCGATGCAGTCGATCAAACATGGCAGCTCTTCCCGGTTGGGTGGCACATCAAAGTATAGCCAGCCCATTATCACGCGTTCGTTCATTTGCCTGCGCGCGAGCGCCGGAATTTCCGGCCGGTTTTTGCGCGGGTTTAAGTTTGGCTTAATTTTGGCTCGCCATGATGAAGCGGTCGGGTCGATTTGATAGTTCGATTCGCGGTTGTTCTTCACGTCCCCTGTTGGCCGCCGATTACGAATGGATCGGCGGCCTTTTTTTGTCCGCGCTCCACGTTTGCTAGCGTCGCGCCGCGTCTGTTCAAGCCTTATTTGTGATTCGTCGCGAGGGCGCCCGCGCTGTTCGCGCCGCCGAAAAGCTGCGTCAGATACTGCTGGTTGTTGTTCATGATCGACATGAGTTTATTGAGCGCGGTGAACTGGCGGTTGAATTGCGCGGTGAGCTGGGTTGCGCGCGCATCGAGCATCGACGACTGCTTCTTGATGTCGTCCAGCTCCTTGTTGATGGCCGTGCTGCGCCGCTCGATAATGCCGCTCGACTGCACGTAGGGCGTGATGGCGCTGCTGAGTTTCGCGGTCATGCCGCCGCTGCCGAACAGTGCCGCAATCGCGCTGTTGCCCCCGCTGTTGCCACCGTTGTTGCCCGCTTGCAGCGCCTGCTTGAACGTGTCGTCGTCGATCTCCAGCTTGCCGCTCTTGCCGAGCTTGATGCCGATTTCGCCCAGCGAATGGGTCACGCCGTCGTTGCCCTTCACGCCCGCCGATATGACCGCCGGCAAATTCGCCGCGAGCGTGCGCGCGATCGAGTCGCCGAGCAGCGCGCCCGCTTGCGCGCCGGTCGAACCGGTCGCCGCCGTGTACGAAGTCAAGCCGTTCAGGGCATCCACGTAGCTGTTGTACGCCTTCACGAAGTCGCGGATCGACGTGCCGGTCGCTTCGGTGTCGGCGGCGATGGCGAGCGTTTGCTTCGTGCCCACCGAGGCGCTTCCGAGCTTGATCGTGAGGTCGCTCACCACGCCCTCCAGCGTGTTGCTCGCGCTCGTGACGCGCGTGCCGTCGATGCGCAGTTCGGCGTCGCCGGCTGGCTCGACTTCGTGCATCTGCGAGGAGGCGAGGCGCGTATCGACGCCCGCGCCTGCCTGCACCTCGATCGCGTTGGCCGCGCCCGTCCGGTTCGCGCTCAGCACGAGGTGCTGGCCGTCGGCGCCGTTGACGATCGACGCCGTGACGCCGGGGTTGTCCTTCGCCCGGTTGATCGCCGCGACGACGTCGGTGAGCTTGTTGCTGCCCGCCGCGACCGTCAGATGCATGGACTTGCCGCCCGTCGAAATGTCGAGGCTGCCCTCGCCGAGCGTTTCGCCGGTGTCGAAGCTATCCGAGGTGAGTTTGTGCGCCGTCGCCAGATGATCGACTTCGACCGTGAAGCTGCTCGCCACCGCGTTCTTGCCGGCCACCGCGCTCAGGCCTTTGTCCTTTTCGCTCGTCGTGACCGTGAAGCGTTGCAGCGCGGCGCCGTCCCTGAACGGATCGAGCGCGCTCTGAAGCGAGGCGAGCGCCGATTTGAGCGTGCCGAGCGCGGAGAGCGTCGTGTTGCTTGCCGTCTGCTTCGCGCTGAGGACGGCGCTCGGGCCCGCGATCTTCGCGTTGACGAGCGCCTTGACGAGCTGGTTCACGTCGAGCGTGGAATTGGTCGCGCCGCTGATGATCGACTGGGCGGCGTCGCTCAGCGCGCTGTTCGCGCTGGCGGTGGTGTTCGTGATCGTGCTTGCCATGAAAGAAGTCCGTTCGTTCTGGTGCGTCGAGTCGACGGAACGCGCGAATGCGCGGTCATGCTTTCATTACGGCAAGCTTTCATGAAACTTTATGAAAGAATCGAAAAGAATTTGAAACCTTTGCGCGGCATCTCCGCGCCGCGTGTTCAGACGTGCTCGGGAAAGCCCGAGCGGCCTTGCGTGAGGTCGGTGAGAGCGTGGCGCGCGGCGTCCACGGCGGTCGCGGGCAACTGGATCGTGAGCCGGACCGTCATGGCGTACTGGCTCTCCACGAGCGTGAACTGCTCCTGATCGATCCAGTGGCGCACGCGGGTTTCGTCGGGGTAGCCCAGTTCGACCGTGAGGCGCGCCTGCGCGATGCGCTCGACGCGCTCGGCCGCTTGCAACGCGCTGGCGATGGCGTCGGTATAGGCGCGCACGAGGCCGCCCGCGCCGAGCTTCACGCCGCCGTAATAGCGCACCACGGCCGCGAGCACGCCGTCCAGGTCGTGATGGCGCAGCACTTCGAGGATCGGGCGCCCGGCGGTGCCGGAGGGCTCGCCGTCGTCGGACATGCCGGACTGGCCGCCCGCGAGGAGCGCCCAGCATACGTGCGTGGCGGCGGGATGTTCGTCGCGCAGACGGCGGATTTCGGCCATGGCCGCCTCGCGGTCGGCAACGGGAATGGCGTGCGCGATGAAGCGGCTCTTGCGGATATCGAGTTCCGCGGCGACAGGGCGGGCGAGGGTGAAGGTTGGCACAAGCGGTTGGGACAAGCGGATTGCCACAGCAGGCGAAACCACCATGTTAGCCGATGCGCACTGGCCGGATTCCTGCGCCCGTCCCCATATCTTGCCAGTTTCCGTAATGGTTCTTTGCGCCCGACGCTAGTGACGTCCCGGCCCTTGAACCGGATAATGGCGGGCATGACGGATCTAGCTCTGGCTGGAGCGAAGCCGAACTCCTCATTCGGTGATCCGTCATTGTTCTTTCTCTCGCGGCGCCGCCCGGCCGACGCGATTCTCCCAGGCACGGAAGCCAAAAAAAGACCCGGTCGGACTGTGTCGCGACCGGGGTCACAAGGCTCGCCTGTTCTCAAGAGGCGACCTCACATTACGTCCGCAAAATTACGTCCGCAACCGGAAAAAAACCTGACAAGCGCGCAAAAAAAAATCCCGGCCATCTCTGGCCGGGCAATGAGAATACACCGTGCGCTCCGGGGAACGAAACGCCCATTCACGTTACTCGCGGGACGCTCGAGAGGCAACGCTTGCGCATTACCTGCAATTACTGACGTCTGCCTTTCTGGTTGCGATCGGCGTGCCGCATGGCGGCGCGCAACCGTGTAGCGGCGGGCAGGCAAGCCATATTGATTCGCACGACGAATGAAATATTCTGATGATTGCGCTCGCGGCGAAGTAAGGCGCTGAAATGCGCCGAGGCCGGTCTTCCCTGCGGAAGACCGGCCTCGGTGTGCCACATCCGGCGCCGCCAGGAAAGGCGGCCCGGCGATCACGCATCATGCGTCATGCGGATCAGTAACGCGGGGGCGGCGGACGGTGGTCGTCGCGGTAGTGCGGGGGACCCGGATCGTGCGGATGATGGTGCATCCACTCGTCGTGCGCCCAGTATCGGTGGCCGTCCCAGTAACGGTCCTCATGCCAGCCGATCGAGATGCGCGCGTCCACCGGCATCATGTGCGGCTGGCCGTATTGCGGCGCCGCTTCGGCACGCAGCCCATACGGGGCGCCGTACGGCGCGGATTGGGCAAAAGCGCTCGATGCGCCCATCAATGCGCCACCGGCGATCAGTGCAGCGGCGATGGCGCGGGCGGGGGTCTTCCAGCTCTTCGTATTCATGAGTTACCTCCTCTTGGGTTGCGTCGTCAGTCACGCGGCACCGGGTGCCTTTGTGTTGCGACCACGGTTCAAAGCTTATCGGGCCCAGGCGGAGGAATACGTGACTACTTGTAAGCTTTCGTTTCATACGATTCTTGCTGCCCAAACGGCTGTTTTGACAGTGAGCCCTTGATGCAGAAAGGATTACGAGCCGCGCCTGACAATCGCAGTCCCGCGCAGGAGGGTCGGGTTGTCAACTGACGTTACATTCGAGCGGCGCGGGCTGCCCGAATGCGTCACCTCTACCGGCCTGCCAGGTCCCGATGTCGTTCTTACCGCGGTGTTTTCGGCGCGCCTTGTGTGCCGGCCAGATCGATGGCGCTTTGCGAACCTAGTTGCGCGCGCAACTCATACTTCTGGATCTTGCCCGTGGCCGTGCGCGGCAGTTCACCGAATCGCACGGCGCGCGGCACCTTGAAGTGCGCGAGAAAGAGCCGGCAGTGCGCGATGATTTCCTCGGCCGTGGCGCTCGCGCCCGGACGCAGTTCGACGAATGCGCAAGGTACTTCGCCCCACTTCGGATCGGGCATCGCGACGACAGCGGCGAGCGCGACGGCCGGATGGCGATACAGCGTGTCCTCCACCTCGATGCTCGAAATGTTCTCGCCGCCCGAGATGATGATGTCCTTGCTGCGGTCGGTAATGCGCACGTAGCCGTCGGGCGTCATCACGCCGAGGTCGCCCGTGTGGAACCAGCCGCCGCGGAAGGCGTCGTCGGTTGCGCGCTCGTTCTTCAGGTAGCCCTTCATGCAGATGTTGCCCCGGAACATGATTTCGCCGAGCGTTTCGCCGTCGGCGGGCACGGGCTCCATCGTCTGCGCATTGCGCACGCTCACGCCGCTTTGCAGGTGATAGCGCACGCCCTGGCGCGCGGCGAGGCTCGCCTGTTCGTCTTCGGGCAGCGTTTGCCAGCGCTCCTGCACGGCACAGACTGCGGCGGGGCCGTACACCTCGGTCAGACCATAGACGTGCGTGAGCTCGATGCCGATCGCCTTCATCTTCGCGATCACGGCCGGCGCGGGCGGGGCGCCGGCGACCATCGTGCGCACGGTGTGCGTGATGCCCTCGCGATACCCGGCGGGGGCGTCGGCGAGCGCCCCCTGTACGATGGGCGCGCCGCAATAGTGCGTGACGCGCTCGCTGCGGATGAGGTCGAACACGAGCTTCGCGTCGAACTTGCGCAGGCACACGTTCACGCCCGCGCGCGCGGCGACGGTCCACGCGAAGCACCAGCCGTTGCAGTGAAAGAGCGGTAGCGTCCAGAGGTACACGGCGTGTTTGGGCATGTCCCATTCGAGGATGTTGCTCACCGCGTTGAGGTACGCGCCGCGATGGTGATAGACCACGCCCTTGGGGTCGCCCGTCGTGCCCGACGTGTAGTTCAGCGCGATGGCGTCCCACTCGTCGCGCGGCGGCTCCCAGGCGAAATCGGCGTCGCCTTGTTCGAGAAACGCTTCGTAGTCGGTTGCGCGGGGGAAGAACTCGGGGTCGGCGGGCGCGATGTCGGCCACGCTGATGATCTTGAGGTGCGGGAATTCGAGCGCGGCGCGCTGCGCGAGCGCCGCGAATTCGGTATCGACGATCAGCGCCTTCGCTTCGCCATGGCGCAGCATGAACAGGATGGTTGCGACGTCGAGTCGCGTGTTGAGCGTATTGAGCACCGCGCCGACCATGGGCACGCCGAAGTGCGCCTCGACCATCGCGGGAATGTTGGGCAGGAGCGCCGCGACCGTGTCGCCGCGGCCGATGCCCGCTTGCGCGAGCGCGCTTGCGAGCCGCCGCGTGCGCGCCCAGGTTTCGCGCCAGTTGCGGCGCACGTCGCCGTGAACCACCGCGAGGCGATCGCCATAGACTTCGGCCGCGCGCGCGATGAAATCGATGGGCGTGAGCGGCACATAATTGGCTTCGCGCTGCGCGAGCCCTTCTTCGTACGGGTGCAACATGGCGGTGTCTCCGGTGTCGATCGCCGATGCGGGCCTCAAGCCGTGCCGCGGGCGGTCTCGGGTTTGTAGGTATGATTCGCGCTACCGTAGCAGGGCCGTGCACGCGAGTCTGTCGCCGGCGCGACAGAGCGGCCCGCGAGAGCGCCCGCAACTCACGATCCGCTCGCCGGATCGCCCCGAAGATTGACTCGACTCCAGGAAAGCGCGATGTCGCAATCCATTATGCCCCCGGACGGGACGCCTCCCGCCCGCGATTCGTGGCGCGAAGGCGAGCGCATCGACGCGGCGAACCGCGCGCGCCTCGCCGCGCTATTCGAGCGCTGCGCGTGGTTTCGCGCGCTCGCGCCCGAGCATCGCGAATGGGTGCTGACGTCCTCGCATGCGCAGGGCTATGCCGCGGGCGCCATCGTGGCCGCGCGCGAAGCGCCCTCGGACTGGTGGCTCGGCGTGAATTCGGGTCTCGTGAAGCTGGCGATCTTCAACGCTTCGGGGCGCGGCTGCACGTTTTCGGGCGTGCCGCATGGCGGCTGGTTCGGCGAGGGCAGCGTGATCAAGCGCGAGCCGCGCAGGTACGACGTGATCGCGCTGCAGCCGTCGCTCGTCATGGCCGTGCCCACCGATACGTTTCACCGGCTCATGGATTGCAGCCTGCCGTTCAACCGCTTCGTGATTCATCAACTCAACAACCGCATGGGCGAGTTTATCGCGCTGATCCAGAACAGCCGTTTGCTCGACGTCGATGCGCGCGTGGCGCAGGCGCTCGCGCAGATGTTCAATCCCGATCTCTATCCCGAAACGGGACGCGCGCTCGATATCTCGCAGGAGGAGATCGGCATGCTGGCGGGCGCGTCGCGCCAGCGGATCAACCAGGCGCTGCAGACGCTCGAACGCCAGGGGCTCGTCGCGCTCTCCTATAACCGCGTGGACGTGCTCGATCTCGACGGGTTGCGCGCGTTTGGCCGCGACCAGATTTGAGGAACGCAGAAGTCCTTACCAATCCTGTCGCCGCCGCAGATCGTGGCGCTAACCGCGCCCCGCGCCGTTGATTTTGCCGGCGCTCTCGGGTCCGGCAGCGGCATCGGGCGGCACGCCCAGCAACTGAAGCGTGCCGGCGGTCACGCCCGCGAACACCGGCCCCGCGACCGTGCCGCCATAGAACGCCCTGCCCGCGGGATCGTCGATCATCACCGCCACAATCACGCGCGGCGCGCTCATCGGCGCCATCCCCACGAAAAGCGCGCGGTAGCGGTTCTTCGCGTAGCCCGCGCCGATCTGCTTGCGCGCGGTGCCCGTCTTGCCGCCCACGCGGTAGCCATCCACATTCGCGGCGCGGCCCGTGCCGCCGTCGCTCGTCGCCATTTCCAGCATCTTGCGCATGGCGGCGGCCGTGGCCGGCGTCGTAACCGCGTGCGGGGCCAGCGCGGCTGAACTGCCCGCGCCGCCTGGCGCTTCGTGCAGCAGCGTGACCGGATGCAGCGTGCCGTCGCCGGCGTAGGCCGTGTAGATCTGCGCCATCTGCAGGAGCGAAGTGGAAAGGCCGTAGCCGTACGCCATCGTCGCCTGCTCGATGGGGCGCCAGCGCCCCCACGGCCGCACGCGGCCAGGCGCCACGCCCGGGAACGTCACGCCGGGCTTCTGCCCGAGCCCGTACTCCTGATACTTGTCCCAGATCGTTCGCGCGGGAAGATTCAGCGCGAGCTTGGCGAGCGCGATGTTGCTCGACTTCTGGATCGCTTCGGCCACCGTCATGCGGCCGTGATTCGAGGTGTCGTGGATCGTCGCGGGGCCGATGCGGTAGCTGCCCGGCGAGGTGTCGATGAGGGTGTTCGCGTTGACCTTGCGCAGGTCCATGGCCAGCGAAACGACCACGGGCTTGATCGTGGAGCCGGGCTCGAACGTGTCGACCACGGCGCGATTGCGCAACTGCTTGCCCGTGAGCCGCGCGCGGTCGTTCGGGTCGAACGACGGCCAGTTCGCGAGCGCGAGGATCTCGCCGTTCTGCGCGTCGAGCACGACAACGCTGCCCGCTTCGGCATGGTTTTTCGCCACCGCGGCCTTGAGCTGCGTATACGCGAGCTGCTGCACGCGGCGGTCGATGGTGAGCTGCACGGTGTCGCCGTTGCGCGGCTGCACGCGCTCGCTCGGCTCCGAAATCACGCGCCCGAGCCGGTCGCGGATCACTTCGCGCTGGCCCGGCGTGCCGCGCAGGCGAGCGTTCGCGGCAAGCTCGACGCCTTCCTGGCCGCCGTCTTCGATGTCGGTGAAGCCCACCACGTGCGCGGCCGATTCGCCTTCGGGGTAATAGCGCTTCGAGTCGGCGATCAGGGTGATGCCGCCCGCGCCCATCTCGTCGATGTGCTCGGCCGTGCTGGCGTCCACCTGGCGCTTGAGCAGCACGAAGGAGCGGTCGCCGGCCACGCGCCGGTCCAGTTCCGCGAGCGGCATGTCGAGCAGGCGTGCGAGCGGCGCGTGCGCGGCGGCGTCGAGCACGCGCGGGTTCACCCAGACTTCGAAGGTCGCGAGGCTCACGGCGAGCAGCGCGCCGTTGCGATCCACAATGCGCCCGCGCATGGCGCCGAGTTCCAGCGTGCGCTGGTAGCGCTTTTGCCCCTGCTTCACATAAAAGCCGTGATTGGCGACCTGAATCCAGAACGCGCGCCCGGCGAGCGCCGCGAACGCCGCGAACGTGATGAACACGATGAACTTCGAGCGCCACGCGGGCAGACGCGGCGCGAGCATCGGATGGCGGGTCGCGGTGGCGTGCGGGTCGCGCGGCGGTTTCCTGGAACGGATCATCGATGAGGCGGGGTGGCTTGGCGGAATGTCATTGTAAACATGATGTAATTTAATTGAAATGAAACGTGCGCGTGGCCACCCGCCGATAACGACGGGCGTTGCGCGTCGTCATGCTGCGTGAGCGTGGAGGAAACGGGGAGGCGCAAAGCGAACCGGGCCGCGAATGCGGCCCGGCGGGAGGGGAAACACTGGCGGCGCGGCAGCGCCGCGGCGGCGAAAACCGCTTAGGCGTGCGCCGGCAGGCGGAAACTCGCGATCGACTCGCGCAGCACGCTCACCTGGTCCTTGAGCGAGTGCGCGGCAGCGGCGGCTTCTTCCACGAGCGCGGCGTTCTGCTGCGTCACCTGATCCATCTCGCCCACGGCGCGGTTGACCTGCTCGATGCCGGCGCTCTGCTCGCGCGAAGCGTTGCTGATCTCTTCGAGGATTTCGTGCACGCGACGCACCGACTGCACGATCTCGGTCATGGTCGAGCCGGCGTTGGTCACGAGATGCTGGCCCTCGGTCACGGTGCCGGTCGATTTTTCGATCAGCGCCTTGATTTCCTTGGCGGCCGTGGCGGAGCGCTGCGCGAGGCTGCGCACTTCGGCGGCCACCACGGCGAAGCCGCGGCCCTGTTCGCCCGCGCGCGCCGCTTCGACGGCCGCGTTCAAGGCGAGGATGTTCGTCTGGAACGCGATGCCGTCGATTACGCCGATGATGTCGCCGATCTGCTGCGAGCTTGTCGTGATGTCGCCCATGGTGCGCACCACGTCGTCCACCACGGCGCTGCCGCGCGTCGCGACATCGGCGGCCTGGCTCGCGAGCGACGCCGCATGCTGGGCGCTATCCGCGTTCTGGCGCACGTTCGCCGTCATCTGGTCCATGCTCGACGCGGTTTGCACGAGCGCCGCGGCCTGTTCTTCGGTGCGCTGCGAGAGATCGGTGTTGCCCGCCGCAATCTCGTTCGCGCCCACGTTGATGTTTTCGGCGCCGCTGCGCACGCGCGAGACGGTTTGCACGAGCGCCGTCTGCATCGTGGCGAGCGCACGCATGAGGCTCATCTCGTTCGTGCCTTGCACCTGCAGGCGCAAGGTGAGGTCGCCCTCGGCGATGCGGTTGGCGGCGTCCACCGCGCCTTCCAGTTCGCCGCCGATACTGCTGCGCACGCTGCGCACCACGAGCACCATGACGGCGGTGGCCGCGCCGCCCAGCAGGAAGGTCACGCCGAGCCAGCGCAGCAGGCTGTCGTAGAACTCGGCGCGCACGTCGTCCATGTACATGCCCGTCACGATTACCCAGTCCCACGGCGCGAAGCGGCGGCCGAAGCTCAGCTTGGGAACGGGCTCGCTATGGCCCGGCTTGGCCCAGAGGTAGTCGAGGAAGCCGCCGTTCGGGTTGTTCGCGGCGTTCACGAGGCCCGTGAACACGTGCGTGCCCGCCGGGTCGGCGAAGTCGCTGAGATTCTTGCCGTCAAGCTCGGGCTTGATCGGGTGCATCAGCATGACCGCCTGCGAATTGTTGATGCTCAGATAACCGTCGGTGCCGTAACGGATCGAGCCGATCACGGTGAGCGCCTGCTTTTGCGCGTCGGCTTCGGGCATGGCGTTGCGTTGCGAAAGGCCGTAGTAGTAGTTCGCGATGCTCGTCGCTTCCTCGACGAGCGTCGTGAGTTGCGCGCGCCGCTCGCGGATCATCGACTCGCGGCTTTGCCAGGCGCCGAAGGCGACGATGAGTAGCAGGCCGATCCAGAGGATCGCGATCATCGAGCGGAGCTTTTTGTTGAGGGTCATCTTCTGCATGGTCGGTCGGATATTCGGAGAGGCTGCACGGCGGGCAAAACGCGAGAGGCGAAACGAGGCCGTCTGTGTGTGTTTACGGCGCGCGCCAACGCGCGCGAGACCCAGGGGGAACCCTGCCTGAGCAGCGTTTCCTCATACAAAACAACGACAAGACAACGACCTTTGATCTGGCTCATATGACGCCGCGCTGAAATCGTCGGGAACACGCCGGTAAAAGCCACAAATTTCCCTGCAACTCCATGATTTGCCACTCTTTGCTGGGATGACCTGCGGATAGGAATCAATTCCGATATAGTCGCGACTTTGACCCCGGCTGGCCTGAGTTCACGGCCTGCGATGAAGCCGGGATGACGGATTTTTCCCAACGATGCGACGCGCACGCTGCGGCCCTCGCTGCCGCCCTCGCGACGCCCCTGGAGTAACACGAATGAACGCACGCGAATCCGCCCTGGTCCCCGCCGCTGTTGCCACATCGCGCAGCGCGCGGCTGCGCCAGATGCTGACCAGCAACGAACTCGAATTCCTGATGGAAGCGCACAACGGCCTTTCCGCACGCATTGCGCGCGAGGCGGGCTTCAAGGCGATCTGGGGCTCGGGCCTCTCGATCTCCGCGCAGTTCGGCGTGCGCGACAACAACGAGGCGAGCTGGACCCAGGTGGTCGACAACCTCGAGTTCATGGCCGACGCGAGCGACCTGCCCATCCTGCTCGACGGCGACACCGGCTACGGCAACTTCAACAACGTGCGCCGCCTCGTGCGCAAGCTGGAGCAGCGCGGCATCGCGGGCGTGTGCATCGAAGACAAGGTGTTCCCGAAGACCAACAGCTTCATCGGCGGCGAAGCGCAGCCGCTCGCCGACATCGACGAATTCTGCGGCAAGATCAAGGCCGGCAAGGACTCGCAGACGGACGAGCACTTCTCGATCGTCGCGCGCGTGGAAGCGCTGATCGCGGGCTGGGGCATGGACGAAGCGCTCAAGCGCGCCGAGGCGTATCGCCAGGCGGGCGCGGACGCGATCCTCATCCACAGCAAGCTCTCGAAAGCCGACGAGATCCTCACGTTCGCGCGCGAATGGGCCGGTCGCGGCCCGCTCGTGATCGTGCCGACCAAGTACTACAGCACGCCGACCGACGTGTTCCGCAAGGCGGGCATCAGCACGGTGATCTGGGCGAACCATCAGATTCGCGCGGCCGTTTCGGCCATGCAGGCCGTCACGAAGACGATCTACGAGACGCAAACGCTCGTCGACGTGGAAGACCGCATTGCTACGGTCAACGAAATTTTCCGCCTTCAGGACGCCGACGAATACTCGGAAGCCGAGGACCGCTATCTTTCCGCTTCGTCGCGTGGCGCGGGTTCGGCGATCGTGCTGGCCGCGAGCCGCGGATCGGGCCTCGACGCCTACACGGAAGACAAGCCCAAGGTCATGCTGCCCGTTGCGGGCAAGCCGCTCCTGCGCTGGCTCGTGGACGCGTTCAAGAAGCAGTCGGTCAACGACATCACGGTGGTGGGCGGCTACAAGGCCGAAGCCATCGACACGGCGGGCATCAAGCTCGTGCGCAACGAGCGTTACGCGCAGACGAACGAACTCGCGTCGCTTGCGTGCGCGGTCGGCTCGCTCGATAACGACACCGTGATCTCGTACGGCGACCTCGTGTTCCGCAGCTACATCCTGCGCGACCTCGTGGAAAGCGAAGCGGACTTCAGCGTGGTGGTGGATTCGTCGCCCGAGTCGGAAAACAGCAGCACGCGCGACTTCGCATGGTGCTCGGCCGCCGACGAGCGCGATCTGTTCGGCAGCCGGGTGTTCCTCGGCCGCGTGGCGAGCGGGCCGGCGGCAAACGGCGCGGCTGCGCATGGCCGCTGGATCGGTCTCCTGAATGTGCGCGGCGCAGGCCGCGCGAAGCTCGCGAAGAAGCTCGCGCAACTGCAAACGCGCGCCGACTTCGACACGCTCGACATGCCCGCGCTGCTCAACGCGCTGATCGAAGACGGCGAGAAGATCGAGGTGCAATACGTGCACGGCCACTGGCGCGGTGTGAACGACCTGGAAGACTTCCGTCGCGCAGGGGATTTCGCCCACGCGCAAACGCCGCTCGGCACGGAGGGCCAGGCATGATCGAAGCCGCACAGTTCGTCGAAGCGGCGCGCTCGCGCGGCTTCGAGTGGTACGCGGGCGTGCCGTGCTCGTACCTCACGCCGTTCATCAACTACGTGCTGCAGGACGACTCGCTGCACTACGTGAGCGCGGCCAACGAAGGCGATGCGGTCGCGGTCATCGCGGGCGTGGCGCTCGCGGGCAAGCGCGGCATCACGATGATGCAGAACTCGGGCCTCGGCAATGCCGTGAGCCCGCTCACTTCGCTCACGTGGACGTTCCGCCTGCCGCAACTGCTGATCTTGACGTGGCGCGGCCAGCCGGGCGTGGCCGACGAGCCGCAGCACGCGCTCATGGGCCCCGTTACGCCGCAGATGCTGGAAACGATGGAAATTCCGTGGGAGACGTTCCCCACCCAAGCCGACCAGATCGCGGCAGTGCTCGATCGCGCCATCCGGCACATGGACGAAACGGGCCGCCCGTACGCGCTCGTCATGCAGAAGGGCAGCGTGGCGCCGTACGAACTCAAGGGCGGCGGCGCGATGCCGGCGAAGCACGCGCTGCCCGTCGCGCAGGCCGAATGGACCGGCCGGACTCCTGATCAATTGCCCTCGCGCCAGCAGGCGCTCGAGCGCGTGATTGCCGCGACGCCTGCCGAATCGACCGTGGTCGTCGCTTCAACGGGTTTCTGCGGCCGCGAACTCTACGCGCTCGACGACCGCTCGAACCAGCTTTACATGGTGGGCTCGATGGGCTGCGTCACCCCGTTCGCGCTCGGCCTCGCGCTCGCGCGGCCCGATCTGAACGTGGTCGCGCTCGACGGCGACGGCGCGGCGCTCATGCGCATGGGTGTGTTCGCCACGCTCGGCGCGTATGGCCCCGCGAATCTCACGCACGTGCTGCTCGACAACGGCGCGCACGATTCGACGGGCGGCCAGGCCACCGTGTCGGGCCAGGTGTCGTTCGCGAACGTGGCCGCCGCATGCGGTTACGCCGACGCCGTGGAAGGCGACGACCTCGCCACGCTCGACAGCGTGCTCGCGGCCGCGCGCGAACGCGCGAAGGGCGCTTCGGGTGTCGAAGGCACACGCTTCGTACGCCTGACGATCCGCCGCGGCACGCCCGACGGGCTGCCGCGCCCTACGATCACGCCGCCCGATGTGAAGACGCGCCTCATGCGCCATATCGGCGCGCTCGCACACGAGTCTGCCAATTAAGGAGTTACCGATGCTGCTGCTCAATCCCGGTCCGGTCACGCTCACCGAACGCGTGCGCCGGAGCCTCCTCCAGGAAGACCTGTGCCACCGCGAAAGCGAGTTCTTCGACGTGCAGGAAGAGGCGCGCGCGCGTCTCGTGGGCGTGTACGATCTCGACCCCGCGCAATGGCAGGCCGTGCTCATGACGGGCTCCGGCACGGCTGCGGTCGAAAGCATGATCGCGACGCTCGTTCCCGCGAACGGCAAGCTGCTGGTCGTCGAAAACGGCGTGTACGGCGAGCGCATTACCGCGATCGCGAAGCAGTACGGCATCGCGCATGAGGTCGTGAAGCACGACTGGATGCAGGCGCCGGACCTCGCCCGCATCGCGGCCGCGCTCGACGCCGACAAGTCGATCACGCACGTTGCGATCATTCATCACGAAACGACGACGGGCCGTCTGAACGATCTGCGCGCGCTGGGCGAAGCGTGCCGCGCACGCGGCGTGCAAATGCTCGTGGACGGCGTGAGCAGCTTCGGTTCCGAAGCGATCGATTTCGGCGACGCGAGTATCGCGGCGGTGGCGGCCACAGCGAACAAGTGCCTGCACGGCGTGCCGGGCGCGGCGTTCGTGGTGGTGCGCCGCGCCGCGCTGGGTGAGGCGCATAGCCGCACGTACTATCTCGATCTCAAGCGTCTTGCCACCTTGCAGGATCAGCGCAACACGCCGTTCACGCCTTCCGTGCACGCGTATTACGCGCTCGTCGAAGCGCTGCGCGAACTCGCCGACGAAGGCGGCTGGCAGGCGCGTCACGCGCGCTATGCGGCGCTTTCGGAGCAGGTTCGCGCGGGGCTCGCGGCGCGCGGCATGGAAAGCGTGTTGCCGAAGGACGAATCGTCGGTCGTGCTGCGCGCCTTCCGCCTGCCCGCGGGCGTCGATTATCCGCGGCTGCATGACGCGCTCAAGGCGAGCGGCTTCGTGATCTACGCGGGGCAGGGCGGTTTGTCGGCGGAGCTGTTCCGCATCTCGACGATGGGCGACATTCACGCCGCCGATGTCGAGCGCCTGCTCGCGGCGTTCGATGGCGTGACGCGCTAAGCAGGCGCACGGCGGGCGCGCGCATTCGCGACTAGTTCGCGACTAGTTCGCGGCGCGCTCCCGCGTGCCGATCGTGCCGGCTGCTTTCGCTTGCCGGGCCTGCTTCGCGGGCTTGCGCCGCGCACGCGCCTTCTTGAGCCAGATGAGCACGCCGGTCACGCTGAGCAGCGCCACGACGAGCCCTGTCGCGCTGACGGCGATGCGTCCCGCCAACCCGGCAATGCGCCCCGAATGCAACGGAAACTGCGCCTGAACGAAGATGTCGCCCGCGCTGCCCTGGCCGGGAATCTGCCTGCCGAGCACCTCGCCCGTGCGCGCGTTGAACATGAGCCAGGCATTGCCCAGGCCCGCGTCGCCATGGTCCTTGCCGGGCGCGTAGTAGCCCACGCCATACATGCCGGAGGCGGGCAGGCCAAAGAGGCCGCCCGGCGCCGCCGCGATGCCTTCGCGGCGGCCCGCGCCGGCGGCTTCGGCCACGATGCGCGCACGCGCGGCTGAAGTTTCGGCGGGCGTGAGCGGGGGGCCCGGCGCGACGATGCGGAACGGGTCCGGCGCGAGCGTCGAGAAAACGGATACCACAGGGCGCACCACTTGCGCGCCGAGGTTCATCGAAATGGACGTGACGGCCACGACGATCAGGAGTCCCCACAGCCATACGCCGCCCGAGCGGTGCAGATCGAACGTGAGCGCATAGCCGCCGCGCTTCACGCGAAAGGCAAGCGACTTGCGCCAGCTTTTCAGGTTCGGGAACGCGAGCACGATCGCGATGAAGCCGTCAAGAAGCCACACGATGCCCACGACGCCCATCGTCCAGACGCTGAAGTCGATGCCCATCTTTGTCGGCATGAATAGCGTGTAGTGAAGCTGATAGAGGAAGGGGATCAGGTTCTCGCGCGCAAGCGACGCCTTCCCCCACATGCGGCGGCCTTGCTCCTCGCCCGTGACGGGGTCGAGCGCGACCTGATTGAAGCCGAGCGCGTAGGGCGCCTGGCGCGCGGGGTCGGGGCGCGGCGCCACCTGCGCAATCCAGGTGTGGCCCGGCTCGACGGAAAGCGGCATGAAGGTCACGACCGCGTGCGGTTCCGCGGCCTCGAGGCGCCTGGCGAGTTCGAGCGCGGGCAACGGCGCGCCCGGCGTCGCGCTGCGGAAGAACGACGGGTTGAGCAGCGCGTCGAGTTCGTGATCCCACGCGATTACCGCGCCGGTGAGTCCGGCAAGGAACAGGAAGGCTGCGGTGCCAAGACCGAACCAGCGGTGCAGGCGCACCAGCAGCGGTCTCATGCAAAACCTCGGCTCGCCGGCCGGCGAGCGGGGGCGAACGCGATCACGATTGGGCTCACGGCAATCTGGAAATACTGCAAATGGGAATCGTTTGCATTCTACGGATGGACCGCCGAAGGTGCAAGCTCCACGAAAGGCGGTGATTGAGGGACGGGCGCGTTGCGCGACGCGCAAGCGGCACCGCGGCGCTTGCGAACCGGTGTCGCGAACGCTCGACGAGCAAGGTGCGACGCCCGGCCTGGGCGGCCGGACATCCCCTCAGACGGGGTCTTTGTCGGGCGGCCCCTCGGGCTGCTGCGGTTCGTCGTTGTGATGACCCGGCGCGGGCGGGGTGAGCGGGTCGCGTTCGGGGTCGCGCGTCGGATCGGCGAGCGGATCGGGAAGCGGATTCGTGTGCGAACAGATCATCGCGAGGTCCTCTTGCGCTAAAGCGGGTGCGTGCGTGTGGCGGGATGGTGCGCGTGAGCTTATAGCGTAGGCGATCGACAGCATGCCTGGCAGTCGCAATTGAACCGCCGCCGCGCGCAAGTGCGCGAGTGCGCGGCGATGCGCGGGAATCACAGTCCGTTGAGGTCCGCCGGCGTGTCGATGTCGCGCAGAATGCCGGGGTCGTCGACATCCACGCGCGTCAGCGGATGCGAGGCCAGCACGGCGCGCGCGCCCGCGTCGCCGTCGAGCGCGACGAGCGCCGCGCGATGCGGATAGCCGAAGCCCACGGGATGACCGCGCTGCCCGCGATAGAACGGCGCCACGAGCGATGCTCCGCCGTCCAGCGCGCGCGCCACGGCTTCGATCGATTCGACGGCAATGCAGGGCATGTCGGCCAGCGCGACGATCCAGCTTTCGGCGTCATGATCGGTTTCCACGCCGGCGGCGAGGCTCGCGCCCATGCCGCGAGCGGCGTCCGGTGCGAATACGACGTCGCAGCCCGCGTCGTTGAGCACGTGCGCGAGCGTTTCCGCGCCGGGGCGCACCACGGCGATCACTTTGGGTACGACACGCAGCAACCGTTGCGCGGACTCGCGCGCGACGCACGTGCCTTCCGGAAGGGGAGCGAGGAGTTTGTTGCGCAGACCGTTGGGATCGAAGCGCGAACCGGTGCCGGCGGCGAGCAACACGCCGGTGGCGAACGAAGCATAGGCCATGGGTGTGAAGCCCGCGAAGAGGGGGAGCACTGATTGTGCGGCGCAAGCGCGCGCGAGGCAAGCCCCGCGCGCGGCATTTGCCTCCTCTGCGCATTCGACGATTCGCGCATGCACTATGCGGGTGCAAGCATTCCATCGCGGACTGCGCGGTGCCGCGCCATCGCAGTCAAGCGAGCGAATTCATCTGCGGAACGACTTTGTCGAGCGTGATCGGCAAATCGCGCACGCGTACGCCGGTGGCGTGATACACGGCGTTCGCAATGGCCGCCGGCACGCCCGTAATGCCGATCTCGCCGATACCGCGCACGCCGAGCGGATTGAAGCGCAGATCCGGCTCGCCCACGAACAGCACGTCAAGCTCGCCGATGTCCGCGTTCACGGGCACGTGATATTCCGCGAGATTGTTGTTCGTGATGCGGCCCATGCGCGTGTCGAAGAGTCCTTCTTCGTGCAACGCGGTGCCCACGCCCCACACCATGCCGCCCATCAACTGGCTGCGCGCCGTTTTTTCGTTGAGCACGCGGCCCACGTCGTAGGCGCCGACGATGTGCGCCACGCGTATCGTTCCCGTATCGGCATCGACATGCACTTCGGCGAACACCGCGCCGAACGAGTGAAACGCGTACTGCTGCTTTTCCGCGCCGGGCTTCGCGGCGATCTGCGCTTCGACCGGCTGTCCGCCCGCGCGCGCGATGACGGCGGCAACCGGATCGCGGCGCGAGGTGTCGCTGCGGCTCACGAGCCAGCCGTCCTGCACGGTCACGTCGTCGTCGGCGAGACCGTAGACGGGCGAGCCGCGATCGGCGCGCGCGAGCGCGATGAGCTTGTCGCGCACGGCTTGGCACGCGGCCTGCACGGCGGGCGAGACACTTGCCGCCGACTGCGAGCCGCCCGAAACCGGTGCTGGCGGCAAGGTCGAATCGCCGAGCGCGAAGTGGATGCGATTGGGCGGGAAGCCGAGCGCGTCGGCGGCGACCTGGGTCATCACCGTGTAGGTGCCGGTGCCGATGTCCTGCGTGCCCGACGCAACCATCGCCGTGCCGTCGGGCAGGATGCGCGCGACGGCGGCGGCTTCGCTGCGATTCGCAGGGTATGTCGCGCTCGCCATGCCGAGGCCGACAAGCGTGTTGCCGGTGCGCATGGCGCGCGGCGTAGCGAGGCGCCGCGACCAGCCGAAGCGCTGCGCACCCGTCTCATAACATTGGCGCAACGCTTTCGACGACCACGGTTTGCCTTCCTGCGGCTCGCTTTCCGCGTAATTCTTCAGGCGCAGCGCAACGGGGTCCATCTTCAGTTGCCACGCCAGCTCGTCCATGGCCGATTCGAGCGCGAAGGAGCCCGTGGTTTCGCCGGGCGCGCGCATAAAGGTCGGAGTGCCGACGTTCAGGGGTACGACACGATGGCTCGTGCTGCAATTGGGCACCGCGTACATCATGCGCGTGACGAGGCCGCACGTCTCCAGCCAGTCTTCGAACGTGGACGTCTGGGCGAGCGTGTCGTGGCGCAGGCCGGTGAGCGTACCGTCCGCGCGGGCGGCGAGCGAGAGATGCTGCTCCGTATGCGGGCGCGAGCCGATCGGCCCGAACATCTGCGGACGCTCGAGCGCGAGGCGCACGGGGCGTCCCGTCTGCTTCGCGGCCATCGCGCACAGGCTCACGTGCGACCACGAGGACCCTTTGCATCCGAAGCCGCCGCCAAGGAACGGCGAGATCACGCGCACGTTGTCGGGCGGGATGCCGAACACCGCCGCCACGGCGTTGCGCGCGCCGCTCACGCCCTGGGTGGCGTCGTAGAGCGTGAGGTCGGGGCCGTCCCAGCGGGCCATCGTCGCGTGCGGCTCCATGGGATTGTGAAACTGCGTGGGCGTGGTGTAGACCGCGTCCAGACGCACCGCGCCTTCGTGCAAGCCGGCTTCGACGTTGCCGCGCGTCGATTCGACCGGGCGGCCCGGCGGGCTTGGCGGCGCGTGCGCGGCCGCCTTCGCCTGGTTGAAGTCGAGCGTGGCCTGCGTCGGCGCGTAGGCGATGTTGATGTGACGCGCGGCATCGCTCGCATGTTCGAGCGTGTCGGCCACGACGACCGCGACAGGCTCGTTGCTGTAACGCACGACGTTGTCCTGCAGCAGCGTGAGATGCCGTCCGGCGGGCGGCTTGAGCGGCGTTCGCCCGCCGTTGGGCAGGCGCATCGCGCTCTGGTACGTCATGACGAGCAGCACGCCGGGCATGGACTGCGCGCGGCTTGCATCGATCGACGTGATCGTGCCGCTCGCAATCGTGCTGGTGACGAGCACAGCATGCGCGAGCCGCGTTTCGGGGAAATCGCTCGCATAGAGCGCGCCGCCCGTGACCTTGAGCATGCCGTCGATGCGGTCCATCGGTTGTCCGGTCAGCGTGCTCATGCGAAATCTCCGGGGATTTGACCTTGCGTGCCGGCGGCGGCGAGCATCGTCGAGCGGATGATCGCGCGCTGCGCGAGTCCCACCTTGAAGGCATTGGCGCTGAGGGGCCTGGCCTGCGCGAGTTCCGCGGCGGCGGCTTCGCGCAGCGTCGATTCGTCGAGCGTCTTTCCGGCGAGATGCTGCTCCGCCACGCTCGCGCGCCAGGGCCGATGCGCCACGCCACCCAGCGCGATGCGCGCGGTGCGTACGCGGTTGCCGTCGAGTTGCAGCGCGCTTGCCACCGAAACGAGCGCGAAGGCATAGCTCGCGCGGTCGCGGACCTTGAGATAGTGCGAGTGATCGCTGAACATCGGCGGCGGCAGGTCGATCGAGGTAATCAGTTCACCTGACTGAAGCGTGGTGTCGAGATCGGGTCGCTCGCCAGGCAAGCGATGAAACGACGCGAACGCAATCGTGCGCGCGCCGCGCGGCCCGCTTACCTGTACGGTGGCGTCGAGCGCGGCGAGCGCGACGCTCATATCGGACGGATTCACCGCCACGCACTGGGCGCTGGCGCCGAGAATCGCATGTGTGCGGTTGAAGCCGCCAATCGCCGCGCAGCCGCTGCCGGGCGCGCGTTTATTGCATTGGACGAACGCGGTGTCGTAGAAGTACGGGCAGCGCGTGCGCTGCATGAGATTGCCGCCCACGGTCGCCATGTTGCGCAGTTGCGGCGAAGCGCCGGCGAGCAGCGCTTGCGAGAGCAACGGATAACGGGTGCGCACGAGCGTGTGGTTGGCGGCGTCGCTGTTGCGCACCAGTGCGCCGATGCGCAGGCCGCCGTTCGGGAGCGTTTCGACTTGATCGAGCGCCTCGATGCGCGTGATGTCGACGAGCGTCACCGGATGCGCCACGCCGCCTTTCATTAGGTCGAGCAGATTCGTGCCGCCGCCGATGTACATCGCGCCGGGGCGCTGCGCGGCGGCGATCGCGCCGTTCACGTCGGCGGCGCGCTGGTACGAGATGGCATCCATGTTCGTGCCTCCGTACTCAGGCGCCGGCCGTGTGCGCGTCGCGCACGGCGGCCACGATGTTGACATAGGCACCGCAGCGGCAGATGTTGCCGCTCATGCGCTCGCGTATTTCGGCGTCGCTCAGTTGCGCGGGGCGCGTGCGTACGTCGGGCGTGGCGGCGCTCGCGGCGCCTGCCGCGAATTCGCTCAGGCACGCCGTTGCCGAACACAACTGGCCTGGTGTGCAGAAGCCGCACTGGAATGCGTCGCGCTCGATAAAGGCGCGCTGCACGGGGCTCAACGCGGCCGCGCCCGCGAGCCCTTCGACTGTGGTGATGCGCTCGCCTTCGTGCATGACCGCGAGCGTGAGGCAACTGTTAATGCGCCGTCCTTCCACGAGCACCGTGCATGCGCCGCATTGTCCGCGGTCGCAGCCCTTCTTCGTGCCGGTGAGGCCCGCGTAGTCGCGCAGCGCATCGAGCAGCGTGACGCGCGGTTCGATATGCAGCGCATAGGCGCGGCCGTTGATGTCGAGCCTGACCGGTTGCGCGGGCGCCGGTGGCGGCGCTTCGGCGGGGGCGGCGCCCGGCGGGGCGTTCTGCGCGTGCAGATGCGGCGTTGCGCTCAATGCGGCAGCGGCCGCCGCCGATTGCAGGAAGCGGCGGCGCGTGAGATCGGCGGGCGCGCGCGAGGGAGTGGGTTGGGTGGCGTCGTCGCAATCGCACGGCGCATCGAGGGGGCGTTCGTTGGACATGGCGATTTGCGGACTCCAGGATGAAGACGGAACGTAAAGAACGTAAGCCGGGACTTCAGGCGCTGGCCGCGCGTCATGGCGCAGGATTTCGTCGCGCGGCGCAGCGCCTCTTGGGTGCAGCAATTCCGATGCCGTGGTGGCTTGGCCGCGCAGGGCAGAACTGCAAATTGCACTTCCCGAACGCGAAAGTAAAGCGCTTGCGTGTGAATTTTTCGCTGCGGGGTGCGGGATGGCGCATCGCTGTCGCATGGCTGACGGCAGCCCGGCATGAAGCTGGCGCGGTGGACAGAAACGCCGTGCGGGAAGGGGGGCGTGCGCAGCGAGGTGTTTGGCGGGATACGACGATGCGCACACGTTCCCGGATCGTCAATCGATAGGATGGCTAACCATATCGCCATTGGTCAGCGCAACCACGGCCTCGCGCAGCCACACGAGCGCTGGGTCGGCATGATTGCGCGGATGCCATGCCGCATGCATGGAAAAACCGCGTGCTTCGAACGGCAGTTCGAACAGATCCACGCGATCCCGGTAGCGCGCGATGAGCCGGTAGGGGAGCGTCGCCACGTAATCCGTGCGCGCAAGCACCTCGGGGACGAGCGTGAAGTGCTGCACCGAATGCGCCACGCGACGGCGCCGCCCCAGCGCTTCGAGATGTTCGTCCATGAAGCCGAAGAAGCTCGCGCCGCTCGTCGAAACGAGCACGTGCTCGAATGCGCAATAGCTGTCCAGATCGAACGCGGCCGCGCCCCGTGGATGCCCTTTGCGTTGCGCCACCACGAAGCGTTCGTCGTAGAGCTTTCTGGCCTTCAGCGTTGGGGGCACCTGCTGGGCGGAGCCGAGCAGCAAATCGATTTCGCCGCGCTCGAAGCGCTCCGCGAGCGAACCGGATTCAATGGCGATGAACGCCAGTTGCAAGCCAGGCCCGGCGAGCCGTGGCCACTCGATCATCAGCGGCAAGCCCAGCACGGCCACGCACTGATCGCTCGCGGCAACTACGAAGCGCCGTGTGCCCGTGAGCGGATCGAAGGCCGGCTCGCGGCGCACCACCGTTTCGAGAGTCTTGAGCGCCGCGTGCAGCGGCTCCATCAATTCGAGCGCGCGCGCCGTGGGCGTCATGCCGCGTCCGTTGGCGGCGGGAATGAGCAGCGGGTCGTCGAAGAGCTGCCGCAGCCGCGCGAGTTGCGCCGAAACGGCCGGCTGCGTGAGATTCAGGCGCGCGGCGGCGCGCGTCACGTTCGACTCGGCGAGCAGGGCGTCGAGCGAGACGAGCAGATTCAGGTCGATGCCGGAGAGATCAATCACGGTGATAGGTGGAATGTCGGCGATTGATTTCAAGAATACGTGCCGTTCGCCTAGAGTTCAATCCGTCAGATGAACGACGAACCCCTTCCACCTGGAACCTGGAGAAACCATGAAAGCCTGGATGCTCGATCAACCCGGCCAGCCGCTCGCGCTGCGCGACGTTCCGCAACCCGAACCGCGCCGCGGCGCGTTGCTGGTGGCCGTGGAGGCCGTGCCGCTCCTGAGCTATACGCGCCAGTATGTGCAGGGCAAGCTGCCGTATGGCTATCCGCAGGGGCCGTTTTCGCCGGGGACCAACGGCATTGGCCGCGTGCTGGCGGTGGGCGAAGGCGTGTACGGCTATCGCGTCGGCCAGCGTGTGGCGCTGAGCCCCTACTGGGTCGCCGACGAGGCGCTGCGCGAGCCTGCTCAGGCGCTGCTCGGGCTCACGGCGATCAGCCCGGACAGCGCGCCCATGCTCGGCGATTTCCCGCATGGCACGCTGCGCGAGGCGGTCGAGTTTCCGGCCTCGACAGTGTTCCCGCTCGACGGCCTTGATCATGTACCCTCGGCGCAGCTCGCGGCGCTCGGCAAGCTCGTGGTGCCGTTCGGCGGCCTGCGGCGCGGGCGGCTCGCGGCAGGCGAAACCGTGGTGATCAACGGCGCAACGGGCGCGTTCGGCTCGGCGGCCGTGCTCGACGCACTCGCACTCGGCGCCGGCCGCGTCGTGGCGCTCGGGCGGCGCGCGGCCGCGCTGGCGCCGCTCGCGAAGCTCGGCGGCGGGCGCGTCGCGACCGTGGCGCTCAGCGGCGAGACGGCGCGCGACGTGGAAGCCGTCCGCGCCGCGGCGAACGGCGGCGCCGATCTCGCCTTCGACATGGTCGGCCACGCCGCCGATCCCGGCGCCACGCTTTCTGCGCTGCGCAGCCTGCGCCGCAACGGCCGCATGGTGCTGATGGGCAGCATGGATGTGGATTTGCCGATCAAGTACGCGGAGATGCTGATCAACAACTGGGAGTTGATGGGCCAGTTCATGTACAGCAGCGCGGACTACCGCGCGCTAATCGCGCTCGTGCAGTCGGGCCAGTTGCCGCTCGATGCGATCGACGTGGAGCGCCATTCGTTCGATGCGCTGGAGACGGCCATCGACGCGGCGGAAAAAGCCGAAGGCCTGACCTGCGTCGCGGTGTGCGCGTCGTGACGCGCGGGAGCGCTCCATAAACACATCGGCCCGCAAGCGCGACTGACGCCTGCGGGCCGATTTCGTTGCCCGGGTTCGTCGCCCGGTTGCGAACGCAACGAGGATCAGTCGATACCGTGAAACACGGCGTCGTCCGGACCGAGGTACGCAGGCGGACGCCACACCGCATCGCGCATCGAATGCTGCACGAGATTTTCCACGCCGAGCAGCACCGCGAAGATCGCCATGCGCACCGGAATGCCGTTGTCGGTCTGGCGGAAGATCGCGAGGCGCGGATCGTGGTTCAGATCGGTCGAGAGATCGTTCGCGCCCGGACGGCTATCGCGCGGCAGCGGGTGCATGACGAGCGTTTCGGCGCTGCAGCACTCGTCCATCGTTGCCTGGTTGATCTGGAATTCGGGCGTGTAGCCTTCAAACGATTCGTCGGCGAAGCGCTCCTTCTGGATGCGCGTGGCGTACACCACGTCCGCGCCGCGCAGGCCCGCGCGCAGATCGTGCGTTTGCTCGACCACGTGACCGTTGGTCGAGATCTTGTCGACGATGTACGCCGGCATTTCGAGCTGCGGCGGCGAAATGAGCGTGAACTTGATGCCGCGATACAGCGCGAGCAGCTTTACGAGCGAGTGCACCGTGCGGCCGTACTTGAGGTCGCCCACGAGCGCGATGTGCGCGCCGTCGACGATCTTGCCCAGACGCGAGAACTCGCGCTGGATGGTGTAAAGGTCGAGCAGCGCCTGGCTCGGGTGCTCGCCGGGGCCGTCGCCGCCGTTGATCACGGGAATGTTCACGGCGCGCGCGAATTCGGCCACGGAGCCTTGATCAGGATGCCGAATCACCATGGCGTCCACGTAGCCGGCCATCACGCGGCTTGTGTCGTAGATCGATTCGCCCTTCGCCATCGAGGAGAACGTGAAGCCGGTCGTGTCGCACACCGAACCGCCCAGGCGGCAGAAGGCGGCGCCAAAGCTCACGCGCGTACGTGTGCTGGCTTCGAAGAAGAGGTTGCCCAGCACCGCGCCTTCGAGCACGCGCGAGATTTTCCGGCGGCGCGCGATGGGCTGCATGATGTCGGCCACGCGGAACAGGGCTTCGACGGAATCGCGCGAGAACTGCTCGACGGAAAGCAGTTGCGGCTTGCCCTCGAACTGCATCTGGCTGGCGAGCGAGCGCGAATCTACGCTTTGCGTATAGACTTCGCGCGATTCGCCGCTGCCGACGATTTCCGAAACGAAGCGCTCGACGATCTCCGGCATGGCGCGCGATTCCTGCGACTCCTCGGGCAGCAGCCACGTATCGAGCGCACGACGCGACACGCCGATACGGCTTGCGAATGCGTCGCGGGTCATGTTCAGACGCCGCATGGCGTCGCGGAGGAAGGCTTGTTGCGGAACGCTCATGCTGGCACCCGTGAGTTCTGGTTGATGTACGCGGTGCGTATATTAGTTCGACGGCGCGAGAAGTCAAGCTCTTTTGGCCGAATGCGCGCTCCAAGGTCGCGCACGCCCTGCGTCCCTTAAATTGGGATGGCGCTTTTTGCGACGCCACGATAATCGCCGCTTTGAATTTTTCCAGGCCGGCGCTCGCGGGCCATTGCAGCCGAAGATGTCCGCTTTACCTCTCCCATTGCACGCCCTCCGCGCGAGCCTTCGGCCCGCACGGTCCTCGCGGAGCCGACCATGAAGTTTCCATGGTCAAGCTCGGCCGGCGACCTGACCCGGGGCGACGTCCGCTTCGTTACGCACGAGACGGCGCGGCGCGCCGCGATTGCGTCGGCATGCGCGGCGGCCGTGCTTGCGCTGGCCGGCGGCGTGGCGATCGGCCATTTCGCGGGCGCTCCTGCCGGATCCGCCTCTGGCTTCGCCGCCGCGAATCAGCATCACTACGTGGTCGGCGAAATCGGGCGCATGGACGCTTCCATCGCGTTGCTCGATCCGCGCATCGAGCGCCTCGCTGGGGAACTCGCGCAGTTGCGCCAGTTCGACCAGCGGCTGCGCGCGCTGCCGGCGCGCGGCGCAGCGGCCGCGCCCTCGCCCGCGCGCCCGGGCGAAGAAGGCAATCAGGGCAATGACAGCGACGGCGAGGGCGGCCCCGCGCTGGCGCCGCGCCGCTGTGTGGAAGCGTCCGCCGCGCACGCGAACGCCAAGGCCGTCAACGGCGCAATCGACTGCATGGCCGCGACGCTTTCCGCGCTCGAGCAGGCCACCGCCGAGCATGAGGCCGCGTGGGACGCGTTCCCGGGGCGCCGCCCGATCGAAGGCGGCCGCAACGGCTCGCCGTTCGGCAACCGCATCGATCCGTTCACGCAGCGCCTCAGCTTTCATCCGGGCATGGATCTGGTTGCGCCGGCCGGCACGCCCATCCTCGCGGCGGCGGGCGGGCGCGTGATCTTCGCGGGGCCGAAGGGGGGTTATGGCAATGCAGTCGAGATCGACCATGGCAACGGCTTCATTACGCGTTACGGCCATGCCTCGAAGATCGACGTGCGCGCGGGCCAGATCGTGCTGCCGCAGGACCATATCGCCGACGTGGGCTCCACGGGGCGCTCGACCGGCCCGCATCTGCACTTCGAAGTGCTCGTGAACGGGCAGCCCGTCAATCCCGCCGACTATCTCGCACTCTTCGCTGCGCCCGCCAATGGCTGATCCGAGACGTACCCCGCGCACGCATACCAATGCCGATCGCGCTTACGAACTGCAACCGGTGCGCTCGCTCGCGTGGCGCGTGGGCGGCGCGGCCTTGTGGGCCGTGCTTGCCGCCACGGCCGGCGCCGGCGTTACCGCATGGCTGCTCAAGCCGCAAAGCGAGCCGAGCTGCCCCGTGGTCGCGCCCGACGCCCTGAGCCGCGAACTCAGCGACACGCAACTGCGGCTCGAACAGGAACGCGCCGCGCGCGCCACGCTGCAAACCACGGCGCAAGGCGCGCAGGCCATGGTCGCGAAGCTGCAGGCCGAGCTTCTGTTTCTGCGAAACCATGGCGCCGGTTCGCGCTGAACTTCAAGGCGCGCCGCGCTTCTTCATCGATATTTACACCACACGGTAGTCTTCCATGTTTAGCAACAAGAAAAAGCCGCAACCGGGCATCGAGCAAACCAAGCTGGCGACGCTGATCGCGCAGGACATCACGATCACGGGAGACCTCGAATACGCCGACGGGCTGCGCCTCGACGGCCGCGTGCACGGCAACGTCGCCAGCAAGCGCGGCGCGAAAACGCTGCTCGTGCTGAGCGAGCGCGGCGCGATCGAGGGCAACGTGCACGGCTACGACATCGTGGTGAACGGGCGCATTCAGGGCGACGTAATTGCCGATCACTTCGTCGAACTGCAGGCGAACGCGCACGTGGTCGGCAATATCTACTACCAGCAATTGCAGATGGACTGCGGCGCGTCGGTGGACGGCAAGCTCACCAAACGCGATCCGGGCGAAACGAGCGCGAGCGGCGACGCCCAGAGCCTGCTGCTCGATTCGCCTCAATTCGAGGTGCTGCCGCGCGAGTAAGCGCTTATCGAGCGCATATCGAGCACGCCGGCGCGCGCCCGCAAACGCGCAATCCCGGTTACACTGCGCGACATGCTCCGTCATCCGCTCCGCCACGATCTGCCGAATGTCACCGCCGCCATGCGCGCGGTGCCGTCGTTCGCGCAGGCCGCTTCGGCGCGGGTGAAAGCCAAAGCCAAAAAACAGCCGCTCATCTGACCGGAGTTCGCTGTTCCGTCAGATGTGCGACGGAACAGCCAGTCGAAGGCGCCCCGCCTTTCGCATCCCTCCCGGCTTGCTTCCCTCCTGCGCACCGCTGAACGGATCTTCCATACGGTCGAGTTCAAGGGAAAGTCATGTCTGGTTTTTCGGGTATCTGGATTCCGCTCGTCACGCCGTTCAACGCCGGCGCAGTCGATCATGCCGCGCTTCATTCGCTCGTGCGCCATTACGTCGAGGCCGATGTGGCCGGCTTCGTCGCGCTCGGCACGACCGGCGAGCCCGCCGCGCTGAGCGAGGAAGAGGCCGACGACGTGCTCGCCACCGTGCTGGCGTCGGCGGGCGGCCTGCCGGTCGTGGCGGGCGTGAGCGGCAATCATACGGCGGCGGTGTGCGAGCGGATCGCGGCGCTCAACGAGCGGCCCATTGCGGGCGTGCTGGCGGCGGCGCCATACTACATCCGCCCTCCGCAGGCAGGTGTGATCGGCCACTTCGCGGCGCTTGCCGATGCGAGCCGCAAGCCCCTGATCATTTACGACATCCCCGCGCGTACGGGCGTGCGCATCGAGTTGCCGACCCTGCTCGAACTCGCCGCGCACGAGCGCATTGTCGCGGTGAAGGACTGCGGCGGCTCGCTCGACAAGACGCTTGCGTTGATACTCGACGGCCGTTTGCAGGTGCTCTGCGGCGAGGACATCGAGATGTTCGGGGCGATGTGCGCGGGCGCGAGCGGGGCAATTGCGGCGTCGGCGCATTGGCGGCCGGAGCGTTTCGTGGCGATGGCGCGAGCGTTGCAGGAAGGGCGTCTAGCCGATGCGCGCGCGATCTGGCACACGCTCGTGCCGCTCGTGCGCGCGGCGTTCGCGGAGCCGAATCCGGCGCCGGTGAAGGCGGGGCTGGCCGCGCGCGGGCTGATCCGCAATGAACTGCGCGCGCCGATGACGCGTGTGAGCGATGAACTGGACGAGGCGCTGGCGCGGCTCCTGGTTTGAAGCTGCCAGCGCGGGAACGGGACGTTGCAGGTTGGGCGCACGCGAGCGCCCGCCTGTGCGACCGCCGCGAAAGCGGCGCTGCTAGCGCGCCGCGCGTGCGTTCGCGGCGCCGGACGCGCGGCGGCGGCGCGTGCGCGGACGCTCGACAGCGGCCGGCTCGCCGTTCAGCAGAATGCGGCGGCCCGGCACGTGCTGCGCAACGAGGCGCGCGATGTCGAGCGCCGTGCTCTCGGCGGGTACGACCTGGCGGCGGGCGCTCTCGTCGAGCGGCGTCGTCCATTCGACGAGCCGGTAGGCGCGGCCCCACGGATGCTGCAGCGGCGTGGAGACCCGGCACGACGCGACTGTCGAAGCCGCGCCGTCGCGTAGCAGGGACTGCAGGTGCACCAGCACATCGTCTTCAACCATGACCTCGCTCCTTCCCAGACTTGCCGCGCAAAAAAACGCCGCCGATGTTCCGGCGGCTCAACAGGGGTTGAGCCTATGGTTGCAGCAAAGAATTAAACCAAACTTAAGAGGGAAGCATGGCGCGATGTTTGGCCGGGTGAACCCGGGCCGGCCAATGGAAATAGCGGTGCACGCCCTGCGCGGGCGCGCACCGCTTCAGAAAAACGTCGCGGGTGTCGCGGGTGGGGCGATCAGCGTGATTTTGAGCCGTTTTGCCGCAGCGTCGCACGCGTCTTGCGCGCGGCGAACAGCGGCAGATAGTCCTGGATGCGCGCTTGCGCGCGATATTCATTGAGCGTGTCGGCGTAAATGCGCGCGACCGTTTCTTCCGGCGTGTTGGTTTCTTCGGCGATGGTATGGACGATTTCGGCAACGTCGGCGGTCTTCGGCATGTCTTGGCTCCGGTCAGCGAGCAGGGGTTGGCGGGCAGGGTTTGAATTCAAGGATATCCGGGCGCGGGATACCAATTGAATCCGGCTATCGAGCGATATCGCCGCGGCCCGGTAGAAGGAGGGATCTGTCGAAGTTTTCGCGTCCGCTCGCGCGCACGCCCGCATTTTCGAGACTTCCAGCGAAAAGCGGCCACGGCGAGGGAGAACGCCTCCGCCGTGGCCGCCAGGTGGCATGCGGCGACGAACCGCATGCGCTTGCGCGGGTTACGCCGCGCTTTCGAGCGACGGGTAGTCCGTGTAGCCCGTTTCGCCGCGCGCGTAATACGTCGACGGATTCGGCGCGTTGAGCGGGGCGTTCAATTCGAAGCGGCGCGGCAGATCGGGATTCGCGATGAAGAGCTGACCCCACGCGACCGCGTCGGCTTCGTCTGCCGCGAGCACGGCCTGCGCCGATTCCAGCGAGAACTTTTCGTTCGCGATGAACGGGCCGCCGAATTCGGCCTTCAACTGCGGGCCGAGACGGTTGTCGCCCAGCGATTCGCGCGCGAAGAGGAACGCGATCTTGCGCTTGCCAAGCTCGCGCGCCACATAACCGAACGTCGCCGCCGGATCCGAATCGCCCATCGTGTGAGCGTCGCCGCGCGGTGCGATATGCATGCCGACGCGATTCGCGCCCCACACGTCGATACACGCGTCGGTGATTTCGAGCAGCAGGCGCGCGCGATTTTCGATCGAGCCGCCATAGGCGTCCGTGCGGTGATTCGTGCTGTCCTGCAAAAACTGGTCGAGCAGATAACCGTTCGCACCGTGAATTTCCACGCCGTCGAAACCGGCCGCCTTCGCGTTCACCGCGCCCTGGCGGAACGCGGCGATCACGCCCGCGATTTCCCCGGTTTCGAGCGCGCGCGGCGTGACGAAGCCGCGTTGCGGACGCACGAGGCTCACGTTGCCTTGCGGCGCGATGGCGCTCGGCGCCACCGGCAGATCGCCGTTCAGGAATACGGGGTCGGAAACGCGGCCCACGTGCCACAGTTGCAGGAAGATGCGGCCGCCCGCGGCGTGTACCGCTTCGGTCACGACCTTCCAGCCTTCCACCTGCTCCTGCGACCAGATGCCCGGCGTTTCGGCATAGCCGATGCCTTGCGGCGTCACCGAGGTCGCCTCGCTGATGATGAGGCCGGCCGTGGCGCGCTCGGCGTAGTACTTCGCCATGAGCGCGTTGGGCACGCGTACGTCGCCCGCGCGCTGACGCGTGAGCGGGGCCATGATGATGCGGTTCGGCAGCGTGAGGTCGCCGATCTGGATGGGGTCGAAAAGCGTTGCCATGTAGGTTCACCTTGTCTGCGGGCGCGGCCCGCGTGCTGAAAAGCGATACGGGACTCGAAACGGACGACAATCACAACTGCGCGTTCATGTGGGCGATGAACGCCTCGATGACCGGCTCGTTGCGCTTGAAGAACACCCACTGCCCCACGCGTCTGGACGTGACGAGTCCGGCCTTCTGCAAGACGGCCAGATGCGCGGAGACCGTGGATTGCGAAAGCTCGCAATGCGCGTCGATCTTGCCCGCGCAAACGCCGTTTTCGAGCGGCAGTTCCTGGTCGCCGAAATGCACCTGCGGCTCGCGCAGGCACGCGAGAATCTCGCGGCGCACCGGGTTGGAGAGCGCCTTGCAGATCGCGTCGACGTCCAGAGTGGGAGTGGCAGGGGGTTTCTTCATCGCGGTTGCATCGTAACTGTCCGAATCATATATCGGAATTATACGATATGGGCGATGGCACTCTTTTCAATAGGGTTGCCCGTTATCGACATACAAAAAGCAAATCCGTCAGGCCATCACGCAGATGGACTTGCAGTAAATCAAAGAATCACTACGGCCAGCATTTTCGGGATCGCGGGGCGTCCATAGTTCGCAGCCTTTAGCCTCAACAATTGCGTGCGGCCTGAAGCGCTCTCGCCCCTGCGCAGCGCACGAGGTCACCCTCACCACCAACATGTACGATTCCGCACTCGCCGCCTGGCGTGCCGGCCGGCTCGTCGAAGCGGAACGCCATTGTCAGACGGCGCTCAGCCACGCATCCCGTCAGCCAGAGACGCTGCACCTCGCGGGTCTGATCGCGTTCCAGCAAGGACACTTTGCCAAGGCCAGTACGTTCCTGAGAGAGGGACTTGGTCCGCAACAGAACCCGTCCCGCCTGGTCGATCTCGCCCTCGCGTTGCACACACAAGGTCGCATCGACGACGAACGCGCTGCACTCTTACGCGCGCTCGAACTCGATCCCGCAATCGCCGTTGCGCACTTTTACCTGGCCAATAACTGCGGCGCGGGTAACGCACTTGAGGCCGAAAAGCATCTGCGCCGAGCGCTCGAGCTTCAGCCGGTGTTTCCGGAAGCGCACAACAATCTCGGCAACCTGCTACGCGGCTCGCGTATCGAAGAGGCGCGAAGCGCGTTCGAGCGCGCAATTGACCTGGCGCCCGGCTTCATGCAGGCACATTTCAATCTGGGTACGTTGCTCGCGCAATCTCAGCCCGAAGTTGCCGAGGCGGCATTGCGCCGTGCTCTCCATCTCGATCCGGACTTCGCACCCGCCTGGAACGCGCTCGGAAATCTGCTTTCCGCATCACGGCCGCTCGAAGCCGAGGATGCCTTGCGCCGTGCCGTCGCACTCAATCCTGCGCTCGCCATCTCCTGGTTCAATCTCGGCAACCTGTTGTGCGAGAGCCGCCCCGACGAGTCCGTAGCCGCGTACAGGCGCGTAGTCGCGTTAAATCCACGCGCCGCAGCCGCGTGGTCGAATCTCGCCCATCTCCTCTCAAGAACGCATCCCGTGGAAGCCGAGACAGCAGCACGCAACGCCATCGCTGCTGATCCGACCCTTGCCGACGCGCACTACAACCTCGGCACCGTGCTTGGCCGCGCGAAGCCTGACGAAGCCGTCGCTGCGCTTGAACGTGCCGTCGCTTTGCAACCGCGTGACGCGAATGGCTGGTATCAACTCGGCCACGTGCTGGCCGACGGGGATCTTCCCGGCGCGGAAGCGGCGCTGCGCAGGGCGCTCGAAGTGGAACCGGAGTTCGCTGGCGCGCAGACTGCGCTGGGCGACGTGCTCTTCAAGATGGGACGGCTTGACGAGGCGATCGACGCCTATCGGCATTCGCTCGCATGCAACCCTGCCGACAGCGTGGCGCACAGCGACCTTATCTTCGCACTCGCATTTCAAACGGACGACCCACATTTACTGCTCGAAGAAAGCGAACGCTATGCGGCCCGGCATGAGGAGCCCGTTTTCAGGTCGGCGCGTGCGCAGCGCCATGCGAACGATCTGGCGCCTGAGCGGCGTTTGCGTATTGGCTATGTATCGCCCGACTTCTATTACCACTGCCAGTCGCTTTTCACAGTGCCCCTGCTGTCACAGCACGATCATGAGGCGTTTGAGATCTTCTGCTATTCCGGCGTCGCGCGTCCCGATGCCATGACGGCGCGTATCAAGAATTTCGCCGATGTATGGCGCGATGTTCGCACGGTCGGTGATACGGAACTCGCTCAACAGATACGCGCGGACCGTATCGATATCCTCATCGACCTGACCATGCACATGGCTGGCTCGCGGCGCCCGCTGTTCGCGCACCGGCCCGCGCCGGTCCAGGTCGCGTGGCTCGCCTATCCGGGCACCACGGGCAGCCGTGCCATGGACTACCGGCTCACCGATCCGTGGCTCGATCCTCCTGATGAATCTGGCCGCGACGCGCTCTACACCGAACGTTCGCTCCGCCTGCCTGACGCGTTCTGGTGCTATGACGCCCAGGCCGACCTTGGCGCCGTCAACGGCTTGCCTGCAGCGAGCGGCGCGACGTTCACGTTTGGCTGCCTTAACAACCCTGCCAAGATCAGCGATCACGCGCTCCATCTGTGGAGTCGGGTAATGGCCGCCGTGGGGGATTCGCGTTTGCTGCTGCTCGCGCCGCCAGGCGCACCGCGCGAACGGATCGCCGCGCGCTGTGCGGCGCAGGGCATCGACGCCTCGCGGGTGGCGTTCGTCGGCCATCAGGCACGCGCCCCGTATCTGGAAACGTACCGTCGCATTGATCTCGCCTTGGACTCGTTTCCTTACAACGGCCACACCACGAGCCTCGACGCGTTCTGGATGGGCGTGCCCGTGGTCACTCGCGCGGGCCGCTCTGCGGCGAGCCGTGGCGGATGGAGCCTCGCGGCCAATCTGGGCCTGCCTGAACTCGTTGCGCATACGGACGAGGACTTTGTGCGCGTTGCCAGCGAACTTGCGCGCGATCTGCCTCGTCTGGCGGCGTTGCGCGCGGGGTTGCGGGTGCGCATGGAAGCTTCGCCACTGATGGATGCGCCGCGTTTCGCACGAAACATGGAGCGTGCTTACCAGAAAATGTGGCAGGAGTATCGGGTGGCGCAGCGTGGCCTGGAAGTGGAGCGCGCCCGCTGACGTTCGAATTGCAGATCGCAAACGGCCGAAGCCGCAACAAACAGTATGTCGACCGGCGCGCTACAGTGGCGATGGACGCGTGAAAGTCTCATCGCCCGGTAGGTGGCTGTGAACGGACAATAGTCTCCGAATTTCCGTGCTTAGCGCTTCCCCGCGCGCCCGGTCATGCGTCCGAGGATGTCCACGCGTTGCACCGCCTGATGGTAGATCACCGCGAGCACATGCCCGGCGATCAGCACGTACGTGAGGTACGCCAGCCAGTAGTGGACCTTCGAGCCGAGCTGACCAAGCGCCTTGTCTGCCGGCACGACGGCGGGCACCTGAAACAGCCAGAACCAGTTCACCGGATGGCCGCCGCCATACGAGTTGATATAGCCGCTGATCGGCATGGCGAAGAGAATCAGATACAGCAGGCCATGACCGACGTGCGCGAGTTTCTGCTCGAAGAGAGGAATGCGTTGCGGCAGCGGCGGCGTGGTGCCCGAAAGCCGCGTCACGACGCGGATCAGCGTGAGCAGCAGGACGGTCAGTCCAATCGATTTGTGGAAATTAATCCAGGTGCCGCGCGACGGGTCATGACGGTCCATCGTCGTCATGTACCACGCCACCGGAATCACGACGAACATGCATAACGCGGTCAGCCAGTGCAGCACGCGTAGCGTGAGGCTGTACGTGGGGCTTGCCAGCGACAACGCGGAAACGGAGTGTGGCGTTCGGGACATGGTGGAGGCCCTTTAGCAGTCGGATCTGGCAAGCCTGCCACAAAAAGGCCTTCATGGAGCGTCGTGCCGCGCCGGGACCATTTTGTTACACCTCTTACGGGGTCCAGGCGTTGGCGTTACAAGGAGCTTTCAATTTGGCCGCTATACTCGGTCCCGTCTCAAAAACGTAAGAGAACAACTATGTCGAAGAAACTCATCCAGATGGTTGCCGTTGCCGCGCTGACGGCGGCGGCCTCGCTCCCGGCGCTGGCCGGCGATATGAACAACGTACTGGGTGGCGCGCTCGGCGGTGTCGCGGGCGCGGCTTTGGGCGGCGCGGTGGGCGGCGGCACTGGCGCTGTGATCGGCGGCGCAGTGGGCGGCGGCGCGGGCGGCGCGGTTACTTCGAATCGTCGCGAGCGCACGGGCGCCATCATCGGCGGCGCGCTTGGCGGGGGCGCAGGCACGGCGGCGGGTAATGCCATGGGCGGCCCCGCCGGCGGCCTGATCGGCGCGGCGGTGGGCGGCGGCGCGGGCTCGGCGCTCGGCGGGAATGTCTCGCGTTCGAACTCCTACGCCGACGACTATTCGCGCGGCTATCACGGCAAGCGCCACAAGCACCGTCACTACGATTAAGCACAGCATGCAAGGCGGGGCGGTAGTGCCTCGTTGCGTCCCGTCTCGCATGATCCTGGCGTTAGTTGATTCGGTGTGCCAGGAAATCCGGGTTCAACGAACTTCGGTCGCGCGCGGTTTGCGTCGCCATGAGCCATGCGGCAGCTCCTTGTCGCGTTCGGCGGCGGCGAGCGCGGCGCGCAGTTGCATACGGTTCAACGGGATGCAATAGGCGGGTTTTGCGCGCTCGAAGCGCCAGCTATCGGCGAGCGATCCCGAGTCGAACGCGTCGAAATCGAGTTGCGCGTGCAACGCCGCCACGAACGCCTTCGCGTCTTCATCGTCGCCCGCTAGGGGCAGCGCACGCCGGTTGCCCTCGACAGGCGGCCGCTCTTCGCGCGGCAGGTCGTACGCGAGAATCGCATTGAACGCCTTGACCACGCGTGCGCCATGCAGGCGCTGCGCGACGCGCTCGCTCGTGGCCTCGCGGTATTCGTCGAACGCGGCGATGGCGCCGTCGCGCGGCGGATAGTAATTCATGGTGTCGATGACGACTTTGCCGGCGAGCGTATCGACCGGAATGTCGTCGAGCGCCAATAGCGGGAGTGCCGCGATGACGATCTCGCCGAACGCAGCGGCTTGCTCCAGCGTGCCGATCCGGCAACCCAGCGACGCCGCCTCTGCCGCGCGTGCCTCGGGACGACGCGACGAGAGCATCACCTCATGCCCCGCCTGCGCGAGAAGTTTGCCCAGCGTCATGCCGATCTCGCCCGCGCCGAGAATGCCGACGGTCAATCGATGTTCGCTGTGTGCTTTCATGGAAAATCCCCGTAGTTGGAAATGGAGACCCCAGCGTAGCGCCGAAACCGTCATGCGATAATCGGCCTTTCCGGTTAAAGACTTGAAACGGCGGATTTCCAATCGTGGACAAACTGACCAGCATGACCGTGTTCGTGAAGACAGCGGAATCCGGTTCGTTCACGGCGGCGGCGCGCATGCTCGCGATGACGCCGCAAATGGCGGGCAAGCACGTCGACGCGCTCGAGAAGACGTTGGGCGTGCGCCTGCTCCAACGCTCGACGCGCAAGCACGCGCTCACCGAAGCGGGCCGCGCGTATTTCGAAGCCTGCCGGCGCGTGCTCGAAGAGGCGGCCGCCGCCGACGCCATCGCGCTCGCGCAAACCGCCCACCCGCAGGGCACGCTGCGCGTGACGGCGCCCGTCGCGTTCGGCGCCTTTCGGCTTGCCGATGAAATCAAGGCTTTTCTCGCCGATTGCCCCGACGTGAAAATCGATCTCGTGCTGAGCGACCGGCAGTTCGACCTCTTGCAGGATGGTTTCGATGTCGCGTTTCGCATCGGCGCGCTGCCCGACTCGCAACTCGTCGCGCGGCCGCTCGCGCCTTACCGGCTCGTGCCGTGCGCCGCGCCCGCCTATCTCGCGGCTCACGGAACGCCGGCGCATCCGCGCGAACTCGCGCAGCACATGTGTCTCGATTACGCGTTCGACAGCTTTCCGGCGCCGCGAACGTGGATCTTCCAGGACGGCGACACGCAAATCGAAGTCGAGCCGCGCGGCCAGTTGCGCAGCAACGACACGCGCGCGCTGATCGCGGCGGCGGAAGCGGGCGTGGGCATCGTGCTCGCCGGTGAGCCGAGCCTGGCGCCGTCGGTGGCCGCGGGCCGGCTCGTGCCGCTGCTCGAGGCGTATGCCGCGCCGGTGCGGCCCATGCATCTGCTTTACGCTGATCGCCGCGCGCAGGCTCCCAAGCAGCGCGCGTTCGTGGCGTGGGCGCTGGCGTGCTTCGGCGACACTGGCAACGTCACCGGTGTGCGCAAACCGCGCGCACCCCGCACGTCGCTCACGTCAACTAATCAGGTTTCCTGACGAAAGGCGGCGTTGAGCGTCGCACCGGACGCCGCGTTCTGGAAGCCGTCGAAGCGCCCTTCGGCCAGCCGTTGCGCCGCGTGCAGGAAGCCGCCCCATGCGGCGCGTGCAAGGCCCCCGCCCACGCTCACGCGTCGCACGCCGAGCGAGGCGAGATCGTCGAGCGTGAAGGTCGAGTTCGCGCCGATCAGCACGTTCACCGGCTTCGGCGCGAGCGCGGTCACAACGGCCACGATCTGCTCACGCGTCTGGATGCCGGGCGCATAAAGACAGTCGGCGCCTGCCTGCGCATACGCCTGCAAGCGCGCGATGGCGTCGTCGAGGTCGGGCACGCCCGCCACAAAGTTCTCCGCGCGGCCGACGAGCACGGTGTCGCCGCCACGCGCGTCGATAGCGCGCCGCGCCGCGCGCATGCGCTCGACGGCGACCTCGATCGGCAGCAGCGGCGCGGCCTGGTCGCCGGTCGAATCTTCCACGGAAAGCCCCGCAACGCCGCTCTCGACCGCAAGGCCCACGCTTTCTTCGACGCCTGCGGGGTCCGCGCCGAAGCCGCTTTCGAAGTCGGCGTTCACGGGCACGTCGGTGGCCGCGACGATCTCGCGCAGGTGCGCGAGGATCGCGTCGCGCGGGAGGGTGTTGTCGGCGTGGCCGCGCGACCATGCGAAACCGGAACTCGTGCTCGCGAGCGCCTTGAAGCCGAGGCTCTGGAGATAACGCGCGCTGCCCACGTCCCACGGGTTTGGCAGTACGAAGCAACCGGCGGTGTGCAGCGCGCGAAAGTCGGCGCGTTTTTCGGCGATGGTGCGGGTGGGTCCTGACATGGCAAGTCTCCTCCTGGCTCGTGAGTGGGCGGCGGGGCGTCTGCGCTGGGTGCACTGCCTGCCGCACCGACCGTCGATTGTGACCGAATTCGTGGATTCGCGAATCGAACGTTACGCATGCGGCGGCCGATTCCGCCAGGTGATGAGGATTGCGAATTAAATGAATGCCTACGATGGCGAAGGCATGCAATGGTGCGAAACGAGGAAAACCAGGACGCAGCCGTTATGATATGCGTTCTTTTTATTTTGCCGTCCAGCCGCGATGTCCAGAACCAGCGCTCCGAAAGTCACGCCGCCCCGCATGTCCGATGTCGCTCGTCTCGCGGGCGTTTCGAAGATGACGGTGTCGCGCGTGATGGCGGGGCGCAGCGCGTCGGAGGCGACGCGCGAGCGCGTGCAGCGCGCGATCGACGAACTCGGCTATGTGGCCGACGCGGCGGCCGGCGCGCTTTCCTCGGGGCGCTCGTCGTTCGTCGCCGTGCTCGTGCCATCGCTTTCCAGCTCCAATTTTTCGGACACCGTGAGCGGCCTCACGGCTGTACTGGAGCCGCAAGGCCTCGAACTGCTGATCGGCGACACCGACTACTTCCTCGACCGCGAGGAGCGCCTCGTGCGCCAGATGCTGCGCCACCAGCCGCGCTGCATCGCGCTCACGGGCGCGCAGCATACGGACGCCACGCGCACGCTGCTGCAGCGCTCGGGCGTGCCCGTCGTGGAGATGTGGGACCTGCCCGCGGAGCCGATCGACATGGCCGTGGGCTTTTCCAACGTGAGCGCCGCGCGCGAGATGGTGCGCTATCTCGCGGACAAGGGACATCGGCGCATCGGTTTTCTGGGCGGCGCGGGCGAACTGGACCGGCGCGGCCTCGATCGCCTCAAGGGCTATCAGATGGAGATGAAAGCGCTCGGGCTCGACAGGCGCCGCGTCGTGCAACTGGGCGACTCTCCCGTCACGATGAGCCACGGCGCGCCCGCCATGGCCGAACTGCTTGAGCGCTGGCCCGACACCGAAGCCGTGATGTGCGTGAGCGACATGTCGGCCTTCGGCGCGATCATGGAATGCCAGCGGCGCGGCCTGAGCGTGCCGCGCGACATGGCGGTCGCGGGGTTCGGCAACTTCGAGATCGCGGCGTGCTGCTATCCGGCCATCACCACGATTTCGGTCGATGCCTACGGCATCGGCCAGCGCACGGGCGAGGCGATCGTCGCCGCGCTCGCGGCAGCGGACGGCGCTGTCGCGCAGCGTCCCGTGAAAACGCGCATTCAATACGCCGTCGTGCCGCGCGAGAGCGCCTGAGCACTCAGGCGTCGTCAAAGACCCTTGGCGATGCGCTGCGCCATTTCGACCACCGCGATGGCCAGGCGCTTTTCGCGGCGCGCGTCCAGCCTTTCCAGCGGCAGGCTCGCGCTGACCGCCACACGTTTGCCGAGCGCCGTCACGCCCACGAACGCCGCGAAACACGCAATGCCCGCCGTGACTTCTTCGCGCTCGTGCGCGAGGCCTGAGCGGCGTATCGCGGCGAGCGCCGCGAGCAGATCCTGCTTGCGCGTGATGGTGTTCGCCGTGACGGCGGGAAGCTGGCGCGGCAGGATCGCGTTGACCTCATCATCGGGAAGGCTCGCGAGCAGCGCTTTGCCCAGCGCGCTGCAATGCGCGGGCAGCCGCGAGCCTGGATCGGAGACGAGCAGCACGGGCCGCGCGGGATCCTCGCGCGCGAGATACACGACTTCGGCGCCGTCCAGCACGGCAAGCTGAACCACTTCGTTATGCGTCGCGACGAATACGGTCGCTTCCTGGCGGAACACTTCCTGGAGCCGGTCGTGCCGCACATACGTGCTGCCGAGTTCGAACAGCGTGAGGCCGACGATATAGCCGTCCGCGCGTTTTTCGATCCAGCGCCGGCGTTCGAGCGAGTCGAGCATCAGGTAGAGCGTGCTGCGCGAGAGGCCGGTGGCCTGGGCGATTGCCGCCGCGCGCATCGGGGCCTGCGCGTGCGCGAGCACGTCCAGTATCTCGTGTATGCGCCGCAGCGCTGGAACTTCGTAGGGTGAGGACATGGAGCCGCGCGCCGGGCGGGCCGGCAAATAGATCATCCAACAGGCTGGAAATACTAACATTGCGCTGGATACCTGCCTAAGCGCATCGGCATTTCTATGCGGGCGCATTCCCTGGTATCGTTGCACGCACCTATTCATCTAGCCGGGCGGGAGACATGCGGAACATGAAGTATTCGAATCTGGTCGAGCGATTGCAGGGCCGTCGCACGACGGCGTGGGAGATCCACCATGCCGCGCTGCAGGCCGCGGCGCGTGGAGAGGACGTCATCGTGCTGAGCGTGGGCGACCCCGACTTCGGCACGCCCGCGCCGATCGTCGAGCGCGCCGTCGCCGCGCTGCGCGAAGGCGATACGCATTACTCGGCCATCATGGGCCGCGAACCGCTGCGCGCGGCAATTGCGCGCGAGCATGCGCTTTCCAGCGGGCGCGCGGTCGGTGTGCAGAACGTGATTCTTTGCGCGGGCGCGCAAAACGGCTTGTTCGCTTCGTCGCTTTGTCTCCTGGAAGCCGGCGACGAAGTGCTCGTGCCCGAGCCGATGTACCTGACCTACGAGGCCGCGATTCGTGCGTCGGGGGCGACGCTCGTGCCGGTTCCCGTCGATCCCGCGAACGGCTTTCATCTCGACTGCGACGGGCTCGAGGCAGCGCTCACGCCGCGCACGCGCGCGATCTTCTTCGCTACGCCCTGCAACCCCACCGGCGCGGTGATGCCGCGCGCGCACCTCGAACGCGTTGCGCAACTGGCAAAGCGGCACGACCTGTGGGTGCTTTCCGACGAGGTCTACGCCGACCTCACATTCGAGCGCGAGCACGTGAGCATCGCCGCGCTGGACGGCATGGCGGAGCGCACGGTCACGATCGGCAGCCTCTCGAAGTCGCATGCCATGCCGGGCTGGCGTCTGGGCTGGGTGATCGCGCCGGAGACGATGATCGCGCATCTGGCGCGGCTCGCGCTCTGCATGCTCTACGGGTTGCCCGGTTTCATTCAGGAAGCCGCGCTCACGGCGCTCGACAATCGCGCGCAGATCGTCGCCGGCATGCGCGAGATTTATCGCCGCGGCCGCGACATCGTCTACGAGCGGCTGGCGGGCGTGCCGGGACTCAAGTGCCTGCTGCCGGAAGCGGGCATGTTCATGATGATCGACATCCGCGGCACGGGGCTCGACACGCAGGCGTTCACCTGGCAGCTTTTCGAGGCGCAGAAGGTTTCCGTGCTCGACGCGAGCGCATTTGGGGAAACGGCGAACGGTTATGTGCGGCTCGGTTTCGTCGTCGACGAGGCGAGGCTCGTCGAGGCCTGCGAGCGTATCGCGGCCTTCGTGCGGGAGCGCGCCGCCGCGAAGCGCTAGCGGGTTTCGAAGTAGAGGCGGGTGGGCTCGAACAGATCGACGGGCAATGCGTCCCGCGTGAACCACGCCCACTGCGCGCACTTGTCGGGCTCGGCGACGACCGGGGCGCCCCGTGCGACGGCCTCGACGAACAGCGTCACATGGCGCACGCGCCCGGCTTCGAGCCAGCCGCTGGCCCAGCCGGCCGCGCGCGCCTCGATCAATTCCAGGCCGGTTTCCTCGCGCAGCTCGCGCGCGGCTGCGGCGAGCGGATCTTCGCCGGGGTCGACCTTGCCGCCCGGGAACGCCCATGTGTCGCGTCCCCATGCGCTTTTGCGCAGGCCGAGCAGCCACGCATCGCCGTTGCGTACAACGACGCCGACGCCGAGCACGGTGACGTGAACGTTCGTGTCGTCGGTCATGTTCCGCGGATTTAGCGCTCGCCGTCGAACAGATCGTTGAGCATCTCGTCGAAGGCGGCCTGGGCATCTTCCAGTTCCTGAAGCGCCATGTCGAAAGTCTGCAGCGCGAATTGCGAGGGCTTGCCGTCGCCTTCGGGCGGGAACTGCGATTGCAGCGAGGTGAACGCCGTTTTGACGCGTTGGGTCGCGGTCAGTACGCGGTCCATGGCCGCGGCTTCTTCGGCTCGTGCCTGTTCTGGGGTCATCGAAAACTCCGTTATTACGTGTTGGGGTTGTGTGTTCAGGGCAGGGGCAGTCCGCTCTCGGCCTTTACTTCGCGCAGCGAGAGCGCCGACTCGACCGACGTGACGCCGGGCAGGCTGCGCAACTGGTCGCGCATGAAGGTGCCATAGTCGTCGAGATCGCGGGCCACCACCTGCAAAATATAGTCCGCCGTACCGGATACGTTGTGGCACGACAGAATGCGCTCGATCGCCAGCACCTCGCGCTCGAAACGGTCGGCGAGCGCGCGGTCGTGCACGGCAAAGCGCACCGAGACGAATCCCACCACGCCATAGCCGAGCGCGCGGCGCGAAAGCACCGCCCGGTAACGCTCGATATAGCCCTCCTGTTCGAGCCGCTTCAGGCGCCGCGCGCACGGCGTTTCGCTCAGGCCCACCGTGTCGGCGAGTCGTGCGTTCGGCATGCGCCCGTCGGTTTGCAGCGCGCCGAGTATCGCCCGGTCGAGTTTGTCGAGGTCGCTCATGGCGGTTAGGGGAGTCATGGTTCCGAGGGGGAAATATTAGCGCATTCCGCCAAATTATGACGTTGGCGATAGGAAAAACGCCAGAAATCGCTCTGCATGTAGCGGCAAGATTGAGCCTCTTTCACGCGAGGCCAACATGATTTCCGCCCACTTGCTGTTGATGTTCATCGTCGCCCTGATTATCGTCTGCGCGCTGCCCGGCGCCGACATGGCGCTCGTGATGCAGACCAGCATGAGCCGCGGCACGCGCAGCGGCTTCGCGGCGGCCTGCGGCCTGGGACTCGCGCGCGCCACCCACGTAACGCTTTCGGCCTGCGGTCTCGCGGCCTTGCTGCGCAACGCGCCATGGCTTTACGAAGTGGTGCGCTACGTGGGCGCGGCGTATCTCACGTGGATCGCCGTGCAGATCTTCCGCGCGCCGGCGTTCGCCATGCCCGAGCAGAAAGGCGTGGTCGAGGCGCGACCGCGCCGCGCCGACTTCGTCAAAGGGCTGCTCACGAACCTGCTGAACCCGAAGGCGCTGCTGTTCTGTTCGGTGCTGCTGCCGCAGTTCATCCGGCCCGAGGCAGGCTCGGTCTGGGTGCAGGTTTCCGTGCTGGGCGTGCTGCTGGTCGCGGTATGCGCGTTCTTCGACGTGATCTATGTGCTGGGCGCCGCGCGCATTGCCGTATGGCTGCGTCGCCATCCGCTCGCGCAGACGGTCCAGAAGTGGGCGTTCTCATCCGCGTTGATCGGCTTCGCGCTGCGGCTCTCGCTCGATTGATGCGGCTGGTTAGAAGGACGGTTGCGAAAAAGCGTGCGCCGCGTAATGCGCCGCACGCTTTTTTGTTGCTCGCGTTCAGAGGCTCGCGTTAGCGCGCGCCGAGATAGTCGAGCTTGCCCAGCTCCACGCCGTTGTGACGCAGAATGTCATAGGCCGTGGTGACGTGAAAGAAGAAGTTGGGCAGCACGAAGCCCAGCAGATAGCTCTGGCCCGTGAACTCGATCGGGCCGCTGCGCATCTTGAGCGTAATGCTGCGCGCTTCCGTGCCGTCGATCTGTTCCGGCTTGAATGCGTTCAGATAGTCGATGGTTTTCTGGATACGGGCGTGCAACTCGTCGAAGGTGACTTCGACATCCTCGAATTTCGGTGCCTCCACGCCGGCCAGGCGCGCGGCGCAGCCCTTGGCGGTGTCGGTGGCGATATGGATCTGACGCGTGAGCGGCAGCATGTCGGGGAAGAGCCGGGCGCCCGTTAGCACGGAAGGGTCGATCTGCTTTTCCGCCGCGTGCGCCTGCGCCTTGCCGATGATGTTTTGCAGACTGGTGAGACCGCGCACGAGCACGGGCACCGATGCTTGATACATGGAAATGGACATGGGGTTTTCCTCGTTTCTTCGAATGCGCGCCATACGCGCCGCTCCGGATCTGACCGGGCGGCCCATTATGCGCTAACGCGTCGCGCGCTGCCATCGGCCAAACGGCCAGCGCGAGCGTGGCAAGCGGGCACTTTGCCGGCACGCATAAATTACCTGGGATTACGGAACAAAAGCCGGCGCGCCCGCTGGCTCATGGATGTGCCCGATTGCCCCGACAATATTTGATTGTGGTCTAATAACCCGGCACTCACCATCCATTTCCGCATCGTGCCGCACGGTGCGCTCAACCATGAACGCAGAAAAGGCAGCAATACGCCGCATCGCGCGCCGCATGGCAGAAGGCATTGTTTGTCGCAGTGGTGCGCCTGAATGGCGCGCGCGAGTGCTGCGCGCGGTTCCGCGCGCCACGCTGCTCGCGCTCGCAACGGGCGTCGCGGCACAGGGTGCGTTCGCGCAAGACCCACAGCTTCTCGATACGCGCGTCACGCAGGAGTCGGTGACGGATACGATCTGCCGTCCGGGCTACGCCGACACCGTGGCGCCGCCGTTCGACCAGACCATGGCGCTGAAGGGCCGCATGCTCGCGGCGCGCGGCATCGACGCCGACGAAGGCGTGGGTTACGCGCTCGACCGGCACGTGCCGATCGTGCTCGGCGGCTCGCCGGACGCCAGGGCCAACTTCGACCTCATTCCATGGGGCGGCCACGCCGGCGAGCGCCGCAAGTCGCTGCTCACGGTGCGCCTGAAGCGCTGCGTGTGCGCGGGGCGCATGACGCTAGCGCAGGCGCAGGCGGCGATCACCGGCAACTGGGTGCATCAGTACGATCGCCTCACCCGCATGGACTGCGGCGGCGCGGCCGACGATACGACTTCGGCGAGCCGCGACGACGGTTCCTGAAGCGCTGTTTCGCGCGCACCTTTGTGCACCTCGGGCACGTCGGTTGCGAGCCCGACCAGGCAAGGGCAGGGGGCATCTCACTGCCAGACAATATGCCGCAGCGCGTCGTCCAGTAAATGCGACTATGCTGATATTCATCAACAAAAGGGAATCAACAAAAGGGAGTTACAACAATGCTTACGTCCAGCCTTTTATTGCTTGGCGTCGCTGCCATCCTTGGCCAGTTGGCATGGGAGCGTTCGCGCGCTCGCGCGAGCCTGCAGCCCGTACGCGTACGCGCGACGCAGCCTCGCCGGTTCCGCTGAACGCTGCACGCCAGATCCGAATTTCTCGCGAAGGGGCCGTCATGCATCTGACTGTGTGGAATGTTCCGGAAACCTGCAGCGAGCAGGATGTGCGCAGCTTTTTCGAACGCGAACTGGGCAAGTACGCCAAGGGCATCACCGTTTATGACGCAGGCACACCCAATGCGCACGCGGACCTCGAACTCGACTCCGACGTGCCGTATGTGGCCGATGCCGTGGCGCGCGAGCTTCAGTCCCGCCGTCTCGCAGGCGTGGCGCTCCAGGTGAGTGCGCCGCCGTTCGAAGGCGAAGCGCCCCCTAAGCGCGAACGCGACTGAGAGGTTTCCGGCCGTTGACGTCAGCGGCCTTCACCGGGGGCGTCGTAGAAGCGAAAGATCGTTTCGTACGCTTGTTCGCTCACCGTTTTGCCTTCCAGAAAGTCATCGATCTCGTCATCGCCCAGCGCCCGCGCAAGCGCGCGCACGCGCCGCCTGGTCAGGCCCGCGAGCGTCGGTTCCTTGACTGGCCGCGCACGTGGCATACGCGCGCGGTCGGCGTTGTCTGGTCTAATGTCGGGTGGTCGTGGCGCTGTCGGCGACGCCGCACAGCACAGCGCCCGACGTATCCGACTTCAGACAAGACGCACAATCGGCCGGACTCACGATGAACGACAATTTTTCGCGGCGCATGGGCGCTCGCGTGCGCGGCGGCGTCCAGGGAGGCGCTCCGCATCTTCCCCATCATAAACCGCAGTGGTTTGGCGCGCCGGTACGCCGCGCGGTGGCGGCTGCGCTATGCGCTTCGTTTTGCGCCTCGTGGGCAGCAAGCGCCGCTTACGCCGCAGACAGCGTGACCGCTTCCAGCGCGCATGTTGCCTCGGGTGCCGTGCGCAGTGCGCCGGTGCAGGCGCCGGCCGCTGCGAAGCCGGTTGCTTCCGCCGCGTCGGGCGCGTCTGCGGCCCTGCCTGTTGCCAGCGCGGCTTCCGCGGCTTCCGCGGCTTCTGCTGCTTCCACGTCTGCGCCGGCGTCGGCGGCTGCGAGTGCTTCGGCGGCTTCGTCAGCGACTTCTGCTTCGTCGGCCTCGGCGGCGCAGGCCGCTTCCGCGCCGCCCGCGCTCGTGCTCCCGGTTCATCGGATGCTCACGCCGCAGGAGGCCGCCGAAGAAACCCGCGACGCGCTCGAAATGCGTCAGCGCTTCGCGCGCGACGTCAACCGGCGTCTGCGTGTGCCGATCGCGGACCAGCGCGCCTACGGCCAGCGCCTCCAGGCGGCGCTCGACGAAAAGGATCTGGGCGCGCTGGCGGGCGAATTCGTCATCCTCGTCGATCGCAGTGCGAACGTGCAGGCGCTCTTCATCTACTTCCGGGCCACGCCTCGCGAGCCGTGGCTCATGATCGGCGCGTCGCCGGTCGCGACCGGCCGCCCCGGCGAGTTCGACCATTTCCTCACGCCGCTCGGCGTGTTCGATCACTCGCCGCTGAACATGGACTTCCGCGCGGAAGGCACCATGAATCAGAACAACATACGCGGCTATGGCCGGCGCGACATGCGCATCTACGACTTCGGCTGGGTGGACGGCGAGCGCGGCTGGGGCAAGGGCGGCTATTCGCAGATGCGCTTCCAGATGCACGCCACCGACCCCGACCGCCTCGAACCGCTGCTCGGCATCCGCCACTCGAAGGGCTGCGTGCGGATTCCGGCGACGCTCAATGCGTTCATCGATCACTACGGCATCATCGACGCCGAGTACCAGGCGCTGGTCGACGAGGGCAAGTCGCTGTGGGTGCTGCATTCGGACCGCGAGATCACGCCGTGGGCGGGACGCTTCGTCGTCGTGGTCGATTCGGAGCGCAAGACGCGCCCCGCGTGGTCGCCCGCGCCCGGCGGCAAGGCGCGCGCGAAGGCTGGCGCCGACACGGCCGACTGAACGCCCGGCGTTCGGTTGAGGGCGCGGTCGGGGCGCCGCGCGTGCGCTACGCGCGCCGCGCGATCAGCACGCCCGCAAGCGCGACGCCGAAGCCCGCGATCTGCGTGGGCGTGAGCGTTTCGCCGAACAGCAGCCAGCTTTCGAGCGCCGCGAGCGGCGGCGCGAGAAAGAGCAGCGCCGTGGCGCGTGCGGCGTCGCCGTGGCGGACCATCCACACGAGCAGCGTCACGCCCGCGCCCGAGAGCATCGCAATGCCCCAGGCCAGCGAGAACCACAAGGTCGGCGTGGCGAGCCAGCGCGTTTCGCCGAGCACGAGGGCGAGTACGGCGGCGACGATGGCCGCGCCCAGGTTCTGCACCGCGCTCGCGCTGCGAATGTCGGCTTGCGCGAGCGAAGTCTTCTGGTAAAGCGTGCCCGCCGTGATCGATCCGACCGACGCGACCGCGACCGCCACCACGAGCAGCGGATTCGCATGAACGTGCGCGGGCGCGGTCGCGGCATGGGCGTCGGCGATCGCGCCGCCGGCGGCGTGCATGGCGGCGTACAGCTTCGGGCTCAGCACGAGCACGACGCCCGCGAGGCCGAGCGACATGCCCGACCAGCGCCGCGGCGGCAGGCGCTCGCCGAACATGCGCGCCGCGATGGCGGCTGTCAGGAGCGGCTGGAGCGCGCCAAGGAGCGCCATCACGCCCGCGCTCAAGCCCTGCGCGACCGCCCAGTAACCCGCGCCCAGATACACGCCTTGCAGGAGCGCGCCGGCGAACAGATGCTTGCCGATTTCGCGTCCGCGCGGCCAGGGCGCGCGCATCGCCAGCGCGACGATCGTGAACAGCGCCGCCGTGCCCGTGAAGCGCGCGAGCAGGAAGAGATTGGGATCGGCGTAAGGCGCAATGGCGCGCGCGACGACAAAACCTGTCGACCACAGGACGACGAAAAGAGCGGGGGCGAGGGTGGCGAGCATGGGTGTCGAAAAGGCGCGCGCTTGCACTACGCTGGCACTACGCCTGGAGAAACACGAAAGGCCCGGAGTATCGCGCGCCGCGCAGGGTGCGGTCTTGTTCAGGACTGCACTGATGCAGCTAGCTTCCGAACAACACCGCCGTCACGCCGATCAAGCCTCCGCAGATCGCACAGGCAAGCAGCAACGCGCGCGCGCGCCGATGCTCGCGCCGCCACGCATCGAGCAACGCGGCCTGCTGCGCGGCGTGGCCCGCGGCGGTACCGTGCCCGGTCTTCGCGTGGTGTTCGAGGAAGTGGAACACCATCTGCGGCACGCGCGGCGCGATTTGCGCGAGGTGCGGCAATTCCTGCGAAAGCCGCCGTATCCAGCCGGGGTGGCCGAGGTCCTGCCGCGCGATGTCGGCGAGCGTGCGCCGCGCAATGCCCCACGCGTCCACGCCCGGATGAATCGCGCGCGCCAGTTCCTCCGCCTGGCTGAACGCGCGCTGCGCCGCCACGAGGCGCGGCGAGACCGCGCCGCCGAACGGCTGCACCGAATGCAGTAAATGGTGGAACAGCGCGCCCGCGCTGCGCTCGCCGGGGTCGCTCGCGAAATGCGCTTCGCTGCGCGTGCGCAATTCCGCCTCGATCTGTTCCGTGCGCGCGTGCGCGGGGACGTGGCCCGCCACGTGATGCAGCGTCGCGAGCCGGCCGTAGTCCTGTTCGAACAACGCCGTCGCTCCGTGCACGAAGAATTCGCGCTCGGGCGAGGAAAGGCTCGTCATCAGCGCGGCGCCCGCGAGCACGAGGCGGCCGCGCGTCTGCGGCTCGACGCTCACCGCGACCCGGCTGGCGTCGAGGGCCGCGTGGAAGAAGCCGTGCTCGAACGCCTGGCGCGTGACCACCTCGATCAGATGCGCCGCGACTTGCGTGACGTTGATGTGGTGCTCGGCGAGCCCCGCGATATCCGTCGCGCGCACGGTGTCGATGTGCTGTACCGCGATCGTCAGCGGTGTGCAGAGGTCCCAGATGACGTCGGGCACGACGATGCGCGGGTCGTCGCCAAGCTGATGGCCGCTCTGGCTCAGATTCGCGGCCTGGGCGCGCAGGTCGAAGCGGCGCTGCAGGTCTTCGCGCAATGTCAGCGCGAGCGCGTGCAGCCGCAGCTTGCGCGCGGCGCGCGAAAAGCGCTCGATCCAGCGAGCCACGGTGCACAGGAGCGCCGCGTCGTCGTCGACTTCCTGGACCTGTTTCGCGCGCAGCACGCGCAGCGTAATCGTCTGGTGGCCGTTCACCGGCAGCGCGAGCCGCGCGAGGTGCGTCTGTTCGCACCAGCCGTTGTGGGCCGCGATGGGGTCGATCCACGTGAACACCGTTTCGGGTGGTTTGCCGAGCGCGGCGCGCAGCGTGAGGTCGAGTGCCTCGCCCGTGAGGGGCGCTTCGAAATGCTCGATGGTATCGATCGCGTCATGCAAGGTCGCGCCCGCGAGTTCGGGACGCGTGGCGAGCGTTTGCGCGAACGCGCTCGCGAGCGGCGCGAGACGCGGCAGCGAACCATGCAGGCGCGAGGCAAGACGCGGGTTGTCATGCAGGCTCGAGGCGAGCGTGACGAACCAGTGCAGCTTGTGATGCTCGGGCGCTGCGAGCCAGATCAGCCGGAAGCCGTAACGCAGTGCACAAAACAGCAGACGCAATTGACGAAGTCGTGAACGCATGAATTCCAATAGTTGGCAAAGCGGGCGTCGCGTGAGCGCGCGGTCTTCACGAGATTAGCAGGGATGCGCGCACGATGGCAGGGCGGGCTCGTTCTGCGCGTGCGTAATACAATACGGCGGCTTTTCCGAACTCACGACCCGCGCCCACCGAGATGCTCGCCGAACAACGTCACCAATACATCCTCTCGCAAGTGAACCGCACGGGCGCGCTTTCGGTGGCAGACCTCGTGCGCGAGCTGCGCGTTTCGCGCGAGACGATACGGCGCGACCTCAACACGCTCGCGGAGCGCGGGCTGCTCGTCACGACCCACGGCGGCGCGCTGTCGAGCGACCGCCGCGAGCCCGATCTCGACGTGCGCGAAGCCGCCAACGCGAGCGCCAAGCGCGCGATCGGCGAACGCGCGGCGGAGTTCGTGCCCGACGGCGCCTCCGTCATCATCGATTCGGGCAGCACCACGCATGCGCTCGCGCGTGCGCTGACCGACCGTCATCGGCTCACCGTCTATACCAACGACTGGCGCATCGCGCTGTTGCTTGGCCGCCGCAACGAGAACCGCGTCACGCTGCTGGGCGGCGAGCTTTCCGACCACGAGGAAGCGACCTTCGGGCTCGACACCGTGCAGCAACTCGCCCAGTACCACGCCGATTTCGCGTTCGTCGGCGCGGGCGGCATCACCGCCGACGGCTGGCTCACCGACTATTCGCGCATGGTCGCGGAAGTGCGCAGCCGCATGCTGGCGGCCACGGCCTGCGCAATTGTCGTCGCCGATCATTCGAAGTTCGGGCGCATCACGCCCGTGCGCATCAACGGCTTCGAGCAGGCGCGCTACGTCATCACCGAGCTTGCGCCCGAAAAGAGCGTCGCTCGCGCCATCGCGGCGCGCGGGCCCGAACTCGTCATCGCCTGAGTCTTCTTCCTGTTGCGCGCGGCCAGGTCGCGTGTCGAATATTGGCGAATTGTGGAATTTTTTGTCAAACGCCACATTCGTCATGCTCATGTCATCAAAACCTGTGATTCTTGCGGGGCCCGTCCAGATGGGCCGGTAAGCGAGGCGAGCGGCTACGCGCTGCCCTTGCCGCGCCGGCCGGTTCAGGTGGAAAGCGGCGGATTGTAGACAATCTGCAATCGCGCGATGCGAGACCACCGCGAGGCGGCCCATTCAATCACAAACGCATCGGGTATCCCGAGCATCTGGTTTTGCCTTCGGAGAGTGACATGAACCACACGAATTCCCGTCGCGCGGGTTTTGCACGCAAACTGCTGCCGATCGCGGCCGCCGCGGCGTTGCTGGGCGCAGCCGCGAGCGCGCACGCCGCCGACGCCGTCGTGCTGTACACGGCCGACGGCCTCGAAAATCTCTACAAGGACGTGCTGCCGGCCTTCGAGAAGAAGGAAGGCGTGAAGGTCAACATCGTGACGGCGGGCAGCGGCGAAGTGGTGAACCGCGCGAACGTGGAGAAGGACTCGCCGAAGGCCGACGTGCTCGTCACGCTGCCGCCGTTCATCCAGCAGGCGCAGCAAAGCGGCCTGCTGCAGCCGTACCAGAGCGTGAACTACAAGAACGTGCCGGCCATCGCGAAGGCGGGCGACGGTTCGTGGGCGACGTTCGTGAACAACTACTTCTCGTTCGCGATCAATCCCGACGTCGTGAAGAGCCAACCCAGGACGTTTGCCGACCTGCTGCATCCCGATTACACGGGCAAGGTCGCGTACTCGAACCCGGCCACGGCCGGCGACGGCATGGCCGTGATCATCCTCACGACCTCGCTGATGGGCGAAGACAAGGCATTCGACTATCTGAAGAAGCTCGAGCAGAGCGCGAAGTTCCACACCAAGGGCACGGGCTACCTCGACGTGCTGCTTTCGCGCAACGAAATCTCGGTGGCCAACGGCGACCTGCAGATGGATCTCGACGACGCAGCCAACGGCGGCCTCTCGCTCAAGCCGATCTTCCTCGCCGCCGACGCCAGCGGTCGTCCCACGACGTTCCAGTTGCCGTACGCAATCGGCCTGATCAAGGGCGGCCCGAACCAGGGGGAAGGCAAGAAGCTGATCGACTATCTGATGTCGACGGACGTGCAGTCGAAGGTGCCGGACATCTTCGGCATTCCGGGCCGCACGGACGTGGCGCTCGCGGGCAAGAACGGCGAAGCGGTCAAGCAGGCCATCCAGGGCGTGAACCTGATTCCGGTGGACTGGAATCAGGTGATGGCGAAGAAGGCCGACTGGACGACGCGCTGGAAGAACGAAGTGATCGGCTCGTCGGGCAAGCCGCTCGAAGTCGTGAAGCCGAAGTAAGCCGGCAGGCCATAGAAACTTGCAACTTTGTACGGGACCGGAGCGAGGTCGCGAAAGCGCCGGCTCCGGTCGACAGGAGATGAACCCGGTGAATACCGCAAGCCTCGCGCCGGCCGCCATGGCCCGCGCGCTGCCGGATGTGTCCGGAGTGACTGACGCCACGGACGCGCCCAGCGCGGCGGGCGTGCAGATCGACCACCTGAGCGTGCGCTTTGGCGCGCGCACTGTCCTCGATAACCTCTCGCTCACGATCCGCCGCGGCGAACTGCTGACCGTGCTGGGCCGCAGCGGCTGCGGCAAGACGACCTTGCTGCGTTTCATCGCCGGATTCATCGAGGCCGATGGACTCGCGGGCTCGCTCACCGTAGCGGGCCGCAACCTGACCCACGTGCCGCCGCATCAGCGCAATCTCGGGCTGCTGTTCCAGAGCTATGCGCTGTTTCCGCATCTCTCGGTGTTCGAGAACGTCGCGTTCGGGCTGAAGGCGCGCCGCGTGCCGTCGCGCGACATCGCGCGGCGCGTGGCCGACGCGCTCAAGCTCGTGCAGCTCGGCGACGCGGGCCACGTCATGCCCGCGCAGCTCTCGGGCGGCATGCAGCAGCGCGTGGCGCTCGCGCGTGCGCTCGTGATCGAGCCGGACGTGCTCCTGCTCGACGAGCCGCTCTCCGCGCTCGACGCCAATCTGCGCGCTTCGGTGCGCTCCGAACTCAAGGCGCTGCACGAGCGCTTGCCCGACCTGACGATCGTGTGCGTGACGCACGATCAGGACGACGCACTCGTGCTCTCCGACCGCACGCTGCTGATGCGCGATGGGCGCATCGCGCAACTCGGCACGCCGCAGGATCTCTACGACACGCCTGACGACGCCTACGTCGCGCGTTATCTCGGTGCGGCGAATTTGTTGCCGCCCAACGTCGCGTTTCCGGTGGGCGATGCGCGCCACGCCGTGCGCGACAAACTCGCGTGTCTGCGCCCGGAAAGCCTGCGCATCGTGCCGCTCGGCGAAGGCTCGTTGCACGGGACGATCGAATCGGTCGAGTGGTATGGCTCGGTGCTCTCGGTGCCGGTGCTGCTCGACGCGATGCCGAACGAGCCGGTGCTCGTCACCATGCAGCGCGGCCACGGCATGACGCCGGCGAAAGGCATGCGTGTGTCCCTGCGTTACGAGGCTGACGATGTCGTCCTTATCAACCCCTGATTCCGCGCTGGCTCCGCCGGGCGCCGACGCGCACGCCGCAGCCGCGCGACGCCGCGAACGGCGCGCGCAATGGCACATCGCGTTTCTGCTCGTGTTCGTGCTCGGGCCGCTCGTCGTCTATCCGCTCGTGCGCCTCGTGCTGCTGAGTCTTTCGGGCGCGCACGGCTTGAGCTTCCATGCATACGAAACCTTTTTCGGCAATCCCGACTCGCGCGGCGTGATCGCCACGACGCTGTGGATTCTGTTTCTGAGCGCGGGTCTGGCGTCGGTGCTCGGGGTCGCGCTCGCCGCGCTGCTGTTCTTCAAGCCGTTTCCGGGCGCGAGCCTCGTCACGCGCTTTCTGGAACTGTTCGTGGCGTTCCCGTCGTTTCTCGTCGCGTTCACGCTGATCTTTCTGTATGGCTCGCAGGGCTCCGTGAGCATCGGGTTGCAGCGGCTCTTTCATTTGCAGGCGCCCCCGCTCGACTTCCTGTTCGGCATCGGCGGCGTCGTGCTCGCGGAAGTGGTGTTCTACGCGCCCTTCGTGGTGCGCCCGACGCTTGCCGCGTTCGCGCTGCTCGACATGCGCCTGATCGAAGCCGCTCGCAGTCTCGGTGCGAACAGCCGGATGGTCGCCCTGCGCGTGATTCTGCCGCTCGCATGGCCCGGCATCGCGGCGGGCACGATCCTGTGCTTTCTGCTGACGTTCAACGAGTTCGGCATTCTGCTCGTGCTCGGCAGCGCGCACCTCGTCACGCTGCCGGTGGCGATCTACAGTTCGGCCACCGTCGATCTCGATCTGCCGACGGCCGCCGCAGGCGCGGTGGTCATGCTCGCGATGTCGCTCTCCCTGTATGCGCTGTACCGGCGCGTGAATCGCCGCAGTCATGGAGGCGCGCGCAATGTCAAGTAATCCTGTCGCCGGTTCCGACCGTATCGCGCTTGCGCCCAAACATCTTCGTGCGCGGCCTGTCGAGCGCAGCCTCGTCGCGCGCGTTGTCAGCGCGGCACTCCTTGGATTCGCGGCGCTGCTGTGCTTCTGGCTGTTTGTGTTGCCGGTGATCGTCGTCGCGTTGTCGAGCGTCGCGTCGCACTGGTCGGGCACGATCGTGCCCGATGGGTTCAGCACGCGCTGGTTCGAGCGTCTCGGTTCCACCGATTTCGATGCGCTCGCAACGAGTCTCGAAGTGGGCTTCGGCGTGGCCGTGCTCGGCACCGCGCTGGGCCTCTGGCTCGCGCTCGCACTCGAAGGACGTGACCGGCGCGGCCTGGGCGCCGTCGTCGACACGCTCGCGATGGTGCCCAACGGCGTACCGAGCGTGGTGCTCGGTCTCGCGGTGCTGATCGCGTATCACAAGGCGCCTGTGGATCTGTCGAGTTCGGCTGCGATCGTCGTGTTCGTGCAGCTCGCGCTGGTGCTGCCGTTTTGTTATCGCTGTGCATCGGCCGCGCTGCGTCCCGAGTTGACCGTGCTGCGCGAAGCGGCCGCGAGTCTTGGCGCGCCGCCTTCCATGGTGCTGCGCCGCGTGGTGTTGCCGCAGCTCGTGCCGGCCATCCGCGCGAGTCTCGCGCTTGGCTTCGCGCTGTCGCTCGGCGAACTGGGCGCGACGCTCACGGTGTATCCGCCGGGTTTTGCGACGGTGCCCATCGTCGTGGTGGGCGCGGTCGAGCGCGGATACTACCTGCCGGCTTCGGCGCTCTCGCTGGTCCTGTTGCTCGTCTCGCTGGCGGCGTTGCTGCTGATCGCGGCGCGTGCGCCGCGCCGGCGGGCGGACTGAGCGGATGGACGCCATGCGGTTCGATGCGCCGCAGGCGCGCAACAAACGAGCAACGCGGGACGTGCAAGACCCCATGCCCGAAGGGCAGGCGAGCGGTACGACGCCGCTTGCCATGGTGCGTCAGCATTCGCTTACCGCGCTGGTGCGCGACGAGATCGAGCGGCGCATCGCGGCCGGCGTGCTTGCGCCCGGCGACAAACTCAACGAAGCCGACTGGGCCGCGCGTCTCGCCGTATCACGCGGACCCGTGCGCGAAGCGTTTCGCGCGCTGGAGCAGGCCGGCCTCGTGCGCAACGAGAAACATCGGGGCGTGTTCGTGCGCAGCGTCGGCGCGGCGGAGGCCCAGGAACTGGGCGAAGTGTGCGCGGCGTTGCGCGAAGCGGCGTGCCGGATGTTGGCGCCGCGCATCGACGCGGCGCAGGTCGCCGACTTGCGCGAGCATCTCAACGCCATGCGCGACGCGGTGGTCGCCGGGAAGGGCGAAGCCTTCCTGCACGCGCGCGATGCGTTTCGTGCGTCGCTTGTCGCGGCGGCTGGTAACGCCCGGTTGCGCGAGACCTATGAGCGGACCGTGAGCGAACTGCGGCTCTCGTCGCAGCGTGCGGCGCCCGCGCACAGCGCAATGGACGCATCGTATGCGGGCCATCGGGTGTTGTTGAGCGCGCTGGCGTCGCGCAACGCCGATGCGTCGGCCAATCGCATGCGCGAATCCTGCGGCGACTGAGGGCGGCGGCCGGGGTGTGGCCGTCGCCGTATTTATGTAATAGAGGAGTGGAAGACGATGGCACTGAGCCTTGCGGATATTCGTGGCTTGTTCGAAACGTACGGCGCGACGGCCTATAGCGGGGAGCCGGTCACGCAACTGGAGCACGCGCTGCAAAGCGGCGCGCTCGCGGAAGAAGAAGGGGCGAGCGAAGATCTGACGGCGGCGGCGTTCCTGCACGATCTGGGGCACCTTCTCAATCGTCAGGGCGAAACGCCGACCGAGCGCGGCATCGACGATCTGCACCAGTACTATGCGCTGCCGTTCCTGCGGCCCGTGTTGCCCGATAGCGTGCTGGAACCGATCCGCCTGCATGTCGATGCGAAGCGCTATCTCTGCGCTGTCGATGAAGCGTATTTCGGCTGTCTTTCCGCGGACTCGGTGCGCAGCCTCGAATTGCAGGGTGGCATCTTCAATGCGGACGAGGCACGCGAGTTCGCCGCGCGCCCGCACGCGGAAGACGCGGTGCGCCTGCGCCGCTGGGACGATCTCGCGAAGGTGGCCGGCAAGCCGACGCCGGATCTGGAGCACTATCTGCAGCTCGTCGAACGTGTCATGCAACGGCGCGTTTGAAGCGATTTTGCTCGCGCGTTTTTCCGGATTTCACGAGTGTCAAAAAACCGCTTGCAAGATGCCGGCTGGGTGACTAGAATTCCGGTCTTTCGCGCTTTCGATGAAGGCGCGGGGAGACGGGAAGCC